>NZ_JAFGYS010000009.1:0-300175 GCF_017491705.1 Pseudomonas sp. 86_A | reverse complement strand
CGTCAGCGGGAGGCGAATTCTACAGCGTTACACGCTGCTGTCAACACCTCTTTTTCTCCGCTTTCGACCGAGAAGATCGAACCGTTAAAAGAGCCAAACATCACCACTCTTTCAACTCCTTCCAGGCCTCAATGAACTGAAGCTAGCCACTGCCGAAAACTGCGTAACTCATTGAATCTCAAGGAGTTTTCCGTTTCGACTGCGCCGGAAGTGGGGCGAATTATAGACCTCCAGAATCTGCCGTCAACCGTTAATTTCAGTTTTCTTTCAATAACTTGCAGGCAGGCTAAAAAGCACTCGATTCCCTCTATATAGAAGAGGGAATCGGCGCGCTTCTATATAGAAGTGAAGATCAGAGCACGCCATCGTCCTTCAGCGCAGCCACCGCACCTGCGCCCAGCCCCAGCACTCGCTGCAAAACCTCCAGCGTATGCTCGCCCAGCAATGGCGGTGCACGACGATACTCGACCGGGGTTTGCGAGAGCCGTATCGGACTGGCGACTTGCGGCACACTACCCGCCAACGCATGAGGCAACTCGATCGCCAACCCACGCGCCTTTACCTGCGGATCCTCAAATACCTGGGACAGATCGTTGATCGGCCCACACGGTACGCCTGCCTGCTCCAACTGAGCGACCCATTCGGCTGTGGTCTTGAACACTGTTGCCTGGCGAATCAACGGAATCAGCACCGCACGGTTCGCCACCCGCAGCTTGTTCGTGGCGAACCGTGGATCGTCTGCCCACTGCGGCTGACCGGCTACCTCGGCAAACTTGCGGAACTGGCCGTCATTGCCCACGGTGAGAATGAAGTCGCCGTCGGCTGTAGGAAAGTCCTGATAAGGCACGATGTTCGGATGAGCATTACCCAGACGCTTGGGTGCATTGCCCGTCGTCAGGTAGTTCATCGCCTGGTTGGCCAGGCACGCGACCTGGACATCCAGCAACGCCATGTCGATGTGCTGACCACCGCCATCGTGATCCCGATGCGCCAGTGCCGCGAGGATCGCCACGGTCGAATACAGACCGGTGAGGATATCTGTCAGCGCCACCCCCACCTTCACCGGGCCCGCACCCTCATCACCCTCGGGGCGCCCGGTCAGACTCATCAGCCCGCCCAGCCCCTGGATCATGAAGTCGTAGCCCGCACGCTTGGCGTACGGCCCGGTCTGACCGAATCCAGTGATCGAGCAGTAGATCAGGTCTGGATTGATCGCCTTCAGCGATTCGTAGTCCAGCCCATACGCTGCCAAGCCACCCACCTTGAAGTTCTCGATGAGGATGTCCGACTTCGCCGCGAGGTCCCGCACAAGCTGCTGCCCCTCGGGGCGCGTGAAGTCGATGGTCACCGACTGCTTGTTGCGGTTGGCCGACAAATAGTAAGCCGCCTCGCTGGTGTTCTCCCCATAAGCGTCTTTAAGGAAAGGAGGCCCCCAGGCGCGAGTATCGTCGCCATTACCCGGGCGCTCGACCTTGATTACCTCGGCGCCAAGGTCGGCGAGGATCTGCCCGGCCCACGGCCCGGCCAGTACTCGCGATAAATCCAGTACCCGCAGATGCGACAGCGCGCCCATGGTCGCTCTCCTGTTAATAGAACGCCTGCAGACCGGTTTGTGCGCGACCAAGGATCAGCGCGTGGACGTCATGCGTACCTTCATAGGTATTCACCACTTCCAGGTTGACCAGGTGACGCGCCACGCCAAACTCGTCGGAAATACCATTTCCGCCCAACATGTCACGGGCCATACGGGCGATATCCAGCGACTTGCCGCAGGAATTGCGCTTCATGATCGAGGTGATCTCGACCGCTGCGGTACCTTCATCCTTCATGCGACCCAGGCGCAGGCAACCTTGCAGGGCCAGGGTGATCTCGGTTTGCATGTCGGCCAGCTTCTTCTGGATCAGCTGAGTGGCAGCCAACGGGCGACCGAACTGCTGACGATCGAGGGTGTACTGGCGAGCGGTGTGCCAGCAGAACTCGGCAGCGCCCAGTGCGCCCCAGGAGATGCCGTAGCGCGCGGAGTTAAGGCAGGTGAACGGACCTTTCAGGCCACGCACGTCGGGGAAGATGTTCTCTTCCGGCACAAAAACGTTGTCCATGACGATTTCACCGGTGATCGACGCCCGCAGGCCGACCTTGCCGTGAATCGCCGGAGCGCTCAGGCCTTTCCAGCCCTTCTCCAGTACGAAGCCACGGATGTCGCCGGCATCGTCCTTGGCCCAGACCACGAACACATCGGCGATCGGGCTGTTGGTGATCCACATCTTGGCGCCGGTCAGGCTATAGCCGCCGTCGACCTTGCGCGCACGGGTGATCATCGCGCCCGGATCGGAACCGTGGTTCGGCTCGGTCAAGCCGAAGCAGCCGATCCATTCGCCGGACGCCAGTTTTGGCAGGTATTTCTGTTTCTGTGCTTCAGTGCCGAATTCATTGATTGGCACCATCACCAACGAGGACTGCACGCTCATCATCGAACGGTAGCCGGAGTCGACACGCTCCACTTCGCGGGCGATCAGGCCGTAGCTGACGTAGTTCAGACCGCTGCCACCGTACTGCTCGGGGATGGTCGCGCCGAGCAGCCCGACTTCGCCCATTTCGCGGAAGATCGCCGGATCGGTTTTTTCATGGCGGAACGCTTCGAGGACACGTGGCGCCAGGCTCTGCTGAGCGAACTGGGCGGCGGTGTCGCGGATCATGCGCTCCTCTTCGGTGAGCTGTTGATCCAGCAGCAGGGGATCGATCCAGTTGAAGCTAGCTTTACCGCCCATGAGTGTGTCCTCGCAAATCGGTGAATTAACGTGGCATTGATCCTAGGCCGGGTTCGCCATCGCGGCAAACGAGGATTTCGCATCCTGTTGTGCTAATTTCTCACTCCGAAACGTCGCTGAATGCCTTTTAAGCGGCGTATTAGTGAGGTTGACGTACATGCGCAGGAAGATCCCCAGTACCACGGCCCTGATCAGCTTTGAAGCCGCCGCTCGCCACGAGAGCTTTACCAAGGCCGCCGAAGAGCTTTCCCTCACCCAGGGCGCGATTTGCCGACAGATCGCCAGCCTCGAGGACTTCCTCAGTGTGGAACTGTTCCGACGCTCACGACGCGGGGTGAAGCTGACGGAAGCCGGCCTGTCCTACAGCCGCAGGGTCGCCACGCAACTGGATGCCGTCGAGCGAGACACGCTTTCGGTCATGGGCCAACAAGGCACCAATGTGATCGAACTGGCGGTGGTGCCGACCTTCGGCACGCAATGGCTGCTGCCAAGGCTCAAGGATTTCCAGCTCAAGCACCCCGAGGTCACGGTCAACCTGACCAACCGCACCCGCCCATTCCTGTTTGCCGACACTGATTTCGACGCGGCGATCTACTTCGGCGACGCCGATTGGTCGGGTACTGAGTCTCACAGGCTGATGGGCGAAAATCCGATGCCAGTGTGCAGCCCCGCCCTACTCGGCAGCAGGACGCATCTGACACCCGACGAGATCGCCGAGCTGCCGCTGCTGCAACAGACCACCCGCCCCTACGCCTGGCGCCAATGGTTCAACTCACAGCACCTGAACATCCCCCGCGACATGACAGGCCCACGCTACGAGCTATTCTCCATGCTGGCCCAGGCGGCCATGCACGACATGGGGATCGCGCTGATTCCACCGTTCCTGATTCAGCGCGAACTGACCGAGAAACGCCTGGTGATCGCCAACCCGAATGCGCTCTCCAGCATCAAGGCTTATTACCTGATGATTCCAGAGCGAAAGGTCGAATCGGCGTCGCTAAAGGCTTTTCGCGACTGGCTGGTGAATCAGGCAAACAGCTACAGCCTAGAAGGATAGAGGCTTTCAGCGATTGCTAACCCGGTAGTCAGGAAAATAAAAGCCCTACAGATATAAGTATTTGTCGCAAAATCGCAGACTGTATCCGAAAGTCGTACAGACGTCCCACAAGCGCCTGCGGACGTGGCTTTGAGCCTCCATTGACGACTCATTACGGCCTATTCACGCCGCCGATGAGAAATTTTTTAAAATTCAGCCAGAATCCTTACAAGGCACGGCCTGCAAGGGATTGCGCCGGCCATCTGCGACATTCGGTCACGGGATGACTTGTAGTTAATTTTCCGTCACCCGTCATAATCCCTTGAAGGGCATAAAGTTCGCCTGCAAAATGCCGCGCCCCGCCCTGATTTGGCGGGATCGTGCTGATCGGCCGCCCCAGTCGCACCATCCGCAGTGCCTGGGTTTACTCAATAAGATCACGCAGGAGATTTGACGTGCACATTGGTGTTCCTCTCGAAACCCAGACCGGTGAAACACGGGTTGCTGCAACCCCGGAAACCATTAAAAAGCTGATCAGCCAAGGTCATAAGGTCACTGTGCAAACCGGCGCCGGCGTCAAAGCCAGTGTTGTCGACAGTGCCTATGAAGCAGCGGGCGCAACCATTGGCAGTGCCAATGACGCGTTCGGTGCCGAGCTGATTCTCAAAGTGGTCGCCCCCAGCGACGCCGAACTGACGCTGATCAAGCGCGGCGCGGTGCTGGTGGGGATGCTCAACCCGTTCAACAACGACACCATCGCCAAAATGGCCGAGTGCGGGATCACCGCGTTCGCCCTCGAAGCGGCGCCGCGCACCTCCCGCGCGCAGAGTCTCGATGTGTTGTCGTCGCAGGCGAACATTGCCGGCTATAAGGCTGTGTTGCTGGCCGCGCACCACTATCCGCGCTTCATGCCGATGCTGATGACCGCTGCGGGCACCGTGAAAGCGGCGCGCGTGCTGATTCTCGGCGCAGGCGTGGCCGGGTTGCAGGCGATTGCCACGGCGAAACGTCTGGGTGCGGTGATCGAAGCGTCTGACGTGCGTCCGGCAGTGAAGGAGCAGATCGAATCCCTCGGTGCCAAGTTCGTCGACGTGCCTTACGAAACCGACGAAGAGCGCGAATGCGCGGTCGGTGTCGGCGGTTACGCGCGACCAATGCCGGCGAGCTGGATGCAGCGTCAGGCCCAGGCCGTGCACGAACGCGCCAAACAGGCCGACATCGTCATCACCACCGCACTGATCCCGGGCCGCAAGGCTCCGGTGCTGTTGAGCGCGGACACCGTGGCGCAGATGAAGCCGGGCTCGGTGGTCATCGACCTCGCAGCAGCCCAGGGCGGCAACTGCCCGCTGACCGTGGCCGATCAGGTCGTGGTGGAGAACGGCGTGACCATCGTCGGCCCGACCAACCTGGCCGGTGAAGTCGCTGCAGACGCCTCGGCGCTGTACGCCCGCAACCTGCTGGACTTCCTCAAGCTGGTGTTCACCAAAGAAGGCCAGTTCGACGTCAACCTCGAAGACGACATCGTCGCCGCGTGCCTGATGTGCCGCGACGGCCAAGTCATCCGCAAAAACGCCTAAGCAGGGATTCAGACGATGGAAGAGCTTATCTCCCCCGGTATCTACAACCTGATCATCTTCGTGCTGGCGATTTATGTCGGTTACCACGTGGTCTGGAACGTTACACCTGCGCTGCACACGCCGCTGATGGCGGTGACCAACGCCATCTCGGCAATCGTGATCGTCGGCGCCATGCTGGCCGCCGCCCTCACCGTCACGCCGCTGGGCAAGACCATGGGCACCCTCGCCGTGGCACTGGCGGCGGTCAACGTGTTCGGTGGCTTCCTGGTCACCCGCCGCATGCTTGAGATGTTCAAGAAGAAAGCCCCGAAAGCAAAAGAAGAGGCGCCGAAGTAATGAGCATGAATCTCGTCACGACGCTCTACCTGATCGCGTCGATCTGTTTCATCCAGGCCCTCAAAGGCCTGTCGCACCCGACCACGTCGCGGCGCGGCAACCTGTTCGGCATGCTCGGCATGGCCCTCGCCATCCTCACCACCATCGGCCTCATCTATAAGCTGGGCGCTGAGCTGGCGACTGCGGGTATCGGTTATGTGATCGTCGGCCTGCTGATCGGCGGCACAGCCGGCTCGATCATGGCCAAGCGCGTTGAAATGACCAAGATGCCAGAGCTGGTCGCCTTCATGCACAGCATGATCGGTCTGGCGGCGGTATTCATTGCGATTGCCGCGGTGGTCGAGCCGCAATCGCTGGGCATCGTCAAGCAACTGGGCGACTCGATCCCGGCGGGCAACCGTCTGGAGCTGTTCCTCGGTGCCGCGATCGGTGCAATCACCTTCTCCGGTTCGGTGATTGCCTTCGGCAAGCTGTCGGGCAAGTACAAGTTCCGCCTGTTTCAGGGTGCACCCGTACAGTTCAGCGGTCAGCACAAGCTGAACGCGGTATTGGGTCTGGCAACACTGGTACTGGGCGTGACCTTCATGCTCACCGGCAACCTCGCTGCGTTCGCGCTGATGCTGGCCCTGGCGTTCGTGATGGGCGTGCTGATCATCATCCCGATCGGTGGCGCCGACATGCCGGTGGTGGTGTCGATGCTCAACAGCTATTCCGGCTGGGCGGCGGCGGGGATCGGCTTCTCGCTGAACAACTCGATGCTGATCATTGCCGGTTCGCTGGTGGGTTCGAGCGGTGCAATCCTCTCGTACATCATGTGCAAGGCGATGAACCGTTCCTTCTTTAATGTACTGCTCGGCGGTTTCGGCAACACGGCCGACGCTGGCCCGGCCGGTGCGAAAGAAGCCCGTCCGGTGAAATCCGGTTCGGCTGACGACGCGACCTTCCTGCTGACCAACGCCGACACCGTGATCATTGTCCCGGGTTACGGTCTGGCAGTGGCCCGCGCACAGCACGCGCTGAAAGAACTGACCGAGAAGCTGACCCACCGTGGCGTCACTGTGAAGTACGCGATCCACCCGGTGGCCGGTCGCATGCCAGGTCACATGAACGTACTGCTCGCCGAGGCCGAAGTGCCTTACGACCAGGTGTTCGAGATGGAAGACATCAACTCCGAGTTCGGCCAGGCCGACGTGGTGCTGGTGCTCGGCGCCAACGACGTGGTCAACCCGGCCGCCAAGAACGATCCGAAATCGCCGATTGCCGGCATGCCGATTCTCGAAGCGTTCAAAGCCAAGACCATCATCGTCAACAAGCGCTCGATGGCCAGCGGCTATGCCGGTCTGGACAACGAACTGTTCTACCTGGACAAGACCATGATGGTGTTCGGCGACGCGAAAAAAGTCATCGAAGACATGGTCAAAGCGGTCGAGTAATCCGTCGCTGCGGTACCGAACGCCCCGACTTGTCGGGGCGTTTTTGTTTGCGCATAGCGTCGGACAATTTGCCGCGTTGTTGCAGATCCGGTAACGGTGTTTTACTTCAAACCCGCTAAATAGACGCCTCGTTTGCGACCTTGGTAGCGGGACAGGCGCCCGCGAAATTCACTAGACTGCGCATCCTGCTACTCGCTTCCCGAGAAAATAATCCATGTACCGTGACCGTATTCGCCTGCCTTCGTTGTTGGATAAAGTGATGAGCGCCGCCGACGCCGCCGCGCTGATTGAAGACGGCATGACCGTCGGCATGAGCGGCTTCACCCGCGCCGGCGAAGCCAAGGCTGTCCCTCACGCACTGGCCGAGCGAGCCAAGGTCACGCCGCTGAAGATCAGCCTGATGACCGGCGCCAGCCTGGGCAACGACCTCGACAAGCAACTGACCGAGGCTGGCGTGCTGTCGCGGCGCATGCCGTTCCAGGTCGACAGCACCTTGCGCAAGGCGATCAACGCCGGCGAGGTGATGTTCATCGACCAGCATCTGTCGGAAACCGTTGAACAGTTGCGCAATCAGCAATTGAAGCTGCCGGACATCGCGGTGATCGAAGCCGTGGCCATCACCGAACAGGGCCACATCGTGCCAACCACCTCGGTGGGCAACTCGGCAAGCTTCGCGATTTTCGCCAAGCAGGTGATCGTCGAGATCAACCTGGCGCACAACGCCAACCTCGAAGGCCTGCATGACATCTATATCCCGACCTATCGCCCGACACGCACGCCGATCCCGCTGGTGAAAGTCGATGACCGCATCGGCAGCACTGCGATTCCGATTCCACCGGAGAAGATCGTCGCCATCGTCATCACACAGCAGGCGGATTCGCCGTCCACGGTGTCGACCCCGGATGTCGACACCAACGCCATTGCCGAGCACCTGATCACCTTCTTCAAGCAGGAAGTCGACGCCGGGCGCATGACCAACAAGCTCGGTCCGTTGCAGGCCGGGATCGGCAACATTGCCAACGCGGTGATGTGCGGCCTGATCGACTCGCCGTTCGAAGACCTAACCATGTACTCCGAAGTGCTGCAGGACTCGACCTTCGACCTGATCGATGCGGGCAAGCTGAGCTTTGCCTCGGGCAGCTCGATCACCCTGTCGGAGCGGCGTAACAGCGACGTGTTCGGCAATCTGGAGAAGTACAAGGACAAACTGGTCCTGCGCCCGCAGGAGATCTCCAACCATCCGGAAGTGGTGCGCCGGCTGGGCATCATCGGCATCAACACCGCGCTGGAGTTCGACATCTACGGCAACGTCAACTCCACCCACGTCTGTGGCACACGGATGATGAACGGCATCGGTGGCTCCGGCGACTTCGCACGCAACGCGCATCTGGCGGTATTCGTGACCAAGTCGATCGCCAAGGGCGGGGCGATTTCCAGCGTGGTGCCGATGGTCAGCCACGTCGACCACACCGAGCATGACGTCGACATCCTGGTGACCGAAGTCGGCCTGGCCGACCTGCGCGGCCTGGCGCCGCGCGAACGCGCGCGGGTGATCATCGACAACTGTGTGCATCCGGATTATCGCCAGGCGCTGAATGACTACTTCACCGCTGCCTGCGCCATCGGCGGTCATACCCCACACATCCTGCGCGAAGCCCTGAGCTGGCACATCAACCTGGAAGAAACCGGACGCATGCTCGCGGTGTAATCACACAGTCAAACCGCTGATGCAAACACAGTTTGTGTCAGCGGATTTTTTCACCCGCCACATCTGGCAAAAACTGTACTGCTGTACCGGTTGTTTCCTACAGCTTTTGCCTACCGCCTCCCTCGAATTGAGCAAAAACGCACCACATAAGTGCGGACAGGTACAGTTTGCTCAATTTTGACCCGTACACCCCCTATAAACAGTTAACTGGTCACTCACAATACAGTTGAACTGTATCTAGAGAGACTAGGCAAACCAGAGGATCATGGGCACCAGTTAAACCACTACCTGATCCCGCCACAAGCGGAAGGATGTCAACCATGGAACGTACACTCAGTTCCGAACTGTTCTTCGAAGACAAAGCTGCAAAAAACCAGGCTTCCCTGCCTCTGCGCGTTATCGCCAACCTGATGTTGTGGCAGCGCCGCATCTCCAGCCGCCATCAACTGGCTCGTCTGGATTCGCGTCTGCTGGCTGACGCCGGTATCAGCGAAGCACAACGCTACGAAGAGCTGAGCAAGCCGTTCTGGCGCTAAGTAGCGTCGCTGGCTCTGGTCGTTAGACCCACCGCCAGCAACCCGAATTGAATAAACAAGACCCGTCGCGGGAAACCGCGACGGGTTTTGTCGTTTCAGGGGTTTGAAAAGCACCTATACAGCGACCTACAGCAGTAACAGGTACAGTTCATTAAATACTCAATCTGAACCAGTACAATTTCACTTCGGTGTATCTGCTGCTCACATTGCATCCGGCGCAGCATGTCCTTAACCCCTCTCGGCTTAAGGAATGCGCCATGTAAGACTTACAGGATGTTTCAGCAATTTCGATCCAACCGCTCGTTCGTCCACACCTGCTGCGACGCTTGCTGCGTGGCGTGTGGCTAGGACTGGAGCGCGCCAGGACACGGCGTCTACTGGCTCAGCTTGATCAGCGCGACCTCGCGGACCTCGGTCTCAGCCACGCCGATCGGCTCAGCGAACTGGAGAAACCTTTCTGGCGCTAGCATTCTGCCCACTGTCCGAACCCCGCGCGCCGGCCTAATATCCACGCCAGAACGTGGCGAATCTTCTGTAACCCGCGTCTGACTCATCAGACACAAGCCACCTCTCTATACGGTTCACTTTCAGGAGATCCACCATGTCCCGTCTTCGCCTGCTCAGCGCTGCCGCCCTGCTGGCCGTGGCTGCCAACGCCAGCGCCTCCAGCTTCATCGTGACCACCGACGCCGTGGTTGGCGCACTGAAGTCCTCGTCGGACGCCACTTCCGACGTCAGCTCTTCGCTGCGTGACAACAAGGTGGTGATCGCCGCCCGTGACGACGCGGCCAGCTTCGTCGCCAGCCAAGGCCAGATCCGCGGCGTGAGACTGGAAAGTGCCCTGGATCTGATCCGCCATCAGGCGCCACAACTGAACGCAACCGACGCCCAACTGGCGCAAGCCATTCTGGCGATCTGATCCGACGTTGCTGTGAGGGACACGCCAGTCGTGTCCCTATGTTTCGCTGCTGGCTCTGGCCCGGGCATTTGCGCTAGCCTTTAGGCTCGTTAACCGTTATCGAGTCCCATGCGTTTACTCAAACTGCTTTTTCCTTCTGTGCTCATCAGCGCCTGCTGGGCGACGTCGGTCGATGCCTTTGATGTCTCCACGCAAAACACCGTGGTCAGCCTCTGGGCGACCGGTATGGTGTCTTCCGCACCGTTCGACCGTAAACTGTTGCTCGCCGCTCACGATGACGCGGCGGCGTTTGTTGCCAGTGACGGTGAATGGCGAGGCGCGCAGCTCGAATCCGCCCTGCATTACCTGCGCAAATCCCGACCAAAACTTCATGTCAGCGACCTTGAACTGGCACAAGCAATTCTCGTCCAATAGTTATTCCAGTCCTTCGTTATCATTGCCCTTCCGGAGTCGTTCCATGCGTAGCCCGCTGATTGCTGCCGCCCTTGGCCTGTTTTTGTTGGCCGACGTGGCCCAGGCGCACACCCTGGTAGCCACCAGTAACATCATCGTTCGTGCCTCCCAGCGCACCATCGATTTCACCTCAGACACCACGACGTCGATTCGCGACTCGAAAATCATCCGCGAAGCCCACGACGATGCGGCCAGCTTCGTTGCCACCAACGGCGACATTCGCGGTGCGCACCTGGAAGCCGCCCTCAATACCTTGCGCACGCGCGTGCCGGAAGCCCGCGACGCCAGTGACCAGGTACTCGCTGAAGCCATCCTCGCACTGTGAAGTCACTTGGCGCCTGGCTGCTGGCCGGGGCGTTGCTGCTGCTTGGCAACAGCGCTCACGCCAGCCTGCAATTGCGGCTCAAGACCGACGGTCTGAGCCCCGCTCAACAGCAGGCCAGCCAGGCGCTGCTCGATGAAGCGATGCAGAAGCTGCCGCCGAGCTTCGTCGAACAGCTGGACCGGCGTATCGATGTCGGCTGGACCGACGACATGCCCGGCAATGCTTACGGCCAGGCGACCCTGGTTGCCGAACTCGACCTGAACCGCAAACTGTTGGCAGGCCTCACCGACGGCAGCGCGGCCAAAGAGAAAACCAATCGCCCCCACGGCACGGTGCGCCAGGAACTGCTGGCAACGGTGCTGCACGAACTCACCCACATTTATGACCGCGCGCGCCTGTGGCCCGCCGCCGAGCGCACGCTGATCCAGCGCTGCACCCGCCGGAGCAACAGCGCGGGCCTGATCGGCATTCCCGACGAATGTCGCGGCCAGACCGAACGGCGCTTCACCCTCAGCGATGACCCGCGCCTGCTCGATCTCGCCGGTTGGCAGCAATACGTCGGGCGCCGTGGCGAGCGTGAACAGCACAATCGCCAGGTGGCCCGCAGTCCGGACCTGTACGAGATCTCCAGTCCGAAAGAGTTTGTCGCGGTCAACATGGAGTATTTCCTCCTCGACCCGAGCTATGCCTGTCGGCGTCCAGCGCTCTATCGCTACTACAAGGAGCGCTTCGGCTGGGCGCCTGCGGCCAAGGACACCTGCAGCAACACCTTCGCCTTCCTCAATGCCGGCAACGATTTCGCCAAACAGCCACTGGGGCAAGTCGATCCGGAACGGGTGTATGCCGTCGACTACCTGCTGGCCGAGGCCAACCAGAACTGGGTCAGCCGCTGGGGCCACAGCATGTTGCGCCTGGTGATCTGTGCGCCGGGCCGACCACGGGGCCCGGATTGCCGGCTCGACCTGGACCAGCATCTGGTGCTGTCCTACCGCGCCTTTGTCGGTGACGTGCAGTTGTCGAGCTGGGACGGTCTGGTCGGCAAGTACCCGTCGCGACTGTTCGTGCTGCCACTGGCCCAAGTCATCGATGAATACACCAAGACCGAACTGCGCAGCCTCGCTTCGGTGCCACTGAATCTGTCGCGCACCGAGATTGAAGAGGTGGTCGAACACGCTGCCGAGATGCACTGGAGCTACGACGGCAACTACTTCTTCCTGTCCAACAACTGCGCCGTCGAAAGCCTCAAACTGTTGCGCAGCGGCAGCAACAACAAGCAACTCGTCGGCCTGGACAGCATCATGCCCAATGGTTTGCTGGAGGTCTTGAAAGGTCGTGGCCTGGCCGACACCAGCGTACTGGACAACCCCAAGGAAGCCCTGCGCCTGGGCTATCGCTTCGACTCGTTCCGCGATCGCTATCAGGCGATGTTCGATGTGTTGAAGAAACAGTTGCCGATCCAACAGACCAGCGTCGAGGACTGGCTATCGCTGTCTGCCGAAGAGCGCCGCCAGTGGTTCGAGCGCGCAGACCTGCGTACCAGTGCTGCGCTATTGCTGCTGGAACAGGCCAGCTATCGCCGCCAGTTGCTGCTGGCCCAGGATGAGGTCAAGCAACGCTACCTCGGCGCCCGGGAGCTGGAGAACGGTGGCATGGACAAGGCCAACGCCACCCTGCAGGAAATTCTCGCCAACAGCGGCTTCCTCAGTCGTCCGGCTGAATTGCTCGACAGCCGCGGCTACGGTCTGCCGCAACCGAGCGAGTTCAAGCGTTTGCAAGACGAAAGCAGCCAACGCCAAAAGCAACTGCTGGCCCTGAGCGGCGATCTGGACAAGGAAGTGCGCAAGTTGCTGGAGCCCAAGCGTGCGGCGGAGATTGCCGCCAGCGAAGCCAACGTGAAACAGATCGGCGAGCATCTGCGCAAACTGCACAAGGCATCCGGCGGACTTGAATTACCCTGAGACAGAAGACTGGAGCTGAGCCTTGTGGCGAGGGAGCTTGCTCCCGCTCGGCTGCGCAGCAGTCGCAAATCCGCTGAATGCCGAATTTGCAGAGCCGCTCCGCGCCCCATTGAGAGCAAGCGCCCTCGCCACAGGTGATCGTGTCAGATCAGTACAGAACACCGTCCAGAATTTCGTAAACGATCCCGGTGCCCACCGCGATCAGCACGATGTCACCCCCGGCCCTGCGCCATTCATACCCCGGATACACCGGCAGACGACTCAGTGCCCGACCGTCCAGCCGCTCGCCGTAATAGCCGTGCGGCAACGGCCGGCCGCGCTCCAGACGAATGCCCGGCGGTGGCGGCGCACCGCGTACGAAATAGCCGTGGTTGTCGCGAATGGTCTGTCGCACCGGACCAAAATCGCGCGGCGGACCGCCACGGTGGTCGTTCTGTGGGCCACGGTGATCGTCGCCGTGATTCTCGTAATGGCCCGGTTGCGGGCCGCCGTGGTCATGATCATCGCGTGGATCGGCGCTGGCCAGCAGCGGTGTCGCGCTGATCATCAGCACACCCAGTCCGGCAATCAGACGTTTCGGCATTTTCATCGGGTCTTTCCTCACTGCACCAACAGCAAAAAGGGATTCAGAACGTGGTTCTGAATCCCTCGGTCTTGCTTGATTAGGCTGCGTTGTGAGGCGCGAATTCCTCTGTATCAGGAACTTTACCTTCAGCTGACGCGGGCCTGACGCACGCCTTCGGAAAGCGCCTTGCACAGACCCAGCACACCGTCGATGGCCTGGTCCGGTGTGGTCGCGTTGGCGATGTGATCGATCAGCGCCGACCCCACCACCACACCGTCGGCCAAGCGCGCGATCGCCGCCGCTTGCTCCGGTGTACGGATACCGAAGCCGATGCTGATCGGCAGATCCGTGTGACGACGCAGGCGCGTCACCGCTTCTTCGACGTGCTCCAGCGTCGCCGCACCGGCACCGGTCACCCCGGCCACGGATACGTAGTAAACGAAACCGGAGCTGCCATTGAGCACCTTCGGCAGACGCGCGTCGTCAGTGGTCGGGGTGGTCAGGCGAATGAAGTCCAGGCCGGCAGCCTGGGCCGGGTCGCACAGTTCATTGTTGTGCTCTGGCGGCATGTCGACCACGATCAGACCGTCGACGCCAGCCTCTTTGGCATCCGCGATGAAGCGCTCGACGCCATACATGTGCACCGGGTTGAAGTAGCCCATCAGCACCAGCGGAGTGTCGCTGTTACCTTCGCGGAATTCGCGGACCATCTGCAGGGTTTTCGTCAGATTCTGCTTGGCGCCCAACGCACGGATGTTCGCCAGTTGAATCGCCGGGCCGTCGGCCATCGGGTCGGTGAACGGCATGCCCAGTTCGATCACATCGGCGCCAGCACCCGGCAGGCCTTTGAGGATCGCCAGCGACGTGGCGTAGTCCGGATCACCGGCGGTGACGAAGGTCACCAGCGCGGCGCGGTTCTGTTGCTTGAGTTCGGCAAAACGGGTTTGCAGGCGGCTCATCAGTGTTTCTCCTGCTTCGACTGTTCCATGTGATGCATCACGGTCTGCATGTCTTTGTCGCCACGGCCCGACAGGTTGACCACCATCAGGTGATCCTTCGGCAGTTTCGGTGCGCGTTTGAATACTTCAGCCAACGCATGAGCGCTTTCCAGTGCAGGGATGATCCCTTCCAGACGGCAGCATTTGTGAAACGCTGCGAGGGCTTCGTCGTCGGTCACCGAGGTGTACTGGACGCGACCGATGTCATGCAACCAGGCGTGTTCAGGGCCGATGCCCGGATAGTCCAGGCCGGCGGAAATCGAGTGGGCGTCGATGATCTGGCCATCGTCGTCCTGCAACAGGAAGGTCCGATTGCCGTGCAACACACCCGGTACACCGCCATTGAGGCTGGCCGCGTGTTTGCCGGTTTCGATGCCGTAACCGGCCGCTTCAACGCCGATGATCTCGACGCTCTTGTCGTCGAGGAACGGGTGGAACAGGCCCATGGCGTTGGAACCGCCACCGATGCACGCCACGAGGCTGTCCGGCAGACGCCCCTCCTGTGCCTGCAGCTGCTCGCGGGTTTCCTTGCCGATCACGGCCTGGAAGTCACGCACCATCGCCGGGTACGGGTGCGGGCCGGCCACGGTGCCGATCAGGTAGAAAGTGCTGTCGACGTTGGTCACCCAGTCACGCAGGGCTTCGTTCATTGCGTCTTTCAGGGTGCCGGTGCCGGCCACCACCGGGATCACTTCGGCGCCCAGCAGCTTCATGCGGAACACGTTGGCCTGCTGACGCTCGATGTCAGTGGTGCCCATGTAGATCACGCAGTCCAGACCGAAGCGTGCGGCCACGGTGGCGGTTGCCACGCCATGCATGCCAGCGCCAGTTTCGGCGATGATGCGTTTCTTGCCCATGCGCCGCGCCAGCAGGATCTGGCCGATGCAGTTGTTGATCTTGTGCGCGCCGGTGTGGTTCAGCTCTTCGCGCTTGAGGTAGATCTTGGCGCCGCCACAGAATTCGGTCAGTCGCTCGGCGAAATACAGCGGGCTTGGACGTCCGACGTAATCACGCTGGAAGTAGGCCAGCTCTTCCTTGAACGCCGGATCTTCCTTGGCCGCTTCATATTCGCGGGCCAGATCGAGAATCAACGGCATCAGGGTTTCCGCCACGTAGCGGCCACCGAACGCGCCGAACAGGCCGTTATCGTCAGGGCCGCTGCGCAGATTGGAAGTGTTCGACGTCTGGGTCATGGTGTGCTCTAGGTGAATTCGGTTCGAAAGACAATGACGCCACTCTACCCCTCACCTTCCACGCTGAAAACCGATAAGATCGCCACAACCTGTCAGGAAAAATCACAGATACCATGAGCCATGACCTTCCCCCGCTGAACGCCTTGCGGGCCTTTGAAGCCACCGCCCGGCTGAACAGCGTCAGTCAGGCCGCCGAGCAGCTGCACGTTACTCACGGTGCAGTCAGCCGCCAGCTCAAAGTGCTCGAAGAGCATCTGGGCGTGAGCCTGTTCGTCAAGGACGGGCGCGGCTTGAAACTCACAGATGCCGGCATTCGTCTGCGAGACGCCAGCGGCGAGGCATTCGATCGATTGCGCAGTGTGTGTGCCGAGTTGACGCAAAGCACCGCCGACGCGCCATTCGTCCTCGGCTGCTCGGGGAGCCTGTTGGCGCGCTGGTTCATTCCACGCCTGGGCCGGCTGAATGCCGACTTGCCGGACTTGCGTCTGCACCTGTCGGCCGGTGAAGGCGATCTCGATCCCCGGCGCCCCGGACTCGACGCCTTGCTGCTGTTCGCAGAGCCGCCATGGCCGGCAGACATGCAGGTGTATGAACTGGCGGCGGAACGCATCGGGCCGGTGATGAGCCCGCTGTTCAGCGGTTATCAGCGCCTGCAAACCGCGCCGGCGTCCGCCTTGCTCAGCGAACCGTTGTTGCACACCACCTCGCGCCCGCAAGCCTGGCCGAGCTGGGCACAGCAAAGCCACCTCGACGCCAAGGCGTTGAAGCTCGGGCAAGGTTTTGAGCATTTGTATTATTTGCTGGAAGCCGCAGTGGCCGGACTCGGCGTGGCGATCGCGCCAGAGCCGCTGGTGGCGGAAGATCTGAAGGCCGGTCGCCTGGTTGCGCCGTGGGGCTTCTGTGAAACCCCGGCGCAACTGGCGCTGTGGCTACCCAAGCGCGCCGCAGACGGGCGCGCCCGGCAACTGGCGCAGTGGCTCAAGAACGAACTGCGCCAGTCGGATCACTCGCCGCGCTTGAACAGCAAGTAAGCGGCCAGCAAGCCGATTGCACCGACTGCCACACCGGCGGTGGTCCAAGGATGTTCCTGAGCGTAATCGCGGGTGGCGATGCCGGTCTCGCGGGTTTTCACTTTGACTTCTTCATAGGCATCGCTGAGCAGGCTGCGCGAATGTTTCAGCGCGCTTTCAGCGTTGCTCTTGAGCGCCTTGAGGGTCTTGCGCGACTCGTCAGAGGCGTCATCCTTCAGGCTTTCCAACGATTTGAGCAGACTCTCGATCTCGGCTTCCATGCTTTGCAACGAGGCTTTACGTAAAGAGGTGTTGGCCATGGTGGCTCTCCTGCATTGGTGATGAGTGGCGTGTGTTGGTTGGGACTTCGCCGGTTCGAGAAAGTGCAGAAAATCTGAACTTCGCTTGCGCCGTGGCACCGAAATCAACAGAGCAGATTCACTGCTAATCTCAATTCCACACGTCAATTTCACCCGTCAAGGAGTTCGCCATGAGTGACCATCACACGTACAAGAAAGTCGAGCTGGTCGGCTCGTCCACCACCAGCATCGAAGACGCCATCAACAATGCGCTGGCTGAAGCGAACAAGAGCATCAAACACCTGGAATGGTTTGAAGTGGTCGAGACCCGTGGCCACATCAAGGACGGCAAGGCAGCGCATTTCCAGGTCACGCTGAAAGTCGGCTTCCGGATTGCCAGCAGCTGAGTTTGCGCTACGCTTCTGAACTTGCGCGCTGGCCGAGTGCCATAGGAATGGCAAAGCGCTACAAGGTGAGCGCATCGGGATGCCCGATGCCCGCCTCTTTTAATCCGACCAGGGAGTGCGACCGATGAAGAAGTTCATATTGGCAGTAGGTTTGTTGAGCCTTGCGGGTGGCGCGTTTGCTGCTGGCAAGCCTTGTGAAGAGCTGAAAAGCGAGATTGCGGCGAAGCTGGATGCCAAGGGCGTTGCAGGGTATTCGCTGGAGGTTGTCGATAAGGGAACCAATGGCGGAAAAGTCGTTGGCACCTGCGAGGGCAAGACCAAGGAAATCGTGTACAAACGCGGGTGATCGCGATTGAAATGCAAAAGCCGACGCGAAGGCGTCGGCTTTTTTGTGGGTGATGATTTTCTATTGCGGGCGTCAGCCCTTCATCACCTGCGCCAGCAATTCATAGGAATGCAGGCGATCGGCATGCTCATACAGGTCGCAGGTGAAAATCAGCTCATCGGCCTGGGTCTGCTCGACCAGCACCTCCAGCTTCGCACGGATCTTCTGCGGGCTGCCGACCATCGCCAGACCGAGGAAATCACCCACCGCCTCGCGTTCATGGGGCAGCCACAGGCCGTCCATGCTTTTCACTGGCGGACGCTGCACCAGACTCTGCCCACGCATCAGCGCGAGAATGCGCTGGTACACCGAAGTCGCCAAGTAATCGGCCTTCTCATCGGTATCCGCCGCCACCAGCGGCACACCAAGCATCACGTACGGTTTATCGAGCACCGCCGACGGTTTGAAGTGGTTGCGATAGACGCGAATCGCCTCATGCATGAAACGCGGCGCGAAGTGCGAGGCAAAGGCATAAGGCAAACCGCGCTCACCGGCCAGTTGCGCACTGAACAGACTGGAACCGAGCAACCAGATCGGCACATGGGTGCCGGTGCCGGGCATGGCGATCACCCGCTGATCCGGGGTGCGCGGACCGAGGAACCGCGCCAGCTCGGCGACGTCTTCCGGGAAGTCATCGGCACTGCCGGAACGCTCGCGGCGCAGGGCACGGGCAGTCATTTGATCGGAACCCGGCGCACGGCCCAGACCCAGGTCGATGCGTCCCGGATACAGGCTTTCCAGGGTGCCGAACTGTTCGGCGATCACCAGCGGCGCGTGGTTGGGCAGCATGACGCCGCCGGAGCCGACGCGAATCGTCGAGGTGCCGCCGGCCAGATAGCCCAGCAACACCGAGGTGGCCGAACTGGCGATGCCGTCCATGTTGTGGTGCTCGGCGACCCAGAACCGGGTATAGCCGAGCTTCTCGACGTGCTGCGCCAGGTCCAGCGAGTTGCGCAGCGACTGCGCCGGGCTGCCGTTTTCGCGCACCGGCACCAGATCGAGGGTAGAAAATTTTACATCTGAGAGTTGCTTCATAAACCTGCTTCTCCGAGTGAGGAGGCAGGTTTTTCTTGCGAACGAAAACCTGCCGAATCCATAAGCGTGTTTTGTGCAATGAGGGCATATACCCGAATTTCAATAGCGCAGACGAAATTTCCTACTAAAAAAGTCAACCATTCAGATGAGCTGAACTTTGTCCCGGCGTCTATCCTCAGAAGCCTTGCAAGCAAAACCACGACGGCGCGGCGTTCCGCGCCAGATCTTGAGGAGGCAGACATGGCTATCGTGAAGAAAGCATCCGCACATTGGGCAGGCGATCTGAAAACCGGCATCGGCTCGATCTCGACCGAAACCGGTGTCCTCAGAGAAGCGCCCTACGGCTTCAAGGCCCGCTTCGAAGGCGGCAAGGGCACCAACCCGGAAGAACTGATTGGCGCGGCCCATGCCGGCTGTTTTTCCATGGCGTTTTCGATGATTCTCGGCGATGCCGGCCTGACGGCCGAGAGCATCGACACCAACGCTGAAGTCACTCTGGATAAAGTCGAGGGTGGTTTTGCGATCACCGCGGTGAAGCTGATCCTCAAGGCGAAAATCCCGGGGGCGACCCAGGCGCAGTTTGAAGAACTGAGCAACAAGGCCAAGGAAGGGTGCCCGGTGTCCAAGGTGTTGAATGCCAAGATCACCCTTGAAGCTTCGTTGGTCAGCTAAGTCGGCGCTGACTGGCCCATTCGCGAGCAGGTCGCTCCCACAGGGGATGTGTTTGTGAACACGTCCAATGGGGGGGCGAGCCTGCTCGTGATGGCGATCCAAAATTACCGCAGTACTTGAAGATGTGAGCGAAGTCAGAACCCGCCGCGCAAAAATATGGTCGAATACGTGACAGCAGCTTCAGCGCACGCCCGTGCGCGCTGCACCAGGGAGCTTCATCTATGAAACGTATTGGCTTGGCTATTCTCTGCAGTGCACTGGCCACAACGGTTCTGGCCGCACCGAAAGATTGTGAAGAATTGAAGAACGAGATCGAGGTCAAGATCCAGGCTAACGCGGTGCCCTCCTACACGCTGGAAATCGTCAGCAAGGAAGAGGCCGACAAGCACGACGTGGCCATGGTCGTCGGCACCTGCGACTACGGCACCAAGGCGATCATTTATCAGAAAAACGGCAACTGATCCGTCTCAGCTGACGCAGTTGATATCGCGATCCTCGGCAACGATCTCGCGTTTGGCGTTGTACAACCGCGCACTCGGCGTGAACCCCAGCGAACGCCCTTCCAGCAAGTAACGCTGGCCGGCTTCGAAATGGTCGTAGCGGATATACAAGTAGCACAGGCGCTCGACCGGGCCGGTCATCAAGCTGCCGCCGCCGCCAAACACTTCGAAGTCGTAACGCACCCGCAGCTCATGGCTGCCGGGCGTGACCTGGAAAAATCTGCCGTCAGTCAGCCGTACATTATCCAGACGCTCGGCCATGAGCAGTTTGCCGCCGGGGGTCGGGGTCGCGAAATCGACCCAGGCCATTTGTGGATCAACCGGTGGCAACGGGGTCTGGCAACCGGCGAGAGCGCCGACCGCGAGCAACAGCATCAACTTGCGCATGATGGATGTCCAAGGATTCAGACCTTCAGCATAGCGCCGATCACGTGCGTTGACAGCCTGCAGGGGTGCCTTGGCCGACGACCTTGCGCTGCTCGTCGTAGAGCTTCGCCCATGGCCGGAAACCGATGCTGCCGGCCTGCAGTTGATAGCGCTGACCCGCGCTGAAATCCTTGAATTTCACATTCAACTGACAGTCGCGCCACAGCGGCTCGGCATCGGGGCCGATGTTGGTGGCGTCGACCGGGAATTGATAGCGCACCTGCAATTGGTGGCTGCCGGGCTCAACTTCAAAATAACGTTTTTCGACGGTCGCCTTGTCATCGACTTTCAGCGCTTGCAGCGCCGTGTCCTGTTGCCGGGCATCGAGGTCGATCCAGGCTTGCGAGGGGTCAGGGTCGGGCATTCCGAATCCGGCACAACCGGCCAGCGTCAGCAGGCCTCCTGTCAGCAACAACATGCGCATAGCGAAGCTCCAAATGGCGGGATAGTCTTGCGGGCAGACTTTCCAAAGGATTTTTATTTTGAGCAGGCCGCTTCCCAGCCATGGGTTACTTGATCGCGTTTTTCGGATTTTGTTTCCGGGTGTGATGTTTTTGTTGCTCAACGGTTGTTCCAGCGTCAGCTATTACAGCCAGCTGGCCAGCGGTCAGTTGCAACTGCTGCGGGCGCGCGAGCCGGTAGCCAAGGTGATCGCCGACCCCAGCCGCGATGCGGCATTGCGCACGCACCTGATCCAGTCGCAGAAGGCTCGGGCCTTCGCCAGCGAACAACTGCACCTGCCGGACAACCAGAGCTATCGCCTGTACGCCGACATTGGCCGGCCCTACGTGGTGTGGAACGTGTTCGCCACCCCGGAGTTTTCCCTGACCCCGCAGAACCATTGCTTCCCGATCGCCGGTTGCGTGGCCTATCGCGGCTACTACAGCCAGAGCGCTGCCCGTGGTGAAGCGGCGATCCAGCGTCTGCAAGGCATGGACGTGTCGATTGGCGGCGTCGAGGCCTATTCGACCCTGGGCTGGTTCAACGACCCGATTCTCAACTCGATGATGGGCTGGGGCGACGAGCGCCTGGCCACGCTGATCTTCCATGAACTGGCGCACCAGCGCTTCTATGTGAAGGACGACACCGAGTTCAACGAGTCCTTTGCCACGTTTGTGGAACAGGAAGGCACCCGGCAGTGGCGGGCGTTTCGGGGCCTGCCGCCAGACACTGACTCGCGGCTCCAGCAACGTGACCAGTTCATCGAGTTGGTCCTGGAAACGCGCTCACGCCTGGAAAAGCTCTATGCCCAGGCACTGCCGGCCGAGCAGATGCGCGAGCGCAAAGCGGCAACGTTCGAGCAGTTTCGTCGCGAATATCGACTGATGCGCGACAGCCAGTGGGCCGGGGACAAGCGCTATGACGCCTGGGTGAATATGCCGCTGAACAATGCGCGGTTGTTGCCGTTCGGGCTGTATGACCAGTGGCTGCCGGCGTTTGCGGCGCTGTTCAGGCAAGTTGGGGGGGATTGGGCGCGGTTTTATGCTGAGGTCGAGAAATTGGGTGAACTGCCGGTGGCTGAGCGCAAGGCAGCGCTGAAATCGCTGGCAGATTCTCAGCCCTTCAATGGCTGAATCGGCCTCATCGCTGGCAAGCCAGCTCCCACAGGTGAGTGATGTATTCAGGTCCACCTCAATCACTGTGGGAGCTGGCTTGCCAGCGATGGTGTACTGATCAGTGCCGCAAAAACGCCTGATGCAACTCCGCCAGCGTTTCAAAGTGATAAGCCGGCGCTTCGGCATTCAACTCTTCAAAACTGCCAAACCCGTAACCTACCGCCGCCGCGTCGAGCCCGTTGCTGCGCGCGCCGATCAGGTCGTGCTTGCGATCGCCGATCATCAGCGTAGTGGCCGGGTCCAGCCCCTCTTCGGCCACCAGGTGCGCAATCAGCTCGACCTTGTTGGTCCGCGTGCCATCCAGTTCACTGCCGTAGATCACCTTGAAGTGTTTGGCGAAGTCGAAATGCCGGGCGATCTCGCGGGCGAACACCCATGGCTTGGAGGTCGCGATATACAGCTGTCGCCCCTGGCCGGTCAGGGTTTCGAGCAATGGCGTGACGCCGTCGAACACGCGGTTTTCGTAGAGGCCGGTGACCTTGAAGCGCTCGCGATAGAAATTCACTGCTTCCCAGGCCTTGGCCTCATCGAAACCATAGAACTGCATGAACGCCTGCAACAGCGGCGGGCCGATGAAATGTTCGAGCTTGGTCAGGTCCGGCTCATCGATGCCGAGCTTGCCGAGGGCGAACTGGATGGAACGGGTGATGCCCTCACGCGGGTCGGTCAGGGTGCCATCGAGGTCGAATAGTACGGTCTGGTAATGCATGAAAAATCCCGGGCAATAGAGAGAAAAGTCAGAGCTGGTCGTAGCCTTCGGCCAGATGCAGATCCTTGAGCTTCACGTAGTTCGCCGCGCTGTAGGTGAAAAAGGCGCGTTCCTTGTCGGTCAGCGGGCGGACTTGTTTCACCGGGCTGCCCACGTAAAGGAAGCCGCTTTCCAGGCGCTTGCCCGGCGGCACCAGACTGCCGGCGCCGATGATCACGTCATCTTCAACCACCGCGCCGTCCATGACGATGCTGCCCATGCCGATCAGCACGCGGCTGCCGACGCTGCAGCCATGCAGCATGACCTTGTGGGCAATGGTCACGTCATCGCCGATCAGCAGCGGGAAGCCGTCCGGGTTGAACGGGCCGGCATGGGTGATGTGCAGCACGCAGCCGTCCTGCACGCTGGTGCGCGCACCGATACGGATGCGGTGCATGTCGCCGCGGATCACGGTCAGCGGCCACACGGAGCTGTCTTCGCCGATTTCGACGTCGCCGATCACCACCGCCGAGGCGTCGACAAACGCGCCTTTGCTGAGCTGCGGGGTGTGATTCTGATACTTGCGAACGGACACGATAAGTTCTCTCTCTGTCGCCGATAGCTGCGGTGAATGCCGATTGTAATTAAGATGGTTGCATGTTTCCCCAGCCAAGGTGCCAACCGTGAGCGTGAACAACCCTCTTCTGCAGTCCTACGACCTGCCCCCGTTCTCCACGATCCGTGCCGAACATGTGCTGCCAGCGATTGAAACCATTCTGGCCGACAACCGTGCCGCCATTGCCGAGATCCTCAAGACCCAGGGTCAGAACCCTACCTGGGCCGGCCTGGTATTGGCGATGGACGAACTCAATGATCGCCTCGGCGCCGCCTGGAGCCCGGTCAGCCACCTCAACGCCGTGTGCAACAGCGCCGAACTGCGCGAAGCCTACGAGTCGTGCCTGCCGGCCCTGAGCGCCTACTCCACCGAGATGGGCCAGAACCGCGAGCTGTTCCAGGCCTATGAAGCGCTGGCCAACAGCCCGGAAGCCGCCGGTTTCGACGTGGCGCAAAAGACTATTCTGGAACACGCCCTGCGCGATTTCCGCCTGTCGGGTATCGACCTGCCGGAAGCCGAGCAGAAGCGCTACGCCGAAGTGCAGAGCAAACTGTCCGAGCTGGGCAGCCGCTTCTCCAACCAGTTGCTCGACGCCACGCAAGCCTGGACCAAGCACGTCACCGCCGAAGCCGCCCTCGCCGGCCTGACCGATTCGGCCAAGGCGCAAATGGCGGCTGCCGCACAGGCCAAGGGCCTCGACGGCTGGCTGATCACCCTGGAATTCCCGAGCTACTACGCGGTGATGACCTACGCGCAAGACCGCGCGCTGCGTGAAGAAGTCTACGCCGCCTACTGCACCCGTGCCTCGGATCAAGGCCCGAACGCCGGGCAGAACGACAACGGCCCGGTGATGGAAGAGATCCTCGACCTGCGCCAGGAACTGGCCAAATTGTTGGGTTTCGCCAGCTTCTCCGAGCTGAGCCTGGCGACCAAGATGGCCGAGTCCAGCGATCAGGTGCTGAGCTTCCTGCGCGACCTGGCCAAGCGCAGCAAGCCGTTTGCCGCACAGGACCTGCAACAGTTGCGTGCCTTCGCCGCCGAACAGGGCTGCGCCGATCTGCAAAGCTGGGACAGCGGTTTCTACGGCGAAAAACTCCGCGAGCAACGCTACAGCGTCGCTCAGGAAACCCTGCGTGCCTACTTCCCGATCGATAAAGTCCTCGGCGGTCTGTTCGCCATCGTCCAGCGCCTGTACGGCATCGAAATCGCCGAACTGAAAGGCTTCGACACCTGGCACCCCGACGTGCGCCTGTTCGAGATCAAGGAAAACGGCCAGCACGTCGGCCGCTTCTTCTTCGACCTCTACGCCCGCGCCAACAAGCGCGGCGGTGCCTGGATGGACGGCGCCCGCGACCGTCGTCGTACCGTCGACGGCGTGCTGCAAAGCCCGGTCGCCAACCTGGTGTGCAACTTCACCCCGGCCGACAGCGGCAAGCCTGCGCTGCTGACCCACGATGAGGTGACCACCCTGTTCCACGAATTCGGCCATGGCCTGCATCACCTGCTGACCCGCGTTGATCACGCCGGTGTCTCCGGGATCAACGGCGTGGCCTGGGATGCGGTCGAGCTGCCGAGCCAGTTCATGGAAAACTGGTGCTGGGAGCCGGAAGGCCTGGCGCTGATTTCCGGTCATTACGAAACCGGCGAGCCGCTGCCACAGGACCTGCTGGAAAAAATGCTCGCGGCGAAGAACTTCCAGTCCGGGCTGATGATGGTGCGCCAGCTGGAATTCTCGCTGTTCGACTTCGAACTGCACGCCACCCACGGTGATGGCCGCAGCGTTGCCCAGGTGCTGGAAGGCGTGCGCGACGAGGTGTCGGTCATGCGTCCTCCGGCGTACAACCGCTTCCCCAACAGCTTCGCGCACATCTTCGCCGGCGGTTACGCGGCTGGCTATTACAGCTACAAGTGGGCCGAAGTGCTGTCGGCAGATGCCTTCTCCAAGTTCGAAGAGGATGGCGTGCTCAATGCCGACACCGGTCGTGCCTTCCGCGAAGCGATTCTGGCCCGTGGCGGTTCGCAGGCGCCGATGGTGCTGTTCGTCGACTTCCGTGGCCGCGAGCCATCGATTGACGCACTCTTGCGCCATAGCGGCCTGAGTGAGGACGCGGCAGCATGAGTGAGGCACCTGTGATTACCAAGAAACGCTTTATCGCCGGGGCTGTCTGCCCGGCGTGCAGCGAGCCGGACAAGCTGATGATGTGGAGCGAAGACAACGTGCCGCACCGCGAGTGCGTGGCCTGCGGTTACTCCGATACGCTCAATGAGCAGGGGCTGTCGGTACCGAAAGAGCTGGGCACGCGGGTCAACACCAGCGCGCTCAACAAACCTGCTCCGGACAAAACGGTGCAGGCGGTCCAGTTCTTCCCGAATCCGAAACTGAAGAAAAAGTCCGAAGACTGAGCCGGTGAATAGCCCTCCACGGAGCAACGCCGTGGAGGGCTCGGCTTATTTGAGGTTGACCGACTGCAACCAGCTCTTCATCGAGCAGGTCGCAAACGCACTGGTGCTGCAATCGCCATTGGCCAGCGCGGTGCGCAGTTTGTCGGCATCGGCCTGCATCACATAGCGCACGCCATCCTTGAAATGGCCGCTTTCACCAAACCCGCCCTGAGTCATCTCATTCAGCGCGTCTTCCTTGCTCCAGCCCTGCACCACGATCCGGTACATCGCAGCCATCAGGCCAGTACGGTCGGAACCGTGCTTGCAATGCATCAACACCGGGCCATTGGCTTCGGCAGCCTGAATCGCGCGCAACGCCTTGAGCACATCGGCGTCATCAACATGGTTGGTGCGATAAGGCAGTTGCACCTGATTGATGCCTGGTTCGGACAGCCAGCGGCTGTCGGCTTCCGGCAGGAAGTTGATCACCGTCGCCACTTTCAGGTTCTTCAGCAACGGCACCGCGCCAGCATCCGGCAAGGCACTGCGGTAAAGCGTTGGCGACATCTGGAACAGGTTGTACTGGACTTCAACCGGTTGTGCCCACTCAGGCGGACGCGATGACGCAGAAGCGTCAGCTTGTGCCGGCATCAAGTGCAGCAGGGCAACCAGCGACAAACATAAAACAGGAAAAAGGCGCACTCGTGACATGCTGGGCTGACCGTATCGGGATTCATCAATGAAAGGCCTTGCAGCTTCCACGTCCGACGGTCAAAGCCCTGTGAGGCACTTGTCAAAGAATCGTGAATCCGCGCGATTTCATTGAGCGCCGGGTAAAAAAACCGCGGCTTTTTCCGCTGAATCGGTTCAACCCGATGATTAGCCTGCTACCATTTGTCACACGATGTTGCAGGCGTCCCCCTTTTCCCGGTCAACCGGGACTCGCGCCGCGACGAAAAAATGCTCAAGCCGTTCGCAGAAACGGACAACCATCAATGCCTGATGAGGTGCACCCCATGTCTGATGCAGATCGAGACAACCCGCGGCGTGAGTTCTTGCGCAAATCCCTGACCCTGATTCCCGTGGTCACTCTCGCCGGTAGCGGCTTGGGCAGCAGCGTGTTGCAAGCGGCGCCTGAAGCCACCCCGACGGCGCCCGCAGCAACCCCGACGAAAACCGAGGCCGGTGCCTACCAGCCGAGCTATTTCACCGCCGAGGAATGGGCCTTCATCAATGCCGCCGTGGCGCAATTGATCCCCAACGACGCCCAGGGCCCGGGTGCCCTGGAAGCCGGCGTGCCGGAATACATCGACCGCCAGATGAACACCCCGTACGCCGCCGGTGCCCTGTGGTACATGCAGGGTCCGTTCAACGCAGACGCCGCCCCGGAGATGGGTTGGCAGAGCAAACTGGTGCCCAAAGAGATCTATCGCCTCGGCATCGCTGCCACGGACCAGTGGGCAAAATCCCTCAACGGTAAAACATTTGCCGAGCAAGACAGCGCTACCCGAGACGATTTGCTCAAGCAACTGGAAGCCGGCAAACCGCAGTTCGATGCGGTTCCGGCGAAGATTTTCTTCAATCTGCTGCTGCAAAACACCAAGGAAGGGTTCTTCTGCGACCCGATCCACGGCGGCAATAAAGGCATGGTCGGCTGGACCATGATCGGCTTCCCCGGCGCCCGCGCCGATTTCATGGATTGGGTGGAACGCAACGAGCAATACCCCTTCCCGGCAGTTTCGATTCGCGGCGAGAGGGCTTGAGCATGGCAACCGTAATGAAGAAGGTCGACGCGGTGATCGTCGGTTTCGGCTGGACCGGCGCAATCATGGCCAAAGAGCTGACCGAAGCCGGGCTCAATGTACTGGCGCTGGAGCGCGGGCCGATGCAGGACACCTACCCCGACGGCAACTATCCGCAGGTGATCGACGAACTCACCTACAGCGTGCGGAAAAAACTCTTTCAGGACATCTCGAAAGAAACCGTCACCATCCGCCACAGCGTCAACGACATCGCCCTGCCGAACCGCCAGTTGGGTGCGTTCCTGCCGGGTAATGGCGTGGGCGGCGCCGGGTTGCACTGGTCGGGCGTGCACTTCCGGGTCGATCCGATCGAGTTGCGCATGCGCAGCCATTACGAAGAGCGCTACGGCAAAAGCTTCATCCCCAAGGACATGACCATCCAGGACTTCGGCGTCAGCTATGAAGAGCTGGAGCCGTTCTTCGATTTCGCCGAGAAAGTCTTCGGCACCTCGGGCCAGGCCTGGACCGTGAAGGGCCAACTGGTCGGTCAGGGCAAAGGCGGCAACCCGTACGCGCCGGATCGTTCCAACCCGTTCCCGCTCGAGGCGCAGAAAAACACCGTTTCCGCACAGCTGTTCGGCAAAGCGGCGACAGAAGTCGGTTACAAACCCTACAACCTGCCCTCGGCGAATACCTCAGGCCCGTACACCAATCCCTACGGCGCACAGATGGGCCCGTGCAACTTCTGCGGATTCTGCAGCGGCTACGTGTGCTACATGTATTCCAAGGCCTCGCCGAACGTGAACATTCTGCCGGCGCTCAAGCCGCTGCCGAATTTCGAGCTGCGGCCTAACGCCCATGTCCTGCGGGTCAACCTCGACAGCACCAAGTCCAAGGCCACCGGCGTGACTTACATCGACGGTCAGGGCCGCGAGATCGAGCAACCGGCGGATCTGGTGATCCTCGGCGCCTTCCAGTTGCACAACGTGCGCCTGATGCTGCTCTCGGGCATCGGCAAGCCGTACGACCCGATCAGCGGCGAAGGCGTGGTCGGGCGCAACTTCGCCTACCAGAACATGGCGACCATCAAGGCGTTCTTCGACAAGGACACCCACACCAACAACTTCATCGGTGCCGGCGGCAACGGCGTGGCGCTGGATGACTTCAACGCCGACAACTTCGACCACGGTCCGCACGGCTTTGTCGGCGGTTCGCCGATGTGGGTCAACCAGGCCGGCAGCCGGCCGATTGCCGGCACTTCAAACCCGCCGGGCACTCCGGCCTGGGGCAGCGCGTGGAAACGTGCGACCGCCGATTACTACACCCACCAGGTGTCGATGGACGCCCACGGCGCGCATCAATCCTACCGTGGCAACTACCTCGATCTGGACCCGGTGTACCGCGATGCCTACGGCTTGCCGCTGCTGCGCATGACCTTCGACTGGCAGGAAAACGACATCAAGATGAACCGGTTCATGGTCGAAAAAATGGGCAAGGTCGCCCAAGCCATGGGGCCGAAAGCCATCGCGGTGATCGGCAAGCAGGTCGGTGATCACTTCAACACCGCGGCCTACCAGACCACCCACCTCAACGGTGGCGCGATCATGGGCACCGATCCGAAGAAGAGCGCGCTGAACCGCTACCTGCAGAGCTGGGACGTGCACAACGTGTTCGTACCGGGTGCATCGGCATTCCCGCAGGGTCTGGGCTACAACCCGACCGGGCTGGTGGCGGCGTTGACCTACTGGTCGGCCAAGGCGATCCGCGAGCAGTACCTGAAAAACCCCGGCCCGCTGGTTCAGGCATAAGGAGCGATGACCATGAAAAATCTCGTTATCGCGACCCTGGCCCTGCTCGGCAGCGCGGCTGTACACGCTGCCGACGTTGATTCAGCGTTGATCAAACAAGGCGAATACCTCGCCCGCGCCGGCGACTGCGTGGCCTGTCACACCGCCAAGGGCGGCAAGCCGTTCGCCGGCGGCCTGCCGATGGAAACCCCGATCGGCACGATCTACTCGACCAACATCACCCCGGACAAAACCGGCCTCGGTGAGTACAGCTTCGAGGACTTCGACAAAGCCGTGCGCCATGGCGTCGCGAAAAACGGCAGTACCTTGTACCCGGCGATGCCGTATCCGTCCTACGCCCGCGTCAGCGAAGCCGACATGCAAGCGCTGTACGCGTACTTCATGCACGGCGTAGAACCGGTGGCACAGGAGAACAAGGCCAGCGACATCCCATGGCCGTTGAGCATGCGCTGGCCGTTGATGGGCTGGCGCTGGCTGTTTGCGCCGAAGGTCGAGGATTACCAGGCAACGTCGGACGATCCGGTGATCGACCGTGGCGCCTATCTGGTCGAAGGCCTCGGCCATTGCGGCGCGTGCCATACGCCACGTGCCCTGACCATGCAGGAAAAATCCCTGAGCGCCACTGACGGCAAAAACTTCCTCGCCGGCAGTGCACCGCTGGAAGGCTGGATCGCCAAGAGCCTGCGCGGGGATCACAAGGACGGTCTCGGCAGCTGGAGCGAGGCGCAACTGGTGCAGTTCCTCAAGACCGGGCGCAGCGACCGCAGCGCGGTGTTCGGCGGCATGAGCGATGTGGTCACCCACAGCATGCAATACATGACCGACGCCGACCTGACCGCGATTGCCCGTTACCTCAAGTCGCTGCCAGCGACTGATCCGAACGATCAGCCGCACCAGTACGACGAGAAAGCCGCCAAGGCCCTGTGGAACGGCGACGACAGCCAACGCGGCGCAGCGGTGTACATCGACAATTGCGCGGCCTGCCACCGCACCGACGGCCACGGCTATACCCGAGTGTTCCCGGCCCTGGCGGGCAATCCGGTGCTGCAATCGGACGACCCGACCTCGTTGATTCACATCGTGCTCAAGGGCGGAACATTGCCGGCCACGCACACGGCGCCATCGACCTTCACCATGCCGGCATTTGCATGGCGCCTGTCAGACCAGGAAGTCGCCGACGTGGTGAGCTTTATCCGTGGCAGTTGGGGCAACAAGGGCGCACCGGTAAAGGCTGCCGACGTCGAAAGCCTGCGCAAGAATGATATGCAGACCACTTCCGGGGATGATCTGGGGCAAGTCACTTCGCATTAACGAGACATGAATACCGCTGACATGGCATTAATGCTTTGTTGTGTCAGCGGGTAATTCAACGCCTGGACTGAAAGCCCTTGAATTGTGCAAAGGCATCGGCCAACTGCAAGTAGAGCTTCTTGTCGTATTTATCGACGTCGCCATCGCCGTCGACAACGTCTTCGGAAATCAAGTCATAACGACCGTTACCTTCCGTCGAAGAAGCGAACAACGAGTAGTCGTAATCCATCATTTTGGTGGCGTCTTTATCGTAGTGATAAAACACGACTTCCGGATTTCCGTCTCGGTCCATATCCGCAATTTCCAGCAACATCCTGCTAGTCATGCCGTAAATCCTTCAGTTGATTGCACTGGCCAATCGGCAATCTTCCGCTGTTTTCCAGAAGTTAACGAGTGGGAGAAATCCGGTCTACTGTCAGGCTTGACAGGGTGTACAACATCCAGTCAGTAAACTTGAGTCCTCCATGCTGTAAATGCATACACCTGTCAATTCTGACAGTAGACGTTCGCTTTTACGTTACTTAGGGTGCAAAGGGACACAGATCCGATTGCCCTTAATATCGCGCTGGCATGGAGCACAAAGACATGAGCTATTCACTGTTATATGAGTTCAAAGACACGGATGGGAACGGAACAGCTGAAGCGGTAATTTCCCGATACAACAATGGAGACGCTGTTAACTCCGCGCCTGACGTGGTGGTCACAGCGTACGCCAGTGCCGCCAACGGAAAATATGACACGGTCACCGGAGTCGACGATGTCGAGGGCGACGGCGACATAGATGAGGATGACGAATCCTATTACACCCTGGCAGGCGAACTTGCCTCTGCTTTGGTCGGTTTGAGTACTGTCGGTGCGGGCCGTCTCTACAAATGCATACTTATCTCATTCGGAGACAACGCCTCAGGGAACAAAATTGCCGACGTTAATATTGGCTTGTTTAACGTGGCGAACCCCGATTTGACTCGCCCGGATGCAGTGGTGACCGTCACAGGTTATGACAAGGGGTTGTATAAAAAAGTGTCAGGGTCGACGGACGCAGACGGTGATGGCGATATTGATCTGGACGATGAGTTTATTTTCAGAAAAATCGCCGGTTCCTTTGCGTCAATGAGAGACTTTAAAATTTGAAATAACCGCTGACATAGTGAGTGCGGTGTCGACGAAACACAGTCCGACAAAAACCCTGCATGCGTAATTCATGCAGGGTTTTCTGTGCATTTATCGCGGTGCGCCTTACGGATTAACGATACTTGCATAAGCCTTGGCCAGCGCCGCCAACTTGGCTTTGTCATCACCATCAATGTCACCGTCGCCATCCACATCCTTCTTGTCCGTGCGAATAGTGAACGACTTGCCGCGATCAGCGGATACAGCGACCACGTAAATCGAATCAACCAACGCCTCGGTCGACAGTTGCTCTTCGGCATTCCAACCCAGTTCTTTGCGGGCAAGTTGCATGGAAACAATAGTATTGGGCTCCGATGGATCCGGAAGCATCATTTGCAGAAAAACACCACGCTGATTGAGGTACGACATAAATAACATCCTTGAAAATATTTATCAGGCGTCAGTGCCCGTAAGTTTCGAAGACTATATTTGCCAACTTTCCTTCACAACCGGGCATATGTTTCTCGGGTTGTCGATTGTTAAATTTATGCAACCAAGCCACGAACCGGTTTCCAGGTTTTGCGCTGTTTTGATTCCCTGGCCGAACGGTACTGGATCGCGTCAAGGCTGATCGGATACTGTATGGACATACAGATACGAGATTGCCTCAATGATCAGCCCTCTCCCGCCGCGTGGCCGCGGCACCGCCACCAACCCGCACAACCGCTTTGCGCCGAACCGTTCGGTGGCCGAGGATGACGGCTGGTATCAGGAAGTGCCCGACACGCAGAACACCGAGGTGATGATCGAAACCGCGAAAACCATCATTACCCGCAACACCTCGCCGGACCTGCCCTTCGACCGCTCGATCAATCCCTATCGCGGCTGCGAGCACGGCTGCATCTATTGCTACGCGCGACCCAGCCACGCCTATTGGGACATGTCGCCGGGGCTGGATTTTGAAACGAAGCTGATCGCCAAGACCAACGCCGCCCAGGTGCTGGAAGAACAGTTGAGCAAACGCGGCTACCAGTGCGCGCCGATCAACCTTGGCTCCAACACCGATCCGTATCAGCCCATCGAACGCGAACACCGGATCACCCGCCAGACCCTCGAAGTGCTGCTGCGCTATCGGCACCCGGTGACCATCGTCACCAAGGGTTCGCTGATTTTGCGCGACCTCGACCTGCTCACTGAACTGGCGCAGCAACGGCTGGTGGCGGTGATGATCAGCCTGACCACCCTCGACGACGAACTCAAACGCATCCTCGAACCGCGCGCAGCGGCGCCCAAGGCCCGATTGCGGGCGATACGGGTGATGCGCGAAGCGGGCATTCCCGTGGGGGTGCTGTGTTCGCCGATGATTCCGATGATCAACGACAGCGAAATCGAAAGCCTGCTGACCGAGGCGCATGCCGCCGGTGCGCAAAGCGCCGCATACATGATGCTGCGCCTGCCGCTGGAGGTGGCGCCGCTGTTCGAAGAATGGTTGCAGGCGCACTACCCGCAGCGTGCCGCGCATGTGCTGAGCCTGGTGCGCCAGAGCCGGGGCGGCGAGCTGTACGACAGCCGTTTTGGCGTCAGGATGCGCGGCGAGGGGCCGTTCGCCGATCTGCTCGCGCAGCGTTTCGCCAAAGCCATTAAACGTCTCGGTTTAAATCACCGCGAAGGCTACAACCTCGATTGCACGGCCTTCTGTCCGCCGGGTCGTCAGATGTCGTTGATTTAGCGACAATCCGCCTTGGTTGATGGGTTGAAATCCTTTCATCGAAATGCCCCAGTCACGTTTTTTGTGATCTGGAACACACGTTCTAGAGCGCTTGATTCAGTTTGAGTTAAGTTTCGGCGGCTACCTTGTTCATCGAGTGACTGACGGGTCTGGATGACCCGGATGTTTTAAACAGCCACTGGCTTTACACCGGAATACACGGGAATGACTCCCCGAATCCGCCAAAGAGGATGAATCATGAGTGACAAGGATAAACAGCCGTTGGCTGCGTCGGCGCAAGCCGTCCCTGGGGCGGTATCCGCCGATGCAGCGCTGAAAACCATCGTTGACGGCTTTTTGCATTTTCATCATGAGGTCTTCCCGCAGCAGGAAGAACTCTTCAAGAAACTCGCCACGGCGCAATCGCCACGCGCGATGTTCATTACCTGCGCCGACTCGCGCATCGTGCCCGAACTGATCACCCAGAGTTCACCCGGCGATCTGTTCGTGACCCGTAACGTCGGCAACGTCGTACCGCCTTACGGCCAGATGAACGGCGGCGTCTCCACCGCCATCGAATACGCGGTGCTGGCGCTGGGCGTACAGCACATCATCATCTGCGGCCACTCCGATTGCGGCGCCATGCGCGCAGTGCTCAATCCGGACAGTCTGGAAAAAATGCCGACGGTCAAAGCCTGGCTGCGTCATGCGGAAGTGGCAAAAACCATGGTGCACGAAAACTGTAACTGCACCGACGAAAAAGAAAGCATGCCGATCCTCACCGAGGAGAACGTCATCGCCCAATTGCAGCACTTGCGTACCCATCCTTCGGTAGCCTCGCGCATGGCGAACGGTCATCTGTTCATCCATGGCTGGGTCTACAACATCGAAACCAGTGAAATCAAAGCTTACGACGCGGATCAGGGACGTTTCCTGCCGCTCGACGGCAGCCATCCGATTCCGGTGGCGACGCCCAAAGCGCGCTTCTAAATCCTCCTAAACATCTGTGTGGTTTGACGCCGGTCGCTGTTTCAGCGATCCGGCCTCGCCATGCCTGAAGAAAACTTCGGGAGAGTCACCATGCGTGCTGCTCAATTGAAAGCGGTTCTGCCACGGGAGCTGCTGGCTTCGGTGGTTGTGTTCCTGGTCGCCCTGCCGCTGTGCATGGGTATTGCGATTGCTTCCGGGTTGCCGCCGGCCAAAGGCCTGATCACCGGGATCATCGGCGGTCTGGTGGTCGGTTGGCTGGCGGGCTCGCCACTGCAGGTCAGCGGTCCGGCGGCCGGGCTGGCGGTGTTGGTGTTCGAACTGGTGCGCCAGCACGGGATCGAGATGCTCGGGCCGATTCTGTTGCTCGCCGGTTTCCTGCAACTGGTGGCCGGGCGCCTGAAACTCGGTTGCTGGTTTCGGGTGACGGCGCCAGCGGTGGTCTACGGCATGCTGGCGGGGATCGGCGTGTTGATCGTGCTCTCGCAAGTGCACGTGATGCTCGACGCCAAGCCGCAACCCTCCGGCCTGGATAACCTCACGGCCTTCCCCGGCGCGGTGGCGCAAGCCTTGCCGTCGTTCGGCTGGCAGGCCGGTCTGCTCGGGCTGGCGACCATCGCGGTGATGTGGCTGTGGGAGAAGTTTCGCCCGCATTCGCTGCGATTCATTCCCGGTGCGCTGCTCGGTGTTGGCCTGGCGACCGGCGCCAGCCTGCTGCTGGCGTTGCAGGTCAAACGGGTTGAGGTACCGGAGAACCTGGCCGAAGCCATCGACTGGCTGAAACCGGCGGACCTGCTCAGCCTCGCTGATCCAACCCTGTTGATTGCTGCGTTTGCCGTGGCGTTCATCGCCAGCGCCGAAACCCTGCTGTCGGCGGCGGCGGTGGACCGCATGCACAGCGGTGTGCGTTCAGACTTCGACCGTGAGCTGTCGGCGCAAGGTGTCGGCAACATGCTCTGCGGACTGGTCGGTGCGCTGCCGATGACCGGGGTGATCGTGCGCAGCTCGGCCAACGTCCAGGCCGGTGCGACCACGCGTTATTCGACGATCTTCCATGGCCTGTGGCTGCTGGGCTTCGTGCTGTTGCTGTCGAGCGTGCTGCAAAGCATTCCGGTGGCGAGTCTGGCGGGGGTGCTGGTGTACACCGGTTTCAAACTGGTCGACCTCAAAGCATTTCGCGGTCTGGGTCGTTATGGGCGGATGCCGATGTTCACCTACGCCGCCACGGCGCTGGCGATCATCTTCACCGACCTGTTGACCGGCGTGCTGATTGGTTTCGGTCTGACCCTGTTGAAACTGGCGTTCAAGGCTTCGCGGTTGAAAATCAGCCTGATCGACCTGCCGCAGGACGGCGAGATGGAGTTGCGCCTGGTCGGTGCAGCGACCTTCCTCAAGGTGCCGGCGCTGACCCAGGTACTGGGCAGCATTCCAGCGGGCACGACGGTGCATGTGCCGCTCAATAACCTGAGCTACATCGATCATTCGTGTCTGGAGTTGCTGGAAGAATGGGGCCGGGCGAACGCGGCGAAGGGGTCGAAGCTGTTGATCGAGTCGCGAGGGTTGAAGCGCAGGCTTGAGGGACGGATTCGCACAACCACAGGTATCGGCGCGGCCGGTTAAATCTTCCCGCCTGAACACAAACCCTGTAGGAGCTGCCGCAGGCTGCGATCTTTTGATCTTGATTGTTAAGAACCACATCAAAAGATCGCAGCCTGCGGCAGCTCCTACATTGGATTGTGTAACTCAGGCGGCAGGCTGGTCGAGTTCCAGGCCCACGCCCAGGCGACGGCTCATGCACGGCCAGCGTTTCCAAGCGGCGCCGGTGTCCGGGCTGCTGAGTTTCTCGCGATAGGCTTCCACCGATTCCAGCGCAAAGCTGTCATCGTCGAGCATGGTGTCCACCGCGTGGTGGACGACTTCATCCAGTTCGTTGGCAAATTTCTCACCGAGCAACTGGTGAGCAATCAGGTTGGCGACCGTCATGTCCAAGGGGATCAGTGGCTGGCCAAAATGCTTGATGTACAGGTCGTTGACCTCTTCGACAAAGCGATGCGCCAGATAGGCCTCGTCCAGCAGATGTTCCAGGCCCACTGGTGGCTGGAGGAAATACTGCTCGGCGATTTTCAGCACCGGTTTGATCTGTGACTCGATTCCCGCTTCCCTGGCGACTTCATTGGCTGCATCCAGCAGGTCAGGCACTTCATCGATGTAGGCTTCGACAAAACGCGTCAGCACGGCCTTGGCATCGGTTTCCGGCAATTGGATCGAGGGGTGCAAATGGGGCAGTTGTTCTTCCAGCTGACGAGTCAGCCGTCCGGTTTCGTTTTCGGTTTGTCGGGCTTTTTGGATCTGCTCGCGCAATGCGGCGGTGTTCATGAAAACTCCAGGGTACAAGGCATTGAAATAGGGAAGACATAAGTTAGCTGGCTTACGAAAAATGCTAAGACGCATTTGTCATAATTATTTCATCCTTGATGCACCGGCGTTATATCGGCTCGCCACCACTCGTCTGCATCCTTCTCCATTCGTGCCCTTGAACGCAAGCCCCGGCTGTTTCAGATCATTTACGCGCCGACATTGCAATTCCCGATGGCTGTCTATACTCGCCATTGAATGGAGTTAGCTGATGACGCCCGACTGCACCCGCAGCAAGGCCCGGCGATTCAAGTTCGTAGTCTGATGCAGCCGCTCCCTTGCCGCAGGCGTTACGCCTCCGGGATAACAAGAACGATAAGGGGAACCCGCAATGATGCGACATCCACACGTCTGGATGGGCCTCCTGTTGTGGTCGATTTTCAGCCAGGCCAACGCGGCCTGGACTGTGAATATGGCGCCTGGAGCGACTGAAATCAGTCACGCAGTATTCGACCTGCACATGACCATTTTCTGGATCTGTGTGGTGATCGGGATCATCGTCTTCGGCGCCATGTTCTGGTCGATGATCGTGCATCGCCGCTCGACCGGGCAGGTCGCCGCGAAATTCCACGAAAGCACCACCGTCGAAATTCTCTGGACCGTCGTGCCGCTGCTGATTCTGGTGGCGATGGCGGTTCCGGCGACTGCGACCCTGATCCGCATGTACGACACCAGTGAGCCGGATATCGATATCCAGATCACCGGTTACCAGTGGAAGTGGCACTACAAATACCTGGGCCAGGACGTCGAGTTCTTCAGCAACCTGGCCACACCCGCCGAACAGATCCACAACAAGGAAGCCAAGGGCGAGCACTACCTGCTCGAAGTCGACAAGCCGCTGGTGCTGCCGGTCGGCGCCAAGGTGCGTTTCCTCGTGACCTCCGCCGACGTGATCCACTCGTGGTGGGTGCCGGCGTTCGCGGTCAAGCGCGATGCGATCCCGGGGTTTGTCAACGAAGCCTGGACGCGCATCGACAAACCCGGCATTTACCGCGGCCAGTGCGCCGAGCTGTGCGGCAAGGATCACGGCTTCATGCCGATCGTGGTCGACGTCAAGGAGAAGCCCGACTACGACAAGTGGCTGGCCGACCGCAAGGCCGAAGCGGCGCAGCTCAAGGAGCTGACCAGCAAGGAATGGACGCTGGACGAGCTTAAAGAGCGCGGCGACAAGATCTATCACACCACTTGCGTGGCCTGTCACCAGGCTGAAGGCCAGGGCCTGCCGCCGATGTTCCCGGCGCTCAAGGGCTCGAAAATCGCCACAGGGCCGAAAGAAGGCCACCTGAGCATTGTCTTCCACGGCAAGCCCGGCACCGCCATGGCGGCGTTCGGCAAGCAGTTGTCGGAAGTCGATATCGCAGCGGTCGTGACCTACGAACGTAACGCCTGGGGCAACAACAAGGGCGACATGGTCACGCCAAAAGAAGTGCTTGAGCTCAAACAGGCGGAAAGCAAATGAGCCGGCCCACCGCGTATTTCGTGAAACGGCCGGGGCAGCGTGCCCCGGCCAGCCCCGTCCACTCACGTAAAGGAGACCGGCCATGAGCGCTGTAATCGATGACCACGGTCATGCCGACCACGCCCACGGCCCCGCCAAAGGCCTGATGCGCTGGGTGCTGACCACCAACCACAAGGACATCGGCACGCTGTACCTGTGGTTCGCCTTCTGCATGTTCCTGCTTGGCGGCTCGTTCGCCATGGTGATCCGCGCCGAACTGTTCCAGCCCGGCCTGCAGATCGTCGAACCGGCGTTCTTCAACCAGATGACCACCATGCACGGTCTGGTGATGGTCTTCGGTGCGGTGATGCCGGCGTTCGTCGGCCTCGCCAACTGGATGATCCCGCTGATGATCGGCGCGCCGGACATGGCCCTGCCACGGATGAACAACTTCAGCTTCTGGCTGCTGCCGGCGGCGTTCCTGCTGCTGGTCTCGACCCTGTTCACCGCCGGTGGCGGACCGAACTTCGGCTGGACATTCTACGCCCCGCTGTCCACCACCTACGCGCCGGAAAGCGTCACCTACTTCATCTTCGCCATCCACCTGATGGGGATCAGTTCGATCATGGGCGCGATCAACGTGATCGCCACCATCCTCAACCTGCGCGCCCCCGGCATGACCCTGATGAAAATGCCGCTGTTCGTCTGGACCTGGCTGATTACCGCGTTCCTGCTGATCGCGGTGATGCCGGTGCTGGCCGGGTGCGTGACGATGATGCTGATGGATATCCACTTCGGCACCAGCTTCTTCAGTGCCGCCGGTGGCGGTGACCCGGTCTTGTTCCAGCACGTGTTCTGGTTCTTCGGCCACCCCGAGGTGTACATCATGATCCTGCCGGCCTTCGGCGCCGTCAGCCAGATCATCCCGACCTTCTCGCGCAAGCCGCTGTTCGGCTACACCTCGATGGTCTATGCGACGGCGAGCATCGCGTTCCTGTCGTTCATTGTCTGGGCGCACCACATGTTCGTGGTCGGCATCCCGCTGGTGGGCGAGTTGTTCTTCATGTACGCGACCATGCTCATCGCCGTGCCGACCGGGGTCAAGGTGTTCAACTGGGCCAGCACCATGTGGCAAGGCTCGCTGACCTTCGAGACGCCGATGCTGTTTGCCGTGGCTTTCGTGATCCTGTTCTCGATCGGCGGTTTCTCCGGACTGATGCTGGCCATCGCCCCGGCGGACTTCCAGTATCAGGACACCTACTTTGTGGTGGCGCACTTCCACTACGTGCTGGTGCCGGGGGCGATCTTCGGGATCTTCGCCTCGGCCTATTACTGGTTGCCGAAGTGGACCGGGCACATGTACGACGAAACCCTTGGCAAGCTGCATTTCTGGCTGTCGTTCGTCGGCATGAACCTGACCTTCTTCCCGATGCACTTCGTGGGGTTGGCGGGGATGCCGCGGCGGATTCCGGACTACAACCTGCAGTTCGCCGACTTCAACATGGTCTCGTCGATCGGCGCGTTCATGTTCGGTGCCACGCAGATCTTCTTCCTGTTCATCGTGATCAAGACCATTCGCGGCGGCCCACCGGCCCCGGCCAAACCGTGGGATGGCGCTGAAGGCCTGGAGTGGAGCGTGCCGTCGCCGGCGCCGTATCACACCTTTACTACGCCGCCGGAAGTGAAATGAAACGCTCCTCTGCTAACGCGACCCCTGTGGCGAGGGAGCTTGCTCCCGCCTGGGTGCGCAGCGCCCAAAAAATCCTTGGGGCGGCTGCGCCACCCAGCGGGAGCAAGCTCCCTCGCCACAACGGCTCACTCGCACCTTCGAGAGAGGCATGAACCATGGCTGACTCGATCTCGCTGAAAAAACTGGTCACCCGCCTGCTCGGAGTCGTCGTCGCAATGTTTGTCTTCGGCTTTGCCCTGGTGCCGATCTACGACGTGATGTGCAAGGCCTTCGGCATCAACGGCAAGACGGCCGGGCAATACGAGGGCGAGCAGGTGGTGGATAGCACGCGGCAGGTGCGCGTGCAGTTTCTGTCGACCAACAACATCGACATGCCGTGGGAGTTCTACCCCAAGCACGATGAACTGACCGCCAACCCGGGCGCGGTCAACGAGATGATTTTCGTGGCGCGCAACCCCACCGACAAACCGATGAGCGCCCAGGCCGTGCCGAGTATCGCGCCCAGCGAAGCGGCGGCGTATTTCCACAAGACCGAATGCTTTTGCTTTACCCAGCAGGTGCTGCAGCCGGGTCAGCAGATCGAGATGCCGGTGCGTTTCATCGTTGACCGCGACATGCCCAAGGACGTGAAGCACCTGACGCTGTCCTACACGCTGTTCGATATCACCGCCCGACATCCTCCGGTGGCTGCAAACACTGGCGGTTAAGCGTGCCCGATAAGGAGAACAATAAATGGCAACTCATGAGCACTATTACGTCCCGGCCCAGAGCAAATGGCCGATCATCGCCACCTTCGGCATGGTCATCACCGTGTACGGCCTGGCGACCTGGTTCAACGATCTGAAGGCGGCGCGTCCGGAATCCCACGGCCCGTACATCTTTTTCGTCGGCGGGTTGTTACTGGCGTACATGCTGTTCGGCTGGTTCGGTGCGGTGATCAAGGAAAGCCGCGCAGGGCTCTACAGCCCGCAGCTGGATCGCTCGTTCCGCTGGGGCATGAGTTGGTTCATCTTCTCCGAGGTGATGTTCTTCGTCGCCTTCTTCGGTGCGCTGTTCTACGTGCGGCACATTTCCGGGCCGGCGCTGGGTGGCGAAGGCCCGAAAGGCATCGCCCACATGCTCTGGCCGAACTTCCAGTTCACCTGGCCGCTGCTACACACGCCGGATCCGAAACTGTTCCCGCCACCGAAGGAAGTCATCAGCCCGTGGGGCCTGCCGCTGATCAACACGATTCTGCTGGTCAGCTCCAGCGTGACCATCACCATCGCCCACCATGCCTTGAAAAAGGGCCATCGCGGCGCGCTGAAAATCTGGCTGGCGATCACCGTGCTGCTGGGCTGCGCGTTCCTCGGTTTCCAGGCTGAGGAATACATGCACGCCTACCACGAATTGGGGCTGACCCTGGGTTCGGGCATCTACGGCGCGACGTTCTTCATGCTCACCGGTTTCCACGGCGCCCACGTGACCATCGGCACGATCATCCTGTTCGTGATGCTGATGCGCATCATGAAGGGCCATTTCGATGCCGAACATCAGTTCGGTTTCGAGGCGGCGAGCTGGTATTGGCACTTCGTCGATGTGGTGTGGATCGGCTTGTTCGTCTTCGTTTACGTACTCTGAGCGCCCGCTACCAAGGCGCGTGCGACACCAGTTGGCCGCTGTAGAAGCCCCAGGCGATCAAGCCGACGGTGGCGGCGGCCAGTGCCACCCGAACACTCAAGGCGATCACCAGGCGATTGGAACTGCTGTCGTCCTTGACCAGGAAAAACAGGCCGCTGAACAGGCTGATCACCGTGGCAATCAGCAGCACGACAATGGCTGCTTTGAGCATGGGAAGACTCCGGGGGACAGGCGATGCAGTTGAGTATAGCGATCGCGACGACTGACTTTATGGCGCGGCCATGAAGCGCTTTCGCCCGGGCGTGATACCGACCGTGGTGGTGGTGCTGTTGTTGCCGCTGCTGGTGTCGCTTGGGTTCTGGCAGCTGGGTCGGGGCGCGGAGAAAACCGCGCTGCTCGCCAGTTACGCCGAACGCCGCGCCGCCGAACCGATGGCCAGCAGCGAATTGCTCCACGGCAGCGACCCGGCCTATCGCCGCGTGCACCTGTACGGCCAGTTCGATGGCGCGCACAGCCTACTGCTCGATAACCGCCAGCGCAACGGCAAGGTCGGCGTCGAGCTGCTGCAACCGTTTCAGGACCGCGCCACCGGCCTGTGGCTGCTGGTCAATCGTGGCTGGCTGCCATGGCCGGACCGCCGCGTCACGCCGCAATTCACCACCCCGACCGAGGCGCTGAGCCTCGACGCCTGGGTCTACGTCGCTCCCGGCGCCACCTTCCAGTTACACGCCGACCCGGTCAGCAGCACCTGGCCGCAAACCATCACCGCCGTCGAGCCCGCCAGACTGTGGAAAACCCTCGAGCGCGACGGTTTCGCTTACGAATTACGCGCCGAACCCGGCCCCGCCAGCTATGAGGCCGACTGGCCGGTCGTCGCCATGGGCCCGGAAAAACACCTCGGTTACGCCGTGCAGTGGTTCGCCATGGCCACCGCCCTGCTCGGTCTCTACCTCTACCTCGGCTGGCACAACGCAAAGGAGAACAACCATGGGAACGGCCATGAATCCACCCAGCATGTCTGAGGCAAAAACCCCGGCCAGCCGTCGTCGCGGACGGCTCCAGCTGCTGCTGATTGTGCTCGGCGTGGTCGGCCCGATGATCCTCGCCACCGGCATGTACAAATTGCAGTTCTGGGTGCCGGAAGGGCGCAGCTACCACGGCGAGCTGATCGGCAACGGCCAGTCCCGCGCCGACCTCGGTGTGCAGGCCGATGAACAGCGTTGGCAGATGCTGGTCACGGCGCCCAAGGATTGCGCGGTCGACTGCCAGCAACTGGTGTACCTCGCCCGGCAGATCCAGATCGGCCTCGGGCGCGATGCCGGACGCGCCAGCCACGCCCTCGCCGCCGCGCAACCGTTGAGCGCCGACTACGAAGCCAAGCTGAGCCGCGAATACCCGCAATTGCAACGCTACCCGCTGGACGCCGCCGCCTTCAGCAAGGCCACCGGCGACAAGGCCACGCCGCAGCTGTGGGTCATCGACCCGCACGGCAACCTCGTGCTGCGCTACGACCCGAGTGTGAAGGGCAAGGATCTGCTCAACGACCTGCGCCACCTGCTGAAACTGTCGAACATCGGATAAGGGCATCGTCATGGCCAAACCTGGATTTCGCCTCGCGCTGTTTGCCACCCTGCTGGCACTGATCGTCGTGCTGCTCGGTGCCTACACCCGCCTGACCCACGCAGGCCTCGGCTGTCCGGACTGGCCGGGGTGCTACGGCTTTATCAGCGTGCCGAAAAGCGAAGCCCAACTGGCCCATGCCGAACTCCACTACCCCGACTCGCCGGTGGTGGCGCACAAGGGCTGGAACGAGATGATCCACCGCTACTTCGCCGGCACCCTCGGTCTGCTGATTTCGATCCTGGCCGGGCGCGCCTGGGTCAATCGGCGTCATCCCGGCCAGCCGCTGAAGCTGCCGCTGTTTCTGCTGGCGGTGGTGTTCGCCCAAGCGGCGTTCGGCATGTGGACGGTGACGCTCAAGCTCTGGCCGCAAGTGGTCACCGGGCATTTGCTCGGCGGTTTTGCGACATTGAGTCTGCTGTTCCTGCTGACCTTGAGATTGTCCGGGGTGTTGCCGGCGCTGACCGTGCCCAAGCGCTTGCAGTATTGGGCGACTGCCGGGCTGTTGCTGGTGATTGCCCAGATCGCGCTGGGTGGCTGGGTCAGTTCCAACTACGCGGCAGTGGCCTGCATCGACTTCCCGACCTGCCACGGCCAATGGTTGCCGCCCGCCGACTTCGCCAATGGTTTTCACCTGACTCAACACATCGGCCCGAACTACCTCGGCGGACAACTCGACAGCGATGCGCGCACGGCGATTCACCTGACCCACCGCATCGGCGCCCTGCTGGTGACGCTGGTGCTGCTGGGGCTGGCCTGGCAACTCAGGGCCGTCGGCATGACCCGGCTCGCCGGTCTGGTACTGGTCGCCCTCGGCGCACAAATCACTCTTGGCATCAGCAACGTGCTGTTCCATTTGCCGCTGCCGGTGGCCGTGGCACACAACGCCGGCGGCGCAGCACTGCTGCTGACCATGGTGCTGGTCAATTACCACGCGCGGACCAGTCTGGTCCGGGTCAAACAGCCGGTGCTCGCACGCTGGCGCCTGAGCCCGCGTAAACAGGTGGCCGCGCCCATCACGATAAAAGGAGAAACGCCATGGCGCTTCTGATCGGCGAACGTCCCGCGCAAGCGCTGTGGCGTGACTATCTGGAGCTGACCAAGCCGAAAGTGGTGGTGCTGATGCTCATCACCTCGCTGGTCGGCATGTTCCTCGCGACCCGCGCCGGGGTGCCGTGGACGGTGCTGGTGTTCGGCAACCTGGGTATTGCGCTGTGTGCCGGCGGTGCGGCAGCGGTCAACCATGTGGTGGACCGGCGCATCGATGCGGTGATGGCGCGTACCCACAAACGGCCGTTGGCTGAAGGCCGGGTGTCGCCTGCTGCGGCACTGACCTTTGCCTTGATGCTGGCGCTGCTCGGCCAGGCGTTGTTGCTGACCTTCACCAATCCACTGACTGCCTGGCTGACCCTCGCTTCGTTACTCGGCTACGCGGTGATCTACACCGGTTTCCTCAAACGTGCGACGCCACAGAACATCGTCATCGGCGGCCTCGCCGGCGCGGCACCACCGCTGCTCGGCTGGACCGCCGCCACCGGTCATGTCAGCGCCGAACCGTTGCTGCTGGTGCTGATCATCTTCGCCTGGACCCCGCCGCACTTCTGGGCGCTGGCGATTCATCGCAAGGAGGAATACGCCAAGGCCGACATCCCGATGCTGCCGGTGACCCACGGCGAGCACTACACCAAGGTGCACATTCTGCTGTACACCTTTGCGCTGCTGGCGGTGAGTCTGCTGCCGTACGTGATCCACATGAGCGGCGTGCTGTACTTGCTGTGCGCCCTCGCGCTGGGCGCAAGGTTTCTGCAATGGGCCGTGGTGCTGTACCGTGGCACTCGGCCGCACGCGGCGATCAACACCTTCAAGTACTCTATTTATTACTTGTTCCTGTTGTTCATCGCCCTGCTCGTAGACCACTACTTACTGTTGAACCTATGACTCGAACCCAGAAAACCGTCTTCATCCTCGTCGCCGTGATCGCGCTGATCCTGGGACTGACCGTCAACAAAGTGCTGAGTGGCAAGGGCCAGGGTGATCCCACCGCACTGATCGACGCCGGCATCATTCTGCTGCCGCAGAGCCGTACCCTGCCGGGCGTGACGATGACCAACCAGGATGGCCAACCGGTCGCCATCGACGAATTGAAGGGCAAGTGGAGCCTGCTGTTCTTCGGCTACACCTTCTGCCCGGACATCTGCCCGACCACCCTCGCGCAACTGCGCCAGATCAAGAGCGAGTTGCCCAAAGACGCTGTGGATAAGTTGCAGATCGTGCTGGTCAGCGTTGACCCGAACCGCGATAACCCGCGGCAGTTGAAGCAGTACCTGGGCTACTTCGATCCGCAGTTCGTGGGCCTCACGCCGAAGTCGATCGAAGAACTGCAGAAGGTCGCCAACGCGGTGAGCATTCCGTTTATTCCGGCAGACACCAGCAAGCCGAATTACACCGTCGACCATAGCGGCAATCTGGCGGTGATCGGCCCGGACGGCACGCAGCGCGGCTTTATTCGTGCGCCGCTGAACAACGCCAAACTGGTTGCGCAGCTCCCGGTAATGCTTAACCGCAAGTAATGCCTTGATGAAAATCTGTGGCGAGGGAGCTTGCTCCCGCTGGGCTGCGAAGCGGCCCCAAAACCAGCTGATGCGGACTAATAGTTGCACCGCAACAGTTGGGTTTACGACTGCTGCGCAGCCGAGCGGGAGCAAGCTCCCTCGCCACAAAAACCGGCATCCAGGGATCTGTGTTTTGGGCACAAAAAAGGGGACGCCATTGGCGTCCCCTTTTCATTGCAGCAATCTGTATCAGAACGCCGGCAATACCGCGCCTTTGTACTTCTCGGTGATGAATTGCTTCACTTCCGGGCTGTGCAGGGCGGCGGCCAGTTTCTGCATCGCGTCGCTGTCCTTGTTGTCCGCACGGGACACCAGGATGTTCACGTAAGGCGAGTCGTTGCCTTCGATCACCAGCGCATCCTTGGACGGATCGAGCTTGGCTTCCAGCGCGTAATTGGTGTTGATCAGTGCCAGGTCGACCTGAGTCAGCACGCGCGGGATGGTCGCGGCTTCCAGTTCACGGATTTTCAGGTCTTTAGAATTCTGCGCGATGTCTTTAACGGTCGACAGGATGTTGGTCGGGTCCTTCAAAGTGATCAGGCCAGCCTTGGCCAGCAGCAGCAGTGCACGGCCGCCGTTGGTGGCGTCGTTCGGGATCACCACGTTGGCGCCGCTTGGCAGATCCTTCAGATCCTTGATCTTGCTCGAGTACGCGCCCAATGGCTCCAGGTGCACGCCGGTCACAGCGACCAGGCTGGTGCCCTTGGCCTTGTTGAACTCATCGAGGTACGGCTGGTGCTGGAAGAAGTTGGCGTCCAGACGCTTTTCGGCGACCTGTACGTTCGGCTGAATGTAGTCGGTGAAGACCTTGACCTTCAGATCCACGCCTTCTTTGGCCAGAGCCGGCTTCACGAACTCGAGGATTTCCGCATGTGGCACCGGGCTGGCGGCAACGGTCAGGGTTTCTTCTGCGTGCGCGGAAAAGGCAGCAACGGCAGCGAGGGCAACGATCAGTTTTTTCATTCAGCTAACTCCTTATTAGGCGCCCGTCTGGCGCCTGCCAGCGAATGGCCGGCTCATTCTTGATTAAAAAACCGGTTATTTGCGCGAGAAATGCACGACCAGTCGATCACCAACCATTTGCAGCACTTGCACCAGAATCAACAGCAGCACCACGGTGACGATCATCACGTCAGTCTGGAAGCGCTGGTAGCCGAAGCGGATCGCCAGGTCACCCAGACCACCGGCACCGACCACACCGGCCATGGCCGTGTAGGACACCAGGGTAATTGCCGTCACCGTAATCGCTGCGAAGATGCCTGGACGGGCTTCCGGCAGCAAGGCGTTCATGATGATCTGCCGGGTAGTCGCGCCCATCGACTGGGTCGCTTCGATGATGCCGCGATCGACTTCACGCAGCGCGGTTTCCACCAGGCGCGCGAAGAACGGGGTTGCCCCCACCACCAGCGGCGGAATCGCACCGGCCACGCCCAGCGAGGTGCCAGTGATCATCACGGTGAACGGGATCATCACGATCAAAAGAATGATGAACGGCAGCGAGCGCAGGATGTTCACCGCCAACGACATGATCGCGTAGACCACCCGGTTTTCCAGCAGCTGGCGCGGGCTGCAGAGAAACAGCAGCACACCCAGCGGCAGGCCGAGCAGAACGGTGAACAACAGCGAACCACCGAGCATCAGCATGGTGTCGTTGGTGGCCAAGCCGATTTCCAGCCAGTCGATGTTCTGGAAGAACAGCTTGATGGCTTCTACTGCGGCGTCGTAGTTCTTGATTGCAGCGTCGTACATTTCCATTAACGCAGCACCTCCATATGAACGTCAGCGGCGGTGAAGCGGGCGAACGCCGCTTCCATGTCGCCACCGGTGACGGCGAGGGTCAATTGCCCGTAAGGAATGTCTTTGATGCGGTCGATGCGACCGGCGAGGATGCTGTAGTCGACCCCGGTTTCCCGGGCGACGGTACCGAGCAACGGCGCGTAAGTCGCTTCGCCCTGGAAGGTCAGACGGACGATGCGACCCGGCACGTGAGCGAAGTCATCACGCTGCTCGTTTTCGTCGATCTGCTCGCTTTCCTGCACAAAACGCTTGGTGGTCGGGTGCTGCGGATGCAGGAACACATCGGCCACCGAGCCTTGCTCGACGATCACGCCGGCGTCCATCACCGCCACCTGATCGCAGACGCGACGGATCACATCCATCTCGTGGGTGATCAGGACGATGGTCAGTTTCAGCTCGCGGTTGATCTCGGCCAGCAGTTGCAGGACCGACGCGGTGGTCTGCGGGTCGAGGGCACTGGTGGCCTCGTCACACAGCAGAATCTTCGGCTTGGTCGCCAGGGCGCGGGCGATGCCGACGCGCTGCTTCTGGCCGCCAGACAATTGCGCCGGGTACTTTTTGGCGTGATCCGACAGACCGACCCGCGCCAGCAACTCGGCAACGCGCTGATTGATCTCGCTGGTCGACAGCTCACCGGCCAGGGTCAGCGGCAGCGCAACGTTGTCGGCCACGGTCTTGGAGGCGAGCAGGTTGAAGTGCTGGAAGATCATCCCGACTTGCTGGCGGAAACGACGCAGGCCGTTGGCGTCCAGCGCGGTGACTTCTTCGCCGTCGACGATGATCTTGCCGCCGCTGGAGTCTTCCAGGCGATTAATCAGACGCAGCAGGGTACTTTTTCCCGCACCGGAATGGCCGATCAGGCCGAAGACCTGACCGTTTTCAATCGAAAGACTGGTCGGGTGCAGGGCGGGAATGTCCTTACCGGCGACGCGGTAAGTTTTGTGGACGTTTTGAAACTCGATCACGTAGCGAACCTTGTGGGGCGCGTTAGAAAAGGATCAGCGGTTAGCCGGGCGCGCATTTTAGCCTGTCCGTATAGAGGTTCTTAGCATTTATTTCGCAATTAACCTTCGATTTGGCAATAACAAGATCAAAGGTCATAAAAAAGGAACGCCCGTTCCTGCTCATTGGTCACTAGTTAAGCGACTTGAAACCCTGGGTAACCGTGCCCGGAAACGCTCAAGAGTCCCCGTTGAAACGGGGTCAACCGAGGAGTTTACGTCTGATGAGCAGCAAGAAACCTACGACCGACAAAAGCCAGCTGGCCGGAACCGATACCAAGGATCGCGCCAACACCAACGCCAAACTCGACAGCTTGGAGAAATTTCGCTCCGACGCTACCGGCCAGGCCCTGCGCACCAACCAAGGGGTGAAGGTCGCCGATAACCAGAACACCCTCAAGGCCGGCCCGCGCGGACCATCGCTGCTGGAAGATTTCATCATGCGTGAAAAGATCACGCACTTTGACCACGAACGCATTCCGGAGCGCATCGTCCACGCGCGCGGCACCGGCGCCCATGGTTTCTTCCAGACCTACGAGAACCATTCGACACTGACCAAGGCCGGTTTCCTGCAGGATCCGGGGAAAAAGACCCCGGTGTTCGTGCGTTTTTCCACGGTGCAGGGGCCACGCGGCTCCGGCGACACCGTGCGTGACGTGCGCGGTTTTGCCGTGAAGTTCTTCACCGACGAAGGCAACTTCGATCTGGTCGGCAACAACATGCCGGTGTTCTTCATTCAGGACGCGATCAAGTTTCCCGACTTCGTCCACGCGGTGAAACCCGAGCCGCACAACGAAATCCCGACCGGCGGCTCGGCCCACGATACGTTCTGGGACTTTGTTTCGCTGGTGCCGGAATCGGCGCACATGGTGATCTGGGCGATGTCCGACCGGGCGATCCCGAAAAGCCTGCGCAGCATGCAGGGCTTCGGCGTGCACACCTTCCGGCTGGTCAACGCCGAGGGCAAATCGCGCTTCGTCAAATTCCACTGGCGCCCTACCGCCGGCACTTGCTCGCTGGTCTGGGACGAAGCACAAAAGCTCGCTGGTAAAGACACCGACTACCACCGTCGCGACCTCTGGGAAGCCATCGAGATGGGCGACTATCCAGAGTGGGAACTCGGCGTACAGATCATCGAGGAGGAAAACGAACACGACTTCGATTTCGACATCCTCGACCCGACCAAACTGATCCCTGAAGAAATCGTGCCGATCACCCCGCTGGGCAAGATGACGTTGAACCGCAACCCGGACAACTTCTTTGCCGAGACCGAGCAGGTTGCGTTCTGCCCCGGCCACATCGTGCCGGGCATCGACTTCTCCAACGACCCGTTGCTGCAAGGTCGGCTGTTTTCCTACACCGACACGCAAATCAGCCGACTCGGTGGGCCGAACTTTCATGAACTGCCAATCAACCGCCCGGTGGCGCCGTTCCACAACGGTCAGCGCGATGCTCAGCACCGCACGGTGATCGACAAGGGGCGCGCGTCTTACGAGCCGAACTCGATTGACGGTGGCTGGCCGAAAGAAACCCCGCCGGCCGCACAGGATGGTGGTTTCGAGACGTATCCGGAACGCATCGATGCCGCCAAGATCCGCCAGCGCAGCGAATCGTTCAGCGATCACTTCTCTCAGGGGCGGCTGTTCTTCCACAGCATGAGCGCACACGAGAAGGAGCACATCATTGCCGCCTACAGCTTCGAGCTGGGCAAGGTCGAGCGCGAGTTCATCCGTGCGCGGCAGGTGAACGAAATTCTCGCCAACATCGACCTGGAACTGGCCAAACGTGTCGCGGCCAACCTGGGCCTGCCGGCACCAGGCAAAGGCACGGTCGAGGTGCGTAAAACCTCGTTCGACAATTCGCCTTCGCTGAGTCAGGCCAACCTGCTGCCGGAGAACATCAAAACCCGCAAAGTGGCGATTCTTGCCGCCAACGGTGTCGATGGTGCGGCGATTGAGGCGATGAAGAAGGCCCTGGCGGCGGAAGGTGCGCACGCCAAGCTGCTCGGCCCGACCTCCGCGCCGGTGAAAACCGCCGATGGCAAGACCCTCGCGGTGGATGCGTCGATGGAAGGCATGCCTTCGGTGATCTTCGATGCGGTGTTCGTGCCGGGTGGCGCAGCATCGATCAAGGCGTTGAGCGGCGACGGCGTGGCGCTGCACTACGTGCTGGAGGCGTACAAGCATCTGAAGGCGATTGCGCTGCATGGCGAGGCCAAGCAGTTGCAAGATCTGCTGAAGCTGGAGGCGGACGCCGGGTTGTTGCAAGGCAAGGATGTGCCGGGGTTGACCAAGCCGTTCTTCGCGGCAATCGGGCAGCATCGGGTTTGGGCGCGGGAGCCTAAGGCGAAAGCCATTCCGGCCTAAAAGCAAAAGATCGCAGCCTTCGGCAGCGCCTACAGAGGATGAGTTTCACCTGTAGGCGTTGCCGGAGGCTGCGAAGCTTTTAAGGTTTACGCGGGCTCAAGACCATCTGCGCCGGCACTGTGCGCAGGATTTGCTTTTCAATCTGCAGATCGAAATCCGGATTCAGTTTCTTCACGCGTTTTTTCAGCAACGTCGCCAGCCAAGGATAATCCTGGGTACGCGGCGCCTGAATGCTCACGGCACACTCGTAATTCACCACATCGGCGGCGATCGCATCCAGTTGCCGGCGAAGTTTGCGACTGTAGTTGATGTTCAGCGCCACCGTGGTGCTCTCGGCGGTCGGATCGATCACCTTGGCTTTCGGCTTGGCTTCGGCCGCCAGCAGCGCCGCTTCGGCCTTTTCCAGCTCGGCCTTACGGGCTTCGGTGATGGCGCCGTTGACGCCACCGGTCAGCGCCGGGGCCTTGGGCATCAGCGCGCGGGCACGACTCAGCGCAGTGGCGGCAGCGTTCACATCCCCTTTCTGCAACACGATCTGGCTGCGGCGCAGGTAGGCTTCGGCCAACTGCCGCTGGTATTGCTCAAGGGACTGATCGTTGGGGCTCTGTGCCTGCAACGCGGCCAGTTGGTCTTCGGCGGTGGCCAGTTCGCTGCTGGCCAGGCTTTGTTCCAGCTGTGCGATGGCCGTGGCCCGCGCGTCGGGGGCTTCGGCCACCGGCGGCGTGCTTTGGCAGGCGCCCAGCAGCACGGAAAATGCGACAAGGAGCAGATAACGGGAGGCGAACGGCTTCATTCCTGCGACTCTCTAATTGCGCAAAAAGCGAGCAAGTCTACACCCCTCGACGGGGCAGAACAAAACTCAGCAGAAACAGTGCGGCCGCCGTCACCACGATTGACGGCCCCGCCGGGGTGTCTTTGAACCATGACAGCGCCAGCCCGCCACACACCGCGAGCATGCCCAGCAGGCTCGCGCCCAGGGCCATCTGCTCCGGCGAGCGGGCGTGACGCTGTGCCGCAGCCGCCGGGATAATCAGCAGCGAGGTAATCAGCAACACCCCGACGATTTTCATCGCCACCGCGATCACCACCGCGATCAACAGCATCAGCGCCATGCGCAGGCCCGCCACCGGCAGGCCTTCGACCTTGGCCAACTCCTCATGCACGGTGATCGCCAGCAGCGGCCGCCACAGCGTCACCAGCAACACCAGCACCGCCGCGCTGCCGCCGAGGATCCACGCCAGATCGGTCGGGCTGATCGCCAGCAGGTCGCCGAACAGATAGGCCATCAGGTCGATCCGCACTTCATGCATGAAGCTTAGTACCACCAAGCCAAGAGAGAGCGTGCTCGGCGCAAGAATCCCCAACAGCGTGTCGGAGGCCAGCGGCTGGCGCTGTTGCAAGGTCACCAGCAGCACTGCCAGCAGCAGGCAGCCGACGGTCACCGCAACGGTCGGGCTGACATCCAGCAGAAAGCCCAGCGCCACGCCCAGCAGCGCGGCGTGCGACAAGGTGTCGCCGAAATAAGCCATGCGCCGCCAGACCACAAACGAGCCCAACGGCCCGGCAACCACCGCCAGTGCCAGACCTGCAAGCAGGGCATACAACAGAAAATCAGCCATGCTTGCAGTGGTCTCCGTGAACGTGGGTATGGCCCGCACCGGGCGCCTTGACCACCGAACCGTGCAGGTCGTGGGCGTGGTCGTGATGGTGGTGATAGATCGCCAGGCTCGGCGCGTTCTTGCCGAACAGCTCGACGAACGCCGGATCGCCGCTGACCTGCTCGGGGTGCCCGGAGCAGCAGACGTGACGATTCAGGCACACCACCTGATCGGTGGTGCTCATCACCAGATGCAAATCGTGGGACACCATCAGCACGCCGCAGCCGTGACGGTCACGCAGGCGGGTGATCAGGCTGTAAAGCTCGGCTTGCCCGGCAACGTCGACGCCTTGCACCGGTTCATCGAGCACCAGCAATTGCGGCTCGCGCAGCAACGCCCGAGCCAACAGCACGCGCTGCATCTCACCGCCGGAAACGCTTTGCACCGGGCTGTCGATGACGTGTTCGGCGCCAACTTCCTTGAGCGCAGCCAACGCACGCGGACGATCAACGCCCGGCACCAGACGCAGGAAGCGCAGCACCGACAACGGCAAGGTCGGGTCGACGTGCAGCTTCTGCGGCATGTAGCCGACGCGCAGTTTCGGCTTGCGCCAGACGCTACCGCTGTCCGGCTTCAACAGCCCGAGCACGGCGCGCACCAGCGTGGTCTTGCCGGCGCCGTTGGGGCCGATCAGGGTGACGATCTGCCCCGGCTCGACGCTCAGCTCGATGTTGTCCAGCACGGTCTGCCCGGCAAACGTCACGGCGACGTGCTGAAGACGGATCAACGGGTTGCTCATCAGGCCCCCTGGCAACCGGCGCACAGGCCGACCACTTCGACGGTCTGCGCTTCGACGATGAAACCGACGTCCTTGGCGCTGTTGATGATCGCGTCACTGATGGCTTTCTGTTCCAGTTCGATGGCAGCGTGGCAGTCGCGGCAGATCAGGAACTGGCCCTGATGCGCATGCTCGGGATGCACGCAACCGACGAAGGCGTTGAGCGACGAGATACGGTGCACCAGGCCGTTTTCCAGCAGAAAATCCAGCGCGCGGTACACGGTCGGCGGCGCGGCGCGGCGGCCGTCCTGCTCACTCAGCACCGCGAGAATGTCGTAGGCGCCCAGCGGCTTGTGGCTCTGCCACACCAGTTCCAGCACCCGCCGGCGCAACGCAGTCAGGCGCAGGCCTTTCTGGGCGCACAAGGCATCGGCCTCGGTCAGTGCGCTGTGTACGCAATGAGAGTGGTCGTGGGGACGGCTGGCAATCGGTGTAATAGGCATGGGCGGCGACGAGTTTTGATAGAGACGTTATTATGTTACCCGTTCTCGCCTCCTTGAGTGGTCATCGTGTCCCGACTTTTTTCTGTTTTTGTGGCGTTTGTCGCCAGTTTTCTGCTGATCGGTTCGGCCCAGGCCGAGGTCAAGGTCCTCACCAGCATCAAACCGTTGCAGTTGATTGCCGCCGCCGTGCAGGACGGCGTGGCCATTCCCGAAGTACTGTTGCCGCCGGGCGCCTCGCCGCATAACTACGCGCTGCGCCCGTCTGATGTGCGCAAGGTGCAATCGGTGGACCTGCTGTACTGGATCGGCCCGGACATGGAGGGTTTCCTGCCCCGCGTATTGAAGGGTCGGACCCTGCCGAGCGTGGCCGTGCAGGATCTGCCGGGCATGAAACTGCGCCGCTTTGCCGAAGACAGCCACTCCCACGCCGAAGACGCCGACGAGCATGATCACGATCACCGCCCGGGCACCCTGGATGCGCATTTGTGGCTATCGCCGGTCAACGCGCGGGTGATTGCCGACAAAATGGCCGCTGACCTGAGTGCAGCAGATCCGGCCAACGCCGAGCGCTATCAGAGCAACGCCAAGGCTTTCGACGGACGCCTCGATGCGCTGGATGCGCGCTTGAAGAAGCGTCTGGCCAGTGTTGAAGGCAAGCCGTACTTCGTGTTCCACGAAGCCTTCGATTACTTCGAGGAAGCTTACGGCCTGAAACACACCGGCGTGTTCAGCGTTGCCGCCGAAGTGCAGCCGGGCGCGCAGCACGTTGCGGCGATGCGCAAACGCCTGCAGGAAGTGGGCAAGACCTGTGTGTTCAGCGAGCCGCCGCTGCGTCCGCGTCTGGCCGAAACATTGGTGGCTGGCCTGCCGGTGAAACTGGCGGAGCTGGATGCGCTGGGCGGATACACCCCGGCGACGGCTCAGGGCTATGAGCAAGTGCTGGAGAAATTGGGTAACGACTTGGCGGGATGCCTGGAGTCGCTGTAACAACGCAAAACCTGTGGCGAGGGAGCTTGCTCCCGCTTGAGTGCGCAGCACTCACAAAAATCAGGCTGACTGCCAGAATTTTGGGGCCGCTTCGCAACCCAGCGCGAGGAAGCTCGCTCGCCACAATTTAAAGCGCGAACGGCAACGGTGTACTGACCTGCTGCCGCTGCGCCAACCGCTGCTCGAACTCCTGCGGATCGTGAATCAGCACGTCCTGCCCGGCAAACTGCTCCGCCGCGATCAACCGCGACAGCCAGAACCGCACACACGCCACGCGCAGCATCGTCGGCCATAGCTCCGCTTCGGCAGCCGTAAACGGCCGCAGCGCCGCATAGGCACCGAGGAACGCACGGGCACGCGGGCCATCGATCAAACCGTCCTCGTCCGAACACCAGTCATTCAAGGCAATCGCCACGTCGTAGAGCATCGGCCCCGAGCAGGCGTTGTAGAAGTCGATCAGGCCGGTCAGGTGCGTGCCTTCGAACATCGCGTTATCGCGAAACAGGTCGGCGTGGATGTTGGCCCGAGGCAGTGCGAGGATCTTCTCTTTGCGCTCAGTGATTTCCTCCAGCGCCTTGTGCAGCAGCGCACGCGGCGCATCGCTCAGGTGCGAAAGAAACTCGCTGCCCTCCTCCAGCATCCAGTCCAGGCCACGATCGGTCTTGCGCTTGATCATGCGCTCGCCCTGGGTCGCCAGGTGCAGATGCGCCTGCAACTCGCCGACCTGCGCGCAATGTTGCGCGTTGGCGACTTTGATGTGCTTGCCCGCCAGACGCGGTTGCAGCAGCGCCGGTTTGCCCTTCAGCTCACGCAACGCTACGCCGTCGGTGGTGCGCAGTGCGTAAGGCACCGGCAGATCGGCCTCGTGCAGGACATCGAGCAGGTCGATGAAGAACGGCATCTCCTGCACCGGGCCGCGCTCGACCAGGGTCAGGACGAATTCGCCCTGCTCCAGGCTGATAAAGAAATTGGTGTTTTCGCTGCCGGCGGCGATCCCCTGGAAATCAAGCAGACGGCCAAGCCCATAAGGGGCGAGAAAGGTTTCCAGCTCGGGCCGAGCCAGGGGGGTGAACACAGACATGGTTAAAAACTGCTCAGTTCGGGCGCCGCTGTCGAGCGGCGCCGATTAAAAAGTCGGGAAACTTACTTCCAGGTAAAGATTTCCCACGACGGAATCAGCATATCCGGCTGGTCGGAGCGGATGTAGTTCGCGTCCGAACCATCGGCGCGCACCAGGAAATACGGTTTACCACCCTTCGGCGTGACCTTGATCGCATAGACGAAGCCACTGCGGCTGTATTCCTGAATGACCTTGTCGCCTTCGGTGTGCGTGTTAATGGTAACTTCCGGCTCCTTTGACGGTGCATCATCCGCCGCCATCGCGGCCAAGGGTGAGGCAGCAATCAAACTGACCAGCAGCAAGCGATTTAGCGTACGCATGATAACCTTGTCCCTTTGTCGTCAACGGTCCCGCTATTCTAGCGCCGGGCCCGCCGAAAAGGTTGATTCTGCTCATGAGCCAAGCCCCCCTCGTCCTGGTGGACGGTTCGTCTTACCTGTACCGCGCTTTCCACGCACTGCCACCGCTGACCACCTCCAAAGGCCTGCCGACCGGCGCGGTCAAAGGGGTGCTGAACATGCTCAAGAGTCTGCGCAAGCAGTACCCGGACAGCCCGTTCGCCGTGGTCTTCGACGCCAAGGGCGGGACGTTTCGCGATGAGATGTACGCCGAATACAAGGCCAACCGCCCGAGCATGCCCGACGACATGCGCGTGCAGATCGAGCCGCTGCACCAGAGCGTGATCGCCCTCGGTTTCCCGCTGCTGTGCGTGGAAGGCGTCGAGGCTGACGACGTGATCGGCACCCTGGCGCGCAGCAGCGCGGCGGCGGATCGCCCGGTGATCATCTCCACCGGCGACAAGGACATGGCGCAACTGGTCGACGGCCACATTACCTTGGTCAATACCATGTCCGGTAGCTCGATGGACGTGGAGGGCGTGAAGGAGAAATTCGGCGTCGCTCCCGAGCAGATCATCGATTATCTGGCGCTGATGGGCGATTCTTCCGACAACATTCCGGGTGTTCCCGGCATCGGCCCGAAGACCGCATCCGGCCTGCTGGTGGGGGTCAACGGTGGCCTCAACGAGCTTTACGCGAATCTCGACATCGTCCCGACCCTGCCGATTCGCGGCGCCAAGACCCTGCCGGCCAAGCTCGAAGAGCACAAGGAGATGGCGTTCCTCTCCTATCAGCTGGCAACGATCAAGATCGACGTGCCGCTGGACATCGGCCTCGACGACCTGCAGATGGGCCAGGAAGACCCGGCCAAACTCTACGAGCTCTACACCCTGCTGGAATTCAAGAGCTGGCTGAATGATCTGGATCGTGACGCCAAGCGCCAGGAACTGAGCGCGGCCGCCGAGCCTGCGCCGGCTGGCGATCTGTTCAGCGCGCCAGCAGAAGAAGCCCCTGCAGCGCCGGCTGAAGCCACGTATGAAACCATCCTCGATCAGGCGCGTTTCGACGTCTGGCTGGAAAAACTCAACAACGCCAAGCTGTTCGCCTTCGACACCGAAACCACCGGCATCGACGCGCAACAGGCGCAACTGGTCGGCCTGTCGTTCGCGGTGCAGGCCAACGAAGCGGCGTACATCCCGCTGACCCACTCCTACATCGGCGTGCCGGAGCAACTGGATCGCGACACCGTGCTGCGCGCGCTGAAGCCGATTCTCGAAGACCCGAACAAACTCAAGGTCGGCCAGCACGCCAAGTTCGACATGAACATCCTGGCCAATTGCGCCATCGGCGGCGATCAGAGCCAGGGCATCAACGTGCGCGGCATCGCCTTCGACACGATGCTTGAGTCCTACGTGCTCAACTCCACCGCCACCCGCCACGACATGGACAGCCTTGCGCAGAAGTACCTGGACCACACCACTGTGAGCTTCCAGGACATCGCCGGCAAAGGCGCCAAGCAACTGACCTTCGACCAGATCGCCCTGGAACAGGCCGGCCCGTACGCCGCCGAAGATGCCGACATCACCTTGCGCCTGCACCAGACCCTGTTCGAAAAACTCAGCGCGATCCCGAGCCTGGCCAGCGTGCTGACCGACATCGAAATCCCGCTTGTGCCGGTGCTGGCGCGCATCGAGCGCCAAGGGGCGTTCGTCGATGCCGAACTGCTCGGCATCCAGAGCATTGAACTGGGCAACAAAATGGTCGCACTGGAGCGCGAAGCGTTCGAGATCGCCGGGGAAGAATTCAACCTCGGCTCGCCGAAGCAGTTGGGCGTGATCCTCTACGAAAAGCTCGGCCTGCCGGTGCTGAAGAAAACCGCCAAGGGCCAGCCATCGACCGCTGAGGACGTGCTGGCGAAACTCGCCGAGGACGATCATCGTTTGCCGAAAGTGCTGATGGAACACCGTTCCATGAGCAAGCTGAAGAGCACCTACACCGATCGCCTGCCGGAGCAGATCAACCCGCGCACCGGGCGTATCCACACTTCGTACCACCAGGCCGTGGCATCCACCGGGCGCTTGTCTTCCAGCGATCCGAACCTGCAGAACATTCCGGTGCGTACCGCTGAGGGCCGGCGTATCCGTCAGGCCTTCGTCGCACCAAAAGGTTACAAACTGCTGGCGGCGGACTATTCGCAGATCGAGCTGCGGATCATGGCTCACCTGTCCAAGGACGAAGGCCTGATGAACGCCTTCCGCAACAACCTGGACGTGCACACCGCCACCGCCGCCGAAGTGTTCCGGGTCGAACTCAACGAAGTGACCTCCGACCAGCGCCGCGGCGCCAAGGCGATCAACTTCGGTCTGATCTACGGCATGGGCGCACAGAAACTCGGCAAGGACATCGGCGTCGACACCAAGACCGCCAAGGCCTACATCGACACCTATTTCGCCCGCTACCCGGGCGTGCGCGAATACATGGAGCGCACTCGCAAACAGGCCGCCGATCAGGGCTACGTCGAGACGTTCTTCGGTCGACGCCTGTACCTGCCGGAGATCAACTCGAACAAACCGCAGGAACGCGCCGCCGCCGAACGCACGGCGATCAACGCGCCGATGCAGGGCACCGCAGCGGACATCATCAAGAAAGCCATGGTGGCGGTGGATAACTGGCTGGCAGCGTCCGGGCTGGACGCCAGAGTCATCTTGCAGGTGCACGATGAACTGGTTCTGGAGGTTCGCGAGGATCTGGTCGATCAGGTGAGCCAGGAAATCCGCCTGCACATGAGCGAAGCGGCGAAGCTGGACGTACCGTTGCTGGTAGAAGTCGGTGTCGGCAACAACTGGGACGAGGCGCACTAAGGCGTCTGGCCCGGCCGTTTGCCGCGACACGGTGTCGCGGCAAACGCCAGAAACGGCCTTATTTCAAAACGCGCTTGGGGTTATTCCAAAGCTTTTTGAAAAAAATCTGAACTAATCTGACCGCTCACTACTCAGAGATACTGAATGGCTGGTGAAGCCCTTCAATGCTCCTATGTTGTGTTAAGTGTTGGCAGATATCTGAACCCCGCCCTAGCGGTTCGGAACTTAAACCCCGGAACTTCTCCCTCCCCATATGAAGTCCGGGGCTTTTTTTGCCTCAAAACTGGCTGCGGCGCCGCCAGACTGCGTTAAAAGCGCAGCTAAAAATGCTCATTCAGGTCCCCTAAACTCCGCTTTTTACCAGCACCTTTGCCTTGCCTGGCAGCACCGCAGACAGTTTTGACAATCCCTCACTCAGCTGTTGCTTCTGCACCTTTATCGGCCAGTTCCATCCAGCCTGCCAACACAGTGTAGGCCTCTTCCAGCCCCATGCGCTTTGGCGCCGAGAACAGCTGGATTGTCACCAGATCGCCCCAACCCTTGCGGATTTCCGACTGCACTTTGAGCAAGGTGTTCTTGGCGGCGCCGTAGGTCAGTTTGTCGGCCTTGGTCAGCAGAATGTGCATCGGCATGCCGGCAGCAACGGCCCAGTCGAGCATCAGCAGGTCGAAGTCGGTCATTGGATGACGGATATCCATCATCAGAATCAACCCCTTCAAACTCTCCCGGCCACCGAGGTACGCCTCGAGGTGACGCTGCCAGTGTTGCTTGAGCGGGATCGGTACTTTTGCATAACCGTAGCCCGGAAGGTCGACCAGACGCCGTTCATCGTCTAGCTTGAAGAAGTTCAACAGCTGTGTGCGACCCGGGGTTTTCGAGGTGCGCGCCAGGCTGGCGTGAGTCAGGGTGTTCAGTGCGCTGGATTTACCGGCGTTGGAACGACCGGCGAACGCCACTTCGAAGCCTTCGTCGTCAGGGCATTGATCGACTTTGGCGGCACTGAGCATGAACGTGGACTGTTGGCACAGGCCGAGGATGGGATTCTTGAGTTGCATGGGATTTCCGATGTGGGCGGCGCCGGGATTGGGCGCGGAACGCGGTGTCGCTTCCGTTTCAGTGACGCCAGTATATAATGCCGCAGATTTTGTGTGTGCTTTGTCCCAGCGAAGGATGAAGTTCACGAGAGCCAAAGACCTTGATTGCGCATCAGAACGCAGAACGCTCTCAACCCTGAAAAGGTCGTTTTATGACGAAATGGCTGCTGGCTGCCGGAGTCCTGATACCGCTTTACAGCGCACAGGCTACACAGGAACCGGAAGCCGTGTACAACCGTGTTTGTGGTGCCTGTCATTCCGGCCAACTCCCCATGGCGCCCGAAAGAGGCGATCAGGAGGCTTGGACGCCGAGGTTGGCGAAAGGTATGGAGACGCTGGTGCAACACGTAACCCAGGGTTTCAAGGCGATGCCGCCGCGTGGTTTGTGCATGGACTGCAGTGCCGAGGATTACCAGGCCATCATCCTTTGGATGAGCGAGAGTAAACCCGGTCCATAACTCTTAACCCTTAGCCGTAGTTGGATTAGCTGATGAACAAATTGATCGTGAGTCTGCTGTTGACCGTGGGAATCTCAGGCATCGCCCATGCTGCAGGGGATGCAGCAGCCGGCCAGGCAAAGGCTGCCGTATGCGGCGCCTGCCATGGCCCGGACGGGAACAGCATGGCACCCAACTTTCCGAAACTGGCAGGTCAAGGTGAACGCTACCTGACCAAGCAACTGCACGACATCAAGTCAGGCAAGCGCACCGTTCTGGAAATGACCGGCCTGCTGACCAACCTGAGCGATCAGGACCTGGCCGACATCGCCGCCTACTTCGCCAGTCAGAAAGGCAGCGTCGGCGCAGCCGATCCAAAGATCGTCGCTCGCGGTGAAGCTTTGTTCCGCGGCGGTAATCTGGCCAAGGGCCTGCCAGCCTGCACCGGTTGCCACTCGCCGAATGGCGCCGGCAACGCCGCCGCCGGCTTCCCGCATCTGGGTGGCCAACACGCTCAATACATTGCCAAGCAACTGACCGATTTCCGCAAGGAAGAAGGCGGCCGCAACAACGACGGCGACACCATGACCATGCAAACGATCGCCAAGCGCCTGAGCGACGAGGACATCGCTGCGGTCGCCAGCTACATTCAGGGCCTGCACTAACCGCCCTGAATCGAGCGTTAACGGTGATGGACATCTCCTGCAACGTTAACGCTCGATTAATCCGTCGCAGCAAGTATAAAAAGGGTGGCTTTGGCCGCCCTTTTTTGTGGCCGCTGCCGTTACACTACAGAACTCATGCCCGTCAGGATCTGTCTGAAAACAGGTCGCGCGAGGCGACCAAAATTGTCCAGGAGTAAAGCATGCGTAATCTGATCATCAGCGCCGCTCTCGTCGCTGCCAGTCTGTTCGGCGTGACCGCCCAGGCCGCTGAAGCACCGGCCGCCCCTTACGTCGAACTGGCTAACCCGGTGCCGGTGGCAGTGCCTGGCAAAATCGAAGTGGTGGAACTGTTCTGGTATGGCTGCCCGCACTGCTACGCCTTCGAGCCGGTGATCAATCCATGGGTTGAAAAACTGCCTTCCGACGTCAACTTCGTGCGCATTCCGGCCATGTTCGGCGGCCCGTGGGACGCTCACGGTCAAATGTTCCTGACCCTGGAAGCGATGGGTGTCGAGCACAAGGTTCACAACGCCGTGTTCAACGCAATCCAGAAGGAACACAAACGCCTGACCACTCCAGAAGAGATGGCTGAGTTCCTCGCCACTCAAGGCGTGGACAAGGACAAGTTCCTGGCAACATTCAACTCCTTCGCCATCAAAGGCAAAATCGTCCAGGCTAAAGAGCTGGCGAAAAAGTATGAAATCACTGGCGTACCAACCATGATCGTCAACGGCAAATACCGCTTCGATATCGGCTCCGCCGGTGGTGCCGAAGAAGCCTTGAAACTGGCTGATCAACTGGTCGCCAAAGAGCGAGCAGCCAACAAGGCCGCCGCCAACTAAGCGCGGTAACCGCCATGCGCCGCTGGGGAACCGAACGCATCGTTGGCCTGCATGATCCGCAGGTCAACGAGCATCATCTGGAGTCCACGGGCCTGCCCGCAGACCATCGTCTGCGCTTGCTCAGTTTCAATATCCAGGTCGGCATCAGCACCGAGCGCTATCGGCATTACCTGACCCGCAGCTGGCAGCACCTGCTGCCGCACACCGGGCGCTCAAGCAACCTGCAGAAGATTGGCGACCTGCTGGGCGACTTCGATCTGGTCGCCCTGCAGGAAGCCGATGGCGGCAGCCTGCGTTCAGGCTACGTCAATCAGGTCGAACACCTGGCGCACCTCGGCGCCTTTCCCTACTGGTACCAACAACTCAATCGCAACCTCGGCCGACTGGCCCAGCACAGCAATGGCGTGCTCAGTCGCCTGAAGCCGTGGGCGATCGAAGACCATCCGCTGCCCGGCCCGAAAGGTCGCGGCGCGATCCTGCTGCGCTTCGGCGAAGGCCCGGAAGCGCTGGTGGTGGTAATGATGCACCTGGCGCTTGGCGCGCGAGTGCGCAGCCTGCAACTGGCCTACATTCGTGACCTGATCAGTGGCTACAAGCACCAGATATTGATGGGTGACATGAACACCCATGCCAGTGATCTGCTACAACAGTCACCGTTACGCGATCTCGGCCTGCTGGCCCCGCAGATGGAAGCCACGTTTCCCAGCTGGCGGCCGCAGCGTTGCCTGGATCATATTTTGCTCAGCCCGACCCTGACCCTGGAAAAGGTCGAAGTGCTGGCTCAACCCATTTCCGATCACCTGCCGGTCGCGGTAGAGATTCGTCTGCCGGGTTCGCTCACGGCCGATGCATTGCCCGCGTTGAGTCCTGCCCCTCGCGGAACCCCTGAATGAGCGACGACGCCCAGCGCTGGAAAGAGAAATACCTCAAAAGCATCGAACAACAGGACAAGCTCGAACGTCGCTGGGCCGCCAGGCTCGACTTGCTGCGTCGCGGCTTGGTGCGCAGCACCCTGGCGGCCGAAGGCACCGACAAAGTCGTTGATCAGTGCATGAAAGAGATGCGCGACGTGGTGCGCACCGACGATATGGACGCCGGCCTCGCCGCCCTGCTGCCGCGTCTAGAGAAAGCCGTACTCGACTCCGAGCAGCGCCGCGAGACCCGCATCGATCAGGTCAGCACGGCGTTGACCGCGCTGGTCACCCAGCTGCAAGCCTTGCCGCTGCCGCGTGAAGTCGCGCAACCGCTGAAGAAGTTCGCCAAGCAACTCGACAGCCGGGTCGGCCAGGCGCGGGAAATGCCGTTGCTGCTGAGTGAGCTCAGCGGCTTGCAAGGCAAGGCCTTGAGCCAGCTGGAAACGCCCGCCGGACCGGACCGCCCGGGTTTTCTGCAGCGTCTGTTTGGCAATCGCGACAGTGAAGAGACGCCGGCAACACCTGCGCCGGCGCCGGTAGCGGAGCAACCTCAAGCGCCAACGCCAACGCAACCTACACCCAGCGCAGAGCCAGCGCCGCAGCCTGTGCAGGCAGCTCCCGCCGAGCCGACTCCAGCGCCGCCCGTCATCGCGCCCCCTGAGGTCATTTTTGATCAAGAGCAAGCGCCGGCCGAATCACCCGTGGTTTCGTTCGTGCCGCCGGTCATCGCGGTCGACGCAGGCGCTGAAACAGCTGCCGCCCCCACGCAGCCGGTACCCGAGCCGCAATCCGAACCGTCGGCCGCGCCAATCGCACCGCCAGCCGCTTCGATGGCAGCAGCGACGTTCAACCCCGACGAACTGATCCATCCCGGGGACATCCCAAGCACCACGCCGCTGATCCTCGACAGCCTGCCCCTGCCCGAACCCATCGCCCAGGCATTGGCCGCCATCGATCCGGAGCAATCGGAACAAGACATTCTCTACGCCCTGCCCGATTCGCCGGAGCCGTCGTACAGCTCGGTGGCCAAGCACATCGAAGACACGCTGATCGGGCTGCTCGACGACCTGACCCTGCCCGAGCGCCATCGACCGCAGGCCGAGGCAATGCGCGACCGTTTGAAAAACGGGCTGAACTGGTACGAACTACTACCGATTCTCGACGATCTTGCCACGTTGATGCTGGCGATCACCGACAGCGGCCAGCACGAATTCGAAGCCTATCTGCAACAACTCAACGAACGTCTCGAAGCGTTCCAGAGCAACTTGCAGGCCGCCAGCGACGGCCACGCCGACAACAGCTCGGCGGCGCGGGCGATGGACACGCAGATCCGTGAACAGGTCGACGGCTTGCAGACCAGCATGCAGGAAGCGGCCGACCTGGACGACCTCAAGCAAGTGCTGGAGAACCACCTCGAAGGCCTGCTCGGTACCATGGACCAGCACCAGAAACAACGCGATGCCCGCGAGCAGGAAGTCGCGGCACGCCTCAAGGGCCTGGCCGAACGCGTGGCGCACATGGAGCAGGAAGCCCTGGGCTTCCGTGAGCACTTGGAAGAACAACGCCAGAAAGCCTTGATCGACCCGCTCACCGGCCTGCCCAACCGCGCCGCATGGAGCGAACGGCTCGAACACGAGATCAAGCAGTGGCAGCAGCACGGCAACACCCTGAGCCTGGCGATGCTCGACCTCGATCACTTCAAGCGAATCAATGACAACTACGGTCATCTGGCCGGCGACAAGGTGCTGAAGATCATCGCCACCGTGCTGCGCAAACGCCTGCGCGGTGCAGATTTCATTGCCCGTTTTGGTGGTGAGGAATTTGTTCTGCTGATGCCGGCGACCACACCCGCCGTGGGCGCCAAACTGCTGGAGACCCTGCGCGCCGCAATCGAAGCCTGCCCGTTCCACTTCAAGGGCGAGCGAGTGACGATCACCCTTTCCATGGGACTCGCATCGTTCCGGCCGGGAGAACACAGCGATCTGGTGCTTAAAAGAGCCGATCAGGCGCTGTACCGCGCTAAAAACGGTGGACGCAACCGGATCGAACTGGGCTGAACAATTGTTCCATTTTGTTTAAATCAGCCCGTCGACCGTCGATACGCAAGGCAGTACGTTACACTGTTGCATTACTGTCTTGCGTGTACTGCCTCCTGCCATGAAATTTTTTACCCTCCTCGCGTCACTGCTCGTCCTGGCCGGTTGTGCCAGCGGCCCGCGTTACGACACCAGCCATCCTTCCGCCAACCACGACAGCCGCGTGCAGTTCGTGATCGTGCATTACACCTCCGCGTCACTCGCGCGTTCGCTGCAACTGCTGACCCATGGCGAAGTCAGCAGCCACTACCTGATCGGCGACGACAAGAGCGGCACCATCTACAAGCTCATGGATGAAAACCAGCGCGCCTGGCACGCCGGGGAGAGCCAATGGCAGGGCCGTACCTGGCTCAACTCCAGCTCGATCGGCATCGAAATCGTCAACCCGGGCTTTAAGGACACCCCGAACGGGCGCCTGTGGTACCCGTACAGCGAAGCGCAGATTCAATCGCTGATCGTGTTGCTCAAGGACATCAGCCAGCGCCAAGGCATCAGCCCGCGCCATATCATCGGCCACAGTGACATTGCGCCGTTGCGCAAACTGGATCCGGGCCCGTTGTTTCCGTGGAAGCGCCTGGCCGCCGAAGGCTTGGGCATATGGCCCAATGAACAAGCGGTGGCGCGTCAGCAGGCGCAGTTCAACACCGAGTTGCCAAGCATCAGTTGGTTCCAGGAACAACTGGCGCGTGTCGGTTACGACACCCCGCAAACCGGCGAGCTGGATGTCGCAACCCGCCACGTCCTGGCCGCGTTCCAGATGCATTACCGGCCTTCACGCTTTGACGGCACGCCGGACGCGCAAACGGCCGCGTTGTTGCTGGTACTCAACCAGACAAAATAATGACGCCCGCCCGACGGTCAGGGCGAAACCGCAATCAGCAGCTATAACTCATTGGTAACTCTTCGGATATTCCATGATGGTTGCTACCCGAGAGACGCTGCGTAGCTGGTTTTATCGCCCCTGGTTTTTGGCGATGATCGCGGCTGTCCTCAGTGCTGCGCTGCTGATCACCGGTGGAATGTTCTTCGCCGTGCATCAGATCGAACAGAACGAGAGCCAGGAAATGAACGCTCAGGGCGAACGCTTCCTGGCACGTCTTGAGCAATTGTTCGGGCAGTTGCGCGAAAGCCTCGATGATCTCGAGGCACAGCCTTTGCGCAGTTGCGATGACGAAATGATCGCCACCCTGCAACAGGTGACCTTCAACTATCGCTTCGTCTACGAAGCGGCCTACATGGACGGCTCACGGATCTGCTCCAACCGGCCTCGGCAGGAAGGACTGTCAGTTGCTCGCGCACCGGACATCAAAGGGCCGACCTACAGCTACTGGCTCAACACCACCACCGAACCTGATGAAAACCGTGCCGCGCTGATGCTCGGGCGCGGTAATTTTCGCGTCGCGACTTCTCGCGGGCATTTGACGGACATGGTCGATCTGCCGCCGGACAGCAGCTTGCTGGTGGTGCTGGATCACGGCAAACGGGCGATTCCGGTACTCGGCACGGCTCAGGCGTGGCCACCGGCCGAGGCCTGGCCACCAAAGAGCCGCGAAGCCCTGCAGGTGACCCAGTCCCAACTGATCTACCGGATGCCGACGAACAACCCGGAATACCAGTTGGTGCTGATCACGCCGCGTAGCGGTATGCACATTCCGTCGGTCTGGTGGTGGATGCTGCCGGTCTGCCTGCTGCTGGGGGCGTTTATCGGGTTCTGCGTATTTTTGCTGGTGCGCCAGCGTCAGTCGCTGGACGCCGAGCTGCAGGGCGCGATCCGTCGCGGGGAGCTGCAGGTGCTGTATCAACCGATCTTCGACCTCGACAGCCGCAACTGCGTGGGTGCCGAAGCCCTGCTGCGCTGGCGCCGTCCGGATGGCACGTTGACCAGTCCCGACCTGTTCATTCCTTTGGCGGAAAACACCGGGCAGATTCGGCAGATGACCGATTTCGTCCTGCAACGGCTGCTGGAACAACTGGGGCCGGTGCTGCGCGCCAATCCGCAGCTGTACATCTCGGTCAACCTCGCCGCGTGCGACGTGATGGTGCCGCGCATCGGCCAGGTCATGGCCAGGCTGTTGACCCTGCACCGGGTCGCGGCACGGCAGATTGCCTTCGAGGTCACCGAACGCGGGCTGATCGATGTCGTGGTGGCACGGGAGAACCTGCAAGCCTTGCGCGATGTCGGCCATCAAGTGTTGATCGATGACTTCGGCACCGGCTATTGCAGCCTCGCCTACCTGCAAACGCTGCCGGTGGACTGCCTGAAGATCGACAAGGCGTTTATCGACGCGCTTGGGCATGACGCCGCCAGCAGCGGCGTTGCCCCGCACATCATTCACATGGCACAGGCACTGGAGTTGAAAGTGATCGCCGAGGGCATCGAGCATGAAGCGCAAGCCGTGTTTCTCAGCAGCGAAGGGGTGAAATTCGGCCAAGGCTGGTTGTTCGCCCAGGCCCTGAGTGCTGTGCAGTTCATTGAGCTGATCACCCGTGGCCGGCGCCTCGCCGGACGCCGACTGGACGACGAAGCCTAAACCGCCAGCGCCATGTAGAACTGCGTGCCCTGCCCCGGCCGCGAATAAACCCCCATCCGCCCGCCGTGCAACTGGACGATTTCCTTGCACAGCGCCAGACCGAGCCCGGCACCACCCTTCTTGCGCCCGACCTGCACGAACGGTTCGAAGATCCGCCCCTGCTGACCGTAGGCAATGCCCTCGCCGTTATCTTCCACGCTGATGATCACCCGCTCACCGTGCCGGCGCGCCTGCAGGCGGATCTGCCCGTCGCGAGCGGTATGGCGCAGGGCGTTGTCGATGAGGTTGTCCAGTACCCGGTCGAGTTGCGCCTGATCGGCCTGCAAGCGTGGCAGCGGCCCCTGCACTTCGACGTTGAGGGCAATGCCCTTGCTCGCGGCCGAATCGGCGAAACGCAATTGCGCTTGCTCCAGCAAGTCTTCGATGGAACACGGCGCCAGCGTGAGTTTCTGCAAACCGTTCTGGTAACGCGAGAAGTTGAGCAGGTCGTTGATCAGTTGCATCAGGCGCTGCATCTCTTCGTTGACCGTGTCGAGCAGGTCTGCCTCGCGTGATTCCGGGGGAAACTTGGCCCGCTCGCGAAACAGGCCGAACGCCATGTGCATGCCGGTCACCGGCGTGCGCAGTTCATGGGAAGCGCGCAGCACAAACTCACTGCGCACCCGCTCGAAAGCGCGCTGCTCGGTGACGTCGTGCAACACCATCACCGCGCCGAGGATATGCCCTTGCGTGTGGCTGACCGGGGTCAGGCTGTACGTCAGCAAACGGGATTCGCCATCGACTTCGATGCTCAAATCTTCCGGCGCGCGCTCCAGCGTGCCGCCGCGCAGTACCAGGTGCAGCTGTGCATCGAGCTCCGGGCGCTGCAGCGCTGCGCCCAGTCCTTGGCCCAGCCGATCGCTGTCCCAGCCGAGTTGCCGCTGGGCCACCGGATTGAGGTGTTCCAGATGCCCTTCGCGGTCGATCATCAACAAGCCGTCGTCAATGCTGTCGAGTACCGCCTGCAAACGCTGTTGACCGGCCAACAGTTCGTCGACATTGGTCGCCTGATGTTCGCGCAGCGCTTCGGCCATCAGCCCGAAGCGCTTGGTCAACTGGTTCATCTCGGCCGCTGAGGAAATCGGCAGGGTCACTTCGAAATTGCCCTGACCGATGTTGTCCGCCGCTTGCGCCAGTGCCTCGATCGGCGCGCCAAAACGCCGGGCAATCGCATGCGCCGTGACAAAACCGATGATCAACACCGCCAGTCCCACCAGACCGAGGAGGCCCGAAACCAGCAGCGCCCGCTCTCTGGCGTCATGCTGGACCGCGTTGATGTTGTCCAGCGCGTGCTTGTGCTCGGCGATCAATCCGTTGCGCAGGGTGTTGAAGTGCTCTCTGAGATCGCTGTTGCCATTGAGCACGTTGCCCGGATCACGCGACAGCTCGAATGCCTGCAGAAAACTCAGATAATCGGCTTTGGCCTGTGTAAACCCGTACTGCCGACCATCGCCCTCTTCCTCCTTGGCAATACCTTCATCAAGCAATTGCAGGTAATGCTGCTTTGACGCTTCGAACGCGACGGGATCGGGCTTCTCGGCCAGCATCAGCACCAGTTGGTCGCCGAGGGTCTGGCGCAATTTGAGCCCCAGGTCCAGGGTCACGAAGTTGCTGCGGATTGTCGCCTCCTGAGTACCGGCCATCTGCATCACGCTGACCAGCCCGAGCAGCAGCCCGAGCAAAGCAACCGTGATCAGCGCAGAAATACTCAGGAACAAGCGAGTGCGCAACTTCATCGCCAGTTTCATCGTCGGGCGCTCACAGGTTGTACTGCTTGCGCTTGCGATACAGAGTCGACGCGTCGATGCCCAAGGTCTTGGCCGCCTGATCCAGGGTACCGGCCGTTGCCAGCACCGCACCGATGTGGGCTTTTTCCAGTTCATCCAGACTCAGCGCCGCGCCGACCCGGGGTGCGTTGTTGGCCGGTTGTTCGGCCATGCCGAGGTGGCTGATTTCCACGCGTTCCTGCGGACAGATGATGCTCGCCCGCTCGACCACGTTGCGCAGCTCACGAATATTGCCCGGCCAGCGGTAGCCGAGCAGCGCTTCGCGCGCCTCGTCGCTGAAGCCACGGGCCGGACGGGCGTATTCTTTGACGAAGCGCGCGAGGAAACGGTCGGCCAGGGTCAGGATGTCTTCGGCGCGCTCGCGCAGCGGCGGCAGATGCAGAGTGATCACGTTCAGGCGATACAACAGGTCCTCACGGAAGCGACCGTCGCGCACCATGTCTTCAAGGTTGAGGTTGGTCGCGGCCAGAATACGCACATCGGCGCGGCGGGTGACTGGGTCCCCTACCCGCTCATATTCCTTGTCTTGAATAAACCGCAGCAACTTGGGTTGCAACGTCAGGGGAAAATCGCCGATCTCATCGAGAAACAACGTGCCACCGTCCGCCTGATTGACCCGACCCAAAGTGCTTTCGCTGGCCCCGGTAAACGCGCCGCGACTGTGGCCGAACAGTTCGCTTTCCATCAGTTCGGCGGTCAACGACGGGCAGTTGATGGTCACGCAGGATTTCTTCTCGCGCTTGCTCCAGCCGTGAATGGCTCGCGCCAGTTCGCCTTTACCGGTGCCGGACTCGCCAAGGATCAGAATGTTGGCGTCGGTACCGGCGACCTGACGCGCGGTTTCCAGCACGACTTTCATCGCCGGGCTGTGAGAATCGAGGCCATCCTTGGGCTTGCGGATCTCGCCTTCGAGGGCTTCCAGGCGCGCCGAGAGCTGACGCACTTCCAGTTGCTTGGCGGTCGCCAGGCGCAACTGATCGGGGCTGCACGGCTTGACCAGATAGTCGGCGGCGCCTGCCTGGATCGCGTCCACGGCGGTATCGACCGCCGAGTGCGCGGTGACAATCACCACGCGCATCCATGGCGCCTGAACACGCATCTGCGCCAGCACATCAAGACCGTTGTCTTCGCCCAGACGTAAATCAAGGAAGCACAGGTCGAACACCTGGCGTTGCAGCAATGCCTCGGCCTGCGCCGCGCTGTTGGCGGTGGCCACTGTATAACCTTCGTCTTCGAGGCAATAACGGAAGGTTCGCAGGATGGCAGACTCGTCGTCCACCAGCAGAATGCGGCCTTGATGCTCAGTGGCAGATTCCATTTTTCCTACGCTCCATAAGTGATTGATCTTGGTTAGTCCCGGAAAAATCGGGCAAGTTGCATGGTCGATTCTGAACGATGCCAGCCATAGCAGGGTAGCCCTCTCCTGACATGACGGCCAATCCATTGAATTTGTTGAACATTTAAACAATCACCGGATTGCAGGCGGTTGCCTGCGTACTTTTCTGACATCCGAGACCTGCTCTCAATTCAATAAGAATGAAATCTCCTACGAAATAATCATGCATTTCGCACGACCGCAGATGACCCATCGTGCAGGATGCGTCCATGGCTGAAATCTCATCGCTTATAAGCCATTGATTTTATTGATTATTTTTCATTTAAAAAACTGGCATGCAGCCTGCAATAACTCATTCAGCCCGGGCAGATTCCACTGCCCCAACCAAACAAGAGTGAGGAAACCCAGGATGACTCGCCAACGTGCCGCCAAATTGCGTATCTCGCCACTGCATATCCAGCAGGGTCTGTTTGGCGTACTTGCACTGTTGATCACCCTGATCGCTTGCCAGCAATACCTGAGCTGGGAGAACAGCCAGAAACCTGAGCCGCTGATCTCGATTCAACACAACACGCAGACACATTTCAGCGCCGTCAGCAGCAGCCAGGCCGAGAGCGCCTCGATGCGCATGATGGATGTCGATCAGCCGCAACCGCTGGATCAACTTCCACGTGAAGAGCGCTGGGTTTTCTGACGCACTAAAGAATTCGGGCGCAACGCGCCAGGACACGCAACATCCCTAAATAGAGAAGTAAGGAGAATCACCATGTTGAGCTGGGCAATTACATTCTTGATCATTGCCATCATCGCCGCCGTACTGGGCTTCGGTGGTATCGCGGGCACCGCCACGGGTATCGCCAAGATTCTCTTTGTCGTGTTCCTGGTGATGTTCATCGCTTCCTTCTTCTTTGGCCGTCGCGGCCGAGGTTAACGATGATCGCTTTAAAGACACTGGCAGCCGCCCTGCTTCTGGGCGGTAGTGCCATGGCGATGGCGGCCAATGATGGCCAGACGCGGGTCAACGAGCTGCTCGGCTCCGACCCGCAATACAGGGAAACCTGGCAAGGCGTTGTGAAGCATGAAGAACGTCTGCCGGAATGGGTGATGAACCTGTCCGGCACGCCAGAACAGCAGATGAATGCCGTGACGGAAGACGGTGACAAGTATCTGGTCGGGCCGCTCTGCGAATCCGCAGACAAGTGCCTCAACCACCGCTTGATCGTCGCATTCAGCTTCGACAAGAAAGATGCTTACGCCATGCTCGTCGATGTGCCCGAAGGACTGCCGGCCGACAAGTCGCCGACGCGACATGCGACCTACCGCTTCCTCGGCAAACCCGATCAGGGCATGCAGGATCTTTTGATGGAAACCCTCAAGAAAGATCCAAAGTGGTACTGATTTGAACATGAAGGCAGCAGCCCTGCTGCCTTCCATTGCGCCCGCCCGAGGAAGGTGGTCGCATGACCAAGGGGCCGGGACGTTCTGACTGTTTCAGGGTCGGAGTGACCTACGGGTACAGGGAGTGCCTGCGCAAGGGCCGGGTCAGGGTAAAAGCTGCGACGCAGGTTCGCCGGCCCTCGGCGGTTCGACGGACTTGCGCTGAGCTTTTCATGATGCAAAACTTTGATCTAGAGCGTCCTGCTCATCTTTTTATGGCTCAGACTGCGCGCGAAAACATTTCGCCGTGTTTCCTGGCGACCGTATATCGACAAAGAGTCCTTTTAAACAGTGAGACTTCTAGTCTGCAAATGAAGGCTTTTTCTTAAATTTTTCGCCGAATTCACTCGCTCAAAAAATAACCAACCTAAGCTGAAATGGCCGGTTCACGGCACTTATGCCGGCTGAAATGTCGCAATCGAACCGGTTGGGACGCCAGTTTCATTTAAAAAAGCTCATGCCGATTCGGCATAGGGTAGGCGTTTACGGCATTAGACGGCGCAACCTTGCATCGGAATAGTTGCGCCTTTTTTCGCCTGCCGAAGAGCCGTAAACACGCGCTTCGGGGCACCTTATACGGAGGCAGATGCACAGACTTTTCCGCTAAAGAGCGTTCCAGTTGCTGCATGTGCCTGAGTCAAACGCAAGTAAGGGTAAAGATAATGAAGAAGGCAAAACTCAGCCTCGCCTGGCAGATCCTCATCGGTCTGGTTCTAGGGATTGCAATTGGTGCGTTGCTCAACCATTTCAGTGCCGAGAAGGCCTGGTGGATCAGTAACGTCCTGCAACCGGCAGGCGATATCTTTATCCGTCTGATCAAGATGATCGTGATCCCGATCGTCATCTCCTCCCTGATTGTCGGCATTGCCGGCGTGGGCGACGCCAAGAAACTCGGGCGTATCGGCCTGAAGACGATCATCTATTTCGAAATCGTCACCACTATCGCCATTGTTGTCGGCCTGCTGCTGGCCAACCTGTTCCATCCGGGCACCGGCATCGACATGAGCACGCTGGGCACGGTGGACATCTCCAAGTACCAGGCGACCGCCGCCGAAGTGCAGCATGAACACGCGTTCATCGAGACCATCCTTAACCTGATCCCGTCGAACATCTTCGCGGCCATGGCCCGCGGCGAGATGCTGCCGATCATCTTCTTCTCCGTGCTGTTCGGCCTCGGTCTGTCGAGCCTGCAGTCGGACCTGCGCGAGCCGCTGGTGAAGATGTTCCAGGGCGTCTCGGAAAGCATGTTCAAAGTCACCCACATGATCATGAACTACGCCCCGATCGGCGTGTTCGCCCTGATCGCGGTGACCGTCGCCAACTTCGGCTTCGCTTCGCTGCTGCCGCTGGCCAAGCTGGTGATCCTGGTTTACGTCGCCATCGCCTTCTTCGCCTTCGTGGTGCTGGGCCTGATCGCCAAGCTGTTCGGCTTCTCGGTGCTCAAGCTGATGCGCATCTTCAAGGATGAGCTGGTGCTGGCCTACTCCACCGCCTCCTCGGAAACCGTGCTGCCACGGGTGATCGAGAAGATGGAAGCCTACGGCGCACCGAAAGCCATCTGCAGCTTCGTGGTGCCGACCGGTTACTCGTTCAACCTCGACGGTTCGACCCTGTACCAGTCCATCGCGGCGATCTTCATTGCCCAGCTGTACGGCATCGACCTGTCGATCAGCCAGCAACTGCTGCTGGTCCTGACCCTGATGGTCACCTCCAAAGGCATCGCCGGCGTACCGGGCGTGTCCTTCGTGGTGCTGCTGGCCACCCTGGGCAGCGTCGGTATCCCGCTGGAAGGCCTGGCGTTCATCGCCGGTGTCGACCGCATCATGGACATGGCGCGTACCGCTCTGAACGTAATCGGCAACGCCCTGGCGGTGCTGGTTATTGCGCGTTGGGAAGGCATGTACGACGACGCCAAGGGCCAGCGCTACTGGAACTCCCTGCCGCACTGGCGCAGCAAGGAAAAACTGCCGGCTGGCGAAATTTCCAAGAACTGACACACAACCTGTAGGAGCTGCCGCAGGCTGCGATCTTTTGATCTTGCTTTTAAAAAAATGAAAAGATCGCAGCCTTCGGCAGCTCCTACAGTTGATTGAGGCACGCCTTACCAGACAAACCCCGGAGAAATCCGGGGTTTGTCGTTTCTGGCGACCCCGCTATCATTCGCCGCATCTTCCGGGGGATTTGACTGATGCTTAATGGCCTGTGGCTTGGCTTCTTCGTCGTGGCAGCAATATCGGCGCTGGTGCAGTGGCTGGTCGGCGGCAACGCCGGGATTTTTGCGGCGATGGTGGAAAGCATTTTTGCCATGGCCAAACTGTCAGTCGAGGTGATGGTGCTGCTGTTCGGCACCCTGACCCTGTGGCTGGGCTTCCTGCGCATCGCCGAGAAAGCCGGGATCGTCGAATGGCTGGCCAAGGTCCTCGGACCGCTGTTCCTGCGCCTGATGCCGGAAGTCCCGCCCGGTCACCCGGCGCTGGGCCTGATCACCCTGAACTTCGCCGCCAACGGCCTGGGGCTGGACAACGCCGCGACGCCGATCGGCCTCAAGGCCATGAAAGCGCTGCAAGAGCTCAATCCCAGTGCCACCGTCGCCAGCAACGCGCAGATCCTGTTCCTGGTGCTCAACGCGTCGTCCCTGACCCTGTTGCCGGTGACGATCTTCATGTACCGCGCCCAGCAAGGCGCACCGGACCCGACGCTGGTGTTCCTGCCGATCCTGCTGGCAACCAGTTGCTCGACCATCGTCGGCTTCCTCTCGGTGGCGTTCATGCAGCGCCTGCGCATCTGGGACCCGGTGGTGCTGGCCTACCTGATTCCCGGAGCGCTGCTCCTCGGCGGCTTCATGGCGCTGCTGGCGACGATGTCGGCCACGGCGCTGGCCGGGCTGTCATCGATCCTTGGCAACCTCACGCTGTTCGGCCTGATCATGCTGTTCTTGGTGATCGGCGCGCTGCGCAAGGTCAAGGTCTACGAGGCCTTCGTCGAGGGCGCGAAAGAGGGCTTCGACGTCGCCAAGAACCTGCTGCCGTATCTGGTGGCGATGCTTTGCGCGATTGGCGTGCTGCGGGCGTCCGGGGCGCTGGACTTCGGCCTGGACGGGATTCGCCACCTGATCGAGTGGGCCGGGTGGGACACGCGGTTTGTCGACGCGTTGCCGACGGCGATGGTCAAACCGTTTTCCGGCAGCGCGGCGCGGGCGATGCTGATCGAGACCATGAAAACCTCGGGCGTCGACAGCTTCCCGTCACTGGTGGCGGCGACGATACAGGGCAGCACCGAGACCACGTTCTATGTGCTGGCGGTGTATTTCGGCGCGGTGGGGATTCAACGCGCGCGGCATGCGGTGGGCTGTGCGCTGCTGGCGGAACTGGCCGGTGTGCTGGGCGCGATTGGCGTCTGCTACTGGTTCTTCGGCTGATCCCAGACTTCTTGGGCTAGACAGATTCTCTGTGGCGAGGGAGCTTGCTCCCGCTGGACTGCGCAGCAGGCCCCAGCTTTTGAATTAACCGCGAGGGCCGCTACGCGCCCCGGCGGGAGCAAGCTCCCTCGCCACAAAGGCATCCCTGTAAAGTCAGGGTTTTGGAGGGGCGAGTTTCTGGCCTTGATCGACCGCCCACGCCACGACTTTCGCGGTCAGCCGATCACTGGCCTGCCCAAACCCCGCCACCACCGCCGGCACCTGCACATCGCTCAGCGGCTGACGCTCTTCAAAGCGCCGGCTGGCGAGAATCTTCTGGTCATAACCGCGCACCAGCAACGCATCGACCCGCACCACGACGCTGGCCTGGTTGCCCTGATACTCGGTCTGAAACGCCTGCAGACTGCCGCCCAACTCCAGATCCGCAGCAAAGTTGCTGTCATCGGTGCTGAGCAAAGTCACCCGGCCATCACGCGCAAAGCCATCGAGCAGCCGATTGCGTACCAGCACCGGCGCCGGATCGCTCCAGCGCGAAGCCTTGTAGCTGCTGATCACGTCACCCTGTGGAATCACTGCGATGTTCGGCCGGTTCAGCGCTTCGCTGGCCTGCAGTTTGTTCAACCGCAGCGACCAGTGCTGGATGGCCGCCGGACTGGCCGAGGCGGGCGCCTGCGCGGCGGGCAGGCGATAAACGTCCGATGGCTCGGCCTTGGGCAGGATCGAGCACGCACTGAGCAGCGTAAGGCCGGCAGCGAAGAGGGCGAGACGAGTCAGCTTCATGGCGTGAACTCCTTGTTCTTGTCACTGCCCAGCAGGTAACCGCTGGGGTTGGCCTCCAGGCGTTGGGAAATGGCGCGCAGCGAAGTCAGGGTTTCACGCAGCTCGCGAATCGCCGGGGCCAGGCCATTGAGGCCCTGCATACCGTTGTCGAGGGCGTTCTGGTTCTTGAGCAGCAGGCCGTTGATGGTCGCGCTGCTCTGTTCCAGCGACTTCATCGCCTGCTCGGCACTGCCCAGCGCCTGCTTGCCCTGATCGTTGAGCAGGCCGTTGGCGTTGCGCATCAGCAGCGAGGTCTGTTCGAGCATGCTGCCGGCCTGTTTGCCGACGCTCGCCAGTTGCTGCATGGCCTGGCGCAGGTCGCCGCGTTGATCGTTGATCGAGCCGGTGGTCTGCTCCAGATGCGCCAGGGTGTTGCTGACACGCTCGACGTTCTGCGGGGAGAACATCTGGTTGGCATTGTTCAGCAGGGCGGTGATGCCGGTCATCAAGTCGTTGCTGTCATTAAGCAGCCGGGAAATGGGCGAGGGCGCGGCGACGATGGTCGGCAAATCGCCGTCATGCCCGCGCAGTTTCGGGCTCTGCGGGGTGCCGCCGCTGAGCTGGATGATCGAGGTCCCGGTGATCCCGGCCAAGGCCAGCTTGGCCTGGGTGTCTTCCTTGACCGGCGTGTCACCGCCGAGGCGAATCCGCGCCAGCACCCGGCGCGGGTCTTTGGGGTCGAGCCGCAGGCTGACCACGTCGCCGACCTTGATCCCGCTGTACTGCACCGGGCTGCCCTTGGACAGGCCGCTGACCGCCTCGTTGAAGACCACTTCGTAATCCTTGAACTCGGAGTCGACGCTGGACTTGGCCAGCCACAGGCCGAAGAGCAGGGCGCCTGCCACCACTATCACCGAGAACAGGCCGATCAACACATGATGGGCTCGGGTTTCCATGTCAGACCTCGTTGAGCAATTTGGCGGCGTCCAGCGCCGAGCGGCCGCGCGGGCCGTGGAAGTATTCGTGAATCCACGCGTCAGCGGTTTCCGAGACCACATCGATCGGGCCGGCGACCAGCACTTTCTTCTGCGCCAGCACCGCCACACGGTCGGTGATGGTGTAGAGCGTGTCGAGGTCGTGGGTCACCAGAAACACGCTCAGGCCCAGCGCATCGCGCAGGGTCAGGATCAGTTGATCGAACGCCGCCGCGCCAATCGGATCGAGGCCGGCGGTGGGTTCGTCGAGAAACAGGATGTCCGGGTCCAGCGCCAGCGCCCGGGCCAGCGCGGCGCGCTTGATCATGCCGCCGGACAACGAGGCCGGGTATTTGTCCGCCGCCGACAGCGGCAGCCCGGCCAGCGCCAGCTTCACCGCCGCCAGGTGCTCGGCGTCGTTGCGGCTCAGGCCGGCGTGTTCGATCAGGGGCAGGGCGACGTTCTCGGTCACCGTCAGCGAGGAGAACAGCGCGCCCTTCTGGAACAACACGCCGAAGCGCCGCTCGACCAGCGAGCGCTCGTGTTCGGACAGGCTCGGCAGGTTCTGGCCGAAGACTTTCACGCTGCCTTCGCTGGGCCGGCGCAGGCCGACAATACTGCGCAGCAGCACCGATTTGCCGCTGCCGGAGCCGCCGACCACGGCAAGGATTTCGCCTTTGTACAGATCCAGGTCGAGGTTCTCGTGCACGCTCTGGCTGCCAAAACGGTTGCACAGACCACGGACTTCGATCACCGCCTCCGAGGGCGCGCGGGGTAGACGACTCACCAGCCCATCTCCATGAAGAACAGCGCAGCCAGCGCGTCGAGCACGATCACCACAAAAATCGACTGCACCACGGCGGACGTGGTGTGCGCGCCGACCGATTCGGCGCTGCCGCTGACCTTGAAGCCTTCCAGGCAACCAATCGTCGCGATCAGAAAGGCAAAGATCGGCGCTTTCACCAGGCCGACCAGAAAATGCTGAATGCCGATGTCGCTTTGCAGCAGCGAGAGGAACATCGCCGGCGAAATCCCCAATGACACCGCACACACCACGCCACCGCCAATGATGCCGCAGAGCATCGCCAGAAACGTCAGCATCGGCAGCGCCACCAGCATCGCCAGCACCCGCGGCACCACCAGCAACTCCATCGGGTCGAGGCCCAGCGTTCGGATCGCGTCGATTTCCTCGTTGGCCTTCATCGAGCCGATCTGCGCGGTGAACGCACTGGCGGTGCGCCCGGCCATCAGGATCGCGGTGAGCAACACGCCGAACTCGCGCAGGAAGGAGAAGCCCACCAGGTCCACGGTAAAGATCGTCGCGCCGAAACTGGCCAGCACCGTCGCACCGAGAAACGCCACCACCGCGCCCACCAGAAAGGTCAGCAGCGCCACGATCGGCGCGGCGTCGAGGCCGGTCTGTTCGATGTGTGCAACGACGGGGGTGATGCGCCAGCGCTTGGGACGGAACAGATTGCGGGCGATGGTTTCGAGGATCAGGCCGATGAAACCCAGTACTTGCAGGGTGTCCTGCCAGACCGTTTCCACCGCGCGCCCGATGCGCGTCAGCAATTGCACGCTGACGCTGACTTCCGGCTCCTTGATCGGCACGCAGAAATCGCTCAGCGAGCGATACACGGTTTGCAGCAACGCGCGGTCAGCCGGGGAAATCGTGCAGTCGGGGTGTTCGGCGGATTGGCCCAGACGCTCGGAACCGAGCAACTCCACCAGCAGCGAAACGCCCGCAGTGTCGAGGGCGCCGAGGCTGTTGAGGTCAACCACGGTATTGGCGTCGTACTGGCCGCGAAGCTGTTCGGTCAGGTGCTTGAGGTCGGCGTAATGGACAAGCGTCCAGTCCCCGGACACCCGCAGGCGGGCAGGGCTGAGCGACGTGTCCAGTCGGGCATTACCGATCATCGAGCTGCTGGTCATAAGCTCCGTGCTTGTTTGGCTAAAACGCTGGCATACGTAATAGCACGAACCGGATTACTTTTCTTTGATCGCTGTGCTGTCCGTCACTTCGAAACGCAGCACACCAATCACCTGACCGTCTTCAGTCAGCACCCGCACCTGCCACTTGCCCACCGGGTTGCCGGGGAAGTTCTGCTTGTGCGTCCAGGCGCGATAGCCTTCCTTGCGCCCGCCATGGATATCGAGGGCGATGCGGTCGACTTCCTGACCGTTGAACTGCCATACGTGGTAGATCCGCTCATCCAGCCCGCGCGGGGCGTTGATTGCGGTGTAGGCGTAGAGGCCGCCGTTGCGGATCTGCTCGGCACTGACTTCGTCCAGGCTCGCGCCGGGCGTACGGTCCTGCAACTGGGTGCTGATCGCCACGTCGGTCATCCACAACGTCGCCGGCGGCACCCACGAGCGCAAGGTCCAGCCTACCGCGCCGATGCCGAACGTGATGCACAGGATTGCCAGTGCGTTGCGCACAGTGCGGATCGGAAAGATCGACGCCAGGCTCGGGAACGACAACACCACCGCCGTGCCCAGCGCCCATTTGAAACTCTGCGCGGTGGTCAGGTGCATGATCACCGGCAGCGCGGTGAGCAGGGCGGCAAACAGGGTCAGGGTGTGCAACGCGAGAAACGCCCAGCGCCGTGGCGCCAGCCATTTGTAGTAGAGCGGATCGACAATCGAGATCAACGCGGCGATGCACAGCAGGCCGGTGAAGATCAGCTGGCCGCTGTTCCACGTCGTGGTGATGAAGAAGAACGGCAGGACGAAAAACAGGCTTTCCTGGTGGATCATCTGCGTCGCGTAACGCAACAGCGGCTGCGGGATTTCGCGTTTGAAGATGCGGGTGAACAGCCCGGTGAGGGTGTTCTCCAGCATCAGCCAGATCCAGCTGAGCAGCATGATGATGGTGATCCAGCTCGCCAGCCCCTGCTGCCGATCGACCAGAATGAAACTGCCGACCCCGGAGATGAAACCGCCGAGCGCAATGACCCCGGGGTAGCGCTTCATCAACTCGAGAATGCGCTGGATCAGGACGGGGATTTTCGGCATGTTGGCGGTTCACGACTGGATAGGAAAAAACCTCGACAGAGTACCGTCCGCCGGGCGACGTTGCGAGGCTCCCGGTCAGCAAAGCGTCTTATTTCTGTGGCGAGGGCGCTTGCTCCCGCTGGGCTGCGCAGCAGTCGTTAAACCTGAGTGCGCGGTGTTCCTGAAACACCTGAGTCGTCGGTTTAGGGGCTGCTTCGCAGCCCAGCGGGAGCAAGCTCCCTCGCCACAGTATGTTCTTCACCCTTGGGCTTTGTGCTTTTCCCGGCGGTGCAAACGCCAGCCAATCAGCCCCAGCAACACCACGCCCAGACCACCGGCAATCAGCCACAACACCTCATCATCACTGAGCAACGGCTTCTCGATCCGCAGATACCCCGGCTGCAACAACAATTCGCGCATGGCCTTGTTCGCCGTTTCCAGGGTCACGCCCTGCAGCTCGCGGGCCGGGTTGGCAAAGCGCCCGTCCTCGTAGTCGCCCAGCGCGCTCCAGTAGTAATCCGCCATCGCGCTGTTGCCTTGCACAGCCCAGGCCTGGTGGGCGATGGCGGCCTGTTTGATCCGGGCGAAGGTGTCGGGGTCGAGGCCGTTTTTCAGCAAGTCGGCCTTGAGGTCTTCCAGCACCTGCTTGGCTTCGGCAAGGTCATCGCGATCCACGTCGGCATTCAGGCTCATGAAGCCGACCCCGCCAAACACTTCACGCTCGGCCCATGGCCCGTAGGACAAGCCGTGGTTCAGGCGAATCTGCCGGTACAGCGCCCAGTCGAGGTAGTCCTTGAGGATGTCGAACGTCTCGTCGTACTGATCGTCGAGCATCGGCTCCGGCACCAGCCAGTGCAACTTGGCACTGTCGCCGATAAAACCGCGGGTGAGGGTGCGTTCATGGGCGGCGCTGGTGCGGATGTCCGGCAGCTCACGGTGCTCGGCCGGGTCCACCGCTTCGAGCGCGCCCCAGGTGCGCTCCAGATAGGCCGGCAGCAATTTGTCGAGCTCGCCGACGACGATCAGGGTCATGTTGTTCGGCGCGTACCAGGTCTTGCGCACCTGCTCCAGTTGCTGCTGGGTCAGGTGACCGACTTCGGCCCGCTGCGGGCATTTCAGGCCCAGTTCCACCGCCAGTTGATTGCTCGCGGTGTGGCCCAGATCCTGCCGGTCGAGAAAGCGTTGCAGGCGCGTGTAATGGCCGCCGTCCTCGCGCTCGACCACGCGCTTGGCGGCGTTGATCGCGTTGTCGTCGATGCGGGTCTGGGTCAGCAGGCCGAGCAGCAGGTCGAGCACCTTGCGCTGGTTCTTCGCCGGGGCTTCGATGACGAACGTGGTGTCGGCGTTGCTGGTGAAGGCGTTCCACTCGCCGCCCAGCGCCTGCATGCGCTCCTCAAGGCCGCCTTCGCCGGTGGCGTCGACGCCGCTGAACAGCAGGTGCTCGAGCAGGTGCGGCAGCTCTTTTTCATCGCAGTCGAAATCGTCGAGACCGACGCCCACCACCAGGCGAATCGCCACATGCCCGCGTTCAGTGCCGGGCTTGAGCAACAGCTGCAAACCGTTGGGCAGCGCATAGCCTTCGACCTGAAAGCGATCAACGGCAAAGGCGGGCAGGGAACCGAGCAACAGACAGGCGAACAACAGGCAACGCATAACAGGCTTCCATACGGCTGATTTGGAGATCCGTGTCGTCAGTCAGGACCTCATCGCGAGCAGGCTCACTCCTGCATTTGAAACGCGTTCCCGCTGTAGGAGTGAGCCTGCTCGCGATAGCGCCCTGAAGGCTGAATCAATGTTACTGACTGACCCCAGCCGCAGACGTTCAAGGCGAATGCGTAATGTCGGCAATATCATCCGCTTCCAGCGCCCCGGTATCCGCCGTTTCCAGCACCACGTAAGCACTGCTGCAAAACAGCGAATTCAAGCGCTTCATATCCGCAATCAGCTCCAGGTGCAGCGAACTGGTTTCCAGACTCTGCACGATCTTACGTTGCAAACGGCTGACATGGGCATGGGCCAAACGGCGTTCCTGTGCGCGGAAGCGACGTTTTTCGCGCAACAACTGCCGGGCGCTTTCCTTGTCGCCGCTGAGAAACACCGACAGCCCCAGACGCAGGTTGGCGATCAGTTGCTGATGCAGCCCGGCCAGTTCTTCCAGTCCGTCCTCGGAGAACGAGCGCCGTTGTGAGGTTTTCTGCTGCTGCACCTTACGCAGCATGCGTTCGATCAGGTCGCTGGCCAATTTCAGGTTGATCGCCAGCTCGATGGTCTCCGCCCAGCGCCGACTGTCCTGCTCGCCAAGGTCCTCGCGGGGCATTTGTGCCAAGTACAGCTTGATCGCGCTATACAGCGCCTCGACGTCATCGGTCAGACGGCGCATCTCCTGGGTGACGGCGGTCTGTTTGCCGCGCAGCACATCGAGGGTAGCGTCGAGCATGTTGTCGATCAGATCGCCCATGCGCAGGGTCTCGCGGGCGGCGTTGGCCAGCGCCAGGCTTGGGGTGACCAACGCCGTCGCATCGAGATGCCGCGGCTTGGCAGTGCCATTGACCTCCGGGCGCTCCGGCAGCAGCCACGCGCACAGGCGCGCCATCGGCGAGACGCTGGGTAACAGAATCAGGCAGCGCGCCGTGTTGTAGAGCAGGTGGAAGCCGATGACCATTTCCTGCGGACTGAAATCCAGCCCGTCCATCCAGTGCACCAGCGGATCGAGCACCGGAATGATCAGCAACAGCCCAATCAGTTTGTACAACAGGCTGCCCAGCGCCACTTGCCGCCCGGCGGCGTTCTGCATGCTGGTGCTCATGAACGCCAGCACGCCGCTGCCGATGTTGGCGCCGATCACCAGACCGATCGCCACCGGCAGGCTGATCACGCTGGCGCCGGCCAGCGTCGCGGTCAGCAGCACGGCGGCGAGGCTGGAATAGGAAATCATCGCGAACAGCGCGCCAACCAGGGCGTCGAGGAGGATGTCGCCGGTCAGCGAAGCAAAGATCACCTTCACCCCTTGGGCGTGGGTAATCGGTGCGGCGGCTTCGACGATTAGTTGCAGCGCGAGAATGATCAGCCCCAGACCGATGCTGACCCGGCCCATCTGCCCGAGCCGCGTCTGTTTGCGCGACAGAAAGAAAATCACCCCGAGAAAAATCAGCAGCGGCGACAGCCACGACAGGTCAAAGGTCAGCACCCGCGCCATCAGCGCGGTACCGACGTCGGCGCCCAGCATGGTCGCCAGCGCCGGGGTCAGCGCCATCAGGCCCTGACCGACAAAAGAAGTGACAAGCATGGCGGTGGCGTTGCTGCTCTGCACCATCGCAGTCACGACGATGCCGGCGACGAACGCGAGCCAGCGCTTGGACATGTTCTGGCCAATGACATGGCGCAGGTTGGTGCCGTACACCCGCAGGATGCCGGTTCGGACGATGTGCGTGCCCCAGATCAGCAGGGTCACGGCAGAGAGCAAATTGAGCAGGGTGAGCATGCAGACCCCCTGTATTTCAGCGCCCCAGAGGGGCAAGTGGACGGTACCGCGCGGTTTCTACGTCTTGTACTTAAGCTGTAGTTGGCTAACGGTCAGGGCGCCAGCATTGCACAGCTAAAGTGCTGATTGAAATAAAAGTGTCATGAAAAGCACTTCATCCACCCCCTTCCACAATCACCACAAATCCCTGTGGGAGCTGGCTTGCCAGCGATGAGGGCCGCACTGCCGACATTGATGTTGCCTGACACGCCGCTATCGCTGGCAAGCCAGCTCCCACAGGGTTTGCGGGTGTGGCTGAATCAATCACTGAAATGATCCCTGCTCAGGCCAACGTCAATTAAATACCTGGCCGTATCCACATTCCGCTCGTCGCAACGCGCATAGCACTTGATGTGCATCAACAGGCTGTATTTGTGCGGAACCAAAAGAATGACCCCATCCGCCTGATCAAAAAGCTTTGCTTGTAGCTGTCGCTTTTCATCATCGCTTTGCACTTTGAGCCAATCATTTCCCTCAACGGGTTCAGGAATCCAGTTGGCGTCCCTGAACATCGATTGCAGCTCGTTCAATAGCTTCGCTGTCTGATCGAAGGGAAGCGTTTCAACCATTGGGGACGTGGTTATGCCATCCACTTTTCCCTTGGTATAGCCCACCGCTCCGTAGATGGTTTTGGGCAAGGTGAAGCCATGTTCAGGGTCATCAAAAGTGATCACGACCGGGCTGCTTATCCAGGTCGAGTCGACCTTGGGAGGGTCACCTGGGTACATGGCTGTTTTGCGCTCAACAGGAAAACTGGAGTCTTTGACGACTTCGGCATATGGCTTGCCAATATGGGCATAGATCCTGTCGACGCCAGACATGGAGTAGGCGACAACAACCGCCAAAACGACCGCAATCCCTGTTCCAGCAAACGCTAATCGACGAGAAAGTATCGTCACTTTATCCCCCCCCCGTGAGCAATGTCCGTAATCGACTGTTTCAGTTGGGCCCTAGTCGTTGGGTTCTTGAGCAGAGCATCGAATTGGTCAGCAGCACGTAATACGAACTCCATTCGCTGATCTCTGTCCGCGAGATTAGCGATAGGATTTTTGGAAAATGAAACCTGCCTGTTATCAGGCGCCTTGCATTGGCTAGCCAGCGTTAGTTGAATTTCCTCTGCTGCGCCAGAGAACAACCCCGTCACCACGGATACGTAATTGCCCGCATGAGTACCGCGCATCAACGTTGCAAAATGCGTGTCCTCGTACATTGCGGGCTGCAAGATATTCAATTGTTCGTGTCGCGCCATCTGTTGAACACTTTCGGCAATTTCACCGGCGTCAATGGCTTCAAATGTTCGGTAAATTTCACCCGTATCAACCCCAAACTGCACCTTATTCGCAATCGGCCACATCACATCTTTCGCGATCCCGCGCCGGCTCTTCAGACACTTTTCCATTTCCTTATAACCCCGCACCATAAAAAACCGGTGCAAGGGATAAACGTCCAGAAATAGCGATGTATTACCTAGCGCCAACATCTCATACACATAATCCAACTGCTGCTGAACCACTGAGCGTGGGTTGTCGCCGATAGTGATGTCCTCGGTCGGCATCGGGTTTGCCGCTCGGGCTTTCTCAAGTTCCTGTTCAACCTCAGGATTGGTTTTGCTGAACTTGAATCCGAAACCTTCGAACAATGTTTCCGATGGGGCGGTTCGCAGCTTTTCCAACGCTGCTTTCTGCGCAGCAATGGCGGTTTGCAGTTTGGTGGCATGGATCAAGCCACACCCCACCTGCTTCGAAGCAAACGCCGCCAACCCCGCCCACTGAAACCGGTTATCCGCCAGCCACAGTTGCGCATACGCGGCGTTGATCTTGCGGTTGCGCGCTTGCGGGTCGGCGATGAGGACGCCGCCGGGGGCGACCCAGTCTTCGGCTTCTTTCTGGAAGCGGCGCCACAGGCAGTTGCAGGTCAGCAGCGGGACTTCGACGCGGGTTTTAGGGTTGGGGCCGGTGGTGCTGGTTTCGCGTTTGCAGGTGGGCAGTTCGCAGGTGCTGTCCCAAAGCTTTTTCATGTCCAGGTCGTCTGGAGCGATGCATTGTCCGGTCATTGCTTCTTCCTTGAGTCTCAGACTGTCCAGCGCACGAGGGCGAGATCGGGCTGCAGGGTGGCGACGCTTTGGGTCATGCCTTTTTCATTGGTCTGGCCTTTGACGATGCGGCCTTCGGCGGTTTCGATTTCGTAGCCTTGTTCGGCGATGGGTTCGCCGTTGCCGGCGCTGACGGCTTTGAATTCCACCAGCGGCTGGCCAATGATCGGCAGCGGCGGGATGAAGGGCGCGGGTGTGTGCGAGCTGCCGATGATGACGTCGCCAGAACCGCCAATCACCACGCCGCCATGGCTGGCGGTGCTGTCGAGGGTCATGGCGTTTTTGCCGTTGATGAATACCGTCGCGGAGAAGGCGCCATTGAGGGCTTGGCCGCAGGTGCAGGTGTCACCGAGGCGGGCGGCGGCGAGGCCATTGAAAAAGACGTCGCCGGAACCGCTGGCAATCGGGTTGGTGCCGTGGCCAGGTAGCGGGCAAGTGGTCGGGTCCGTGACGCGCGCGGCGGGTTTTCCAGACATGAACATTCCTTGTTTGTCGTTTGAGACGAGCAGGGGACGCTAACGGCCGAGGCCCGGTGCGTCAACCTGTGAATCCCGTATCAAATGATTGCGATGTGCCACTGTGGGAGCGCTGAAAACCCTGTGCGAGCTGGCTTGCCAGCGATGACGGCGGCACCGCCAACATTGATGTTGCCTGACACGCCGCTATCGCTGGCAAGCCAGCGCCCACAGGGTTGGTGATGATGTTTGATAGGTGTTAAACGCGAATTTGGCAGAGTGTTTAAACAAACGTCGTGTTACGTCCGGGAGGCTACAAAACCTTGCGCCGTTGCCTACGGCTACGCCAGAATCCGCCGGCTTGTGCGCCTCGGGGCCGGTCTCTATCGTTTGCTTGCCACTGCTCATCAGTGGTCGGGATTAGTAGCCCGGGTTGCTAGTGTTGTGCGCAAGTACCGTTCAGTCAGGTTTCGCTTTCCTGCACTCGATGGTGGTTGTGCGCAGGGCACCCTCGGGTGCGCCGGTAAAGCTAGCTCCCCGGTCTACTAACCTGCGCACAGCCGCCTCCATTCTTTTAGTAGAGAACGATGGCGGCTTCATTTGAGGAGCTAGTCAATATGTTCAAAGTGACACCAAACCCGCCTGACACCGATCCGGCCACCGACACCCAGAAGATGAAAGAGGCGGCCGACCGGGCCATCGATTTCTACCTCGACCCAACGCTCAAGAAAGCCTGCGACCCGGTGCGCAAACCCAGCACGATTTTCCTTATCGACCCCAAGGTCGATAACGAAACCCTGTTGGTGCATGCCTGCGAATCCCTGGCGTCGGCGAGCGTCATGGCCAGTGATCTGGCGGGGTTTATCGACGGGCCGCAGCGCAGTTCGTTGTTGGGGATTGCGCAGGTGATCATGCTGGGTGAGCTGGCCGTGAACCGCGTCCTCGACAACCTCGTGCCGCCTGCCTGAACCCAGAAACAACTGTAGGAGTGAGCCTGCTCGCGATAGGGCCGTCAGCTTCAACATTGATGTTGACTGACAGGCCGCTATCGCGAGCAGGCTCACTCCTACAAGGGGTGTTGCGTATGGACTGGCGGATTACTGCCCAGGTACGTCCTTGCGCAGTTTCACCGGATCTTGCTGCTGTTTCTTCTTGGCCATCGCGCCGCGCAGTTTGATGTTGATCGCCTCAACCGCCAGCGAGAACGCCATGGCGAAGTAGACGTAGCCTTTCGGTACGTGCACGTCGAACGACTCGGCAATCAGCACGGTACCGACCACCAGCAGGAACGACAGCGCCAGCATCTTCAGCGACGGGTGCTTGTCGATGAACTCGCTGATTTTGCCCGAGGCCGCCATCATCACCAGTACGGCGACGACGATTGCCGCGACCATCACCGGCACATGGGAGACCATGCCGACGGCGGTGATCACCGAGTCCAGCGAGAACACGATGTCGATGATCGCGATCTGGATGATGGTGTAGAGGAAGTTGCCGCCCTTGCCCGAAGGCTCGTCGCCGCTTTCGTCTTCGCCTTCCAGCGCGTGGTACATCTCTTGCGAGCTCTTCCACAGCAGGAACAGGCCACCGAAGAACAGGATCAGGTCGCGGCCGGAAATGCCCTGGCCGAACACCACGAACAGGTCGGCGGTGAGGCGCATCACCCAGGTGATCGACAGCAGCAACAGGATCCGTGTGATCATCGCCAGGCCCAGGCCGAAGATCCGTGTGCGCTGCTGCATGTGTTTGGGCATGCGGCTGACCAGGATCGAAATCATGATGATGTTATCGATGCCCAGAACGATTTCCAGGGCGGTCAGGGTAAAGAAGGCAACCCAGATTTCGGGGTTGGTCAGCCAATCCATGTGTATTCCTTTGAGCAAGTGTTAAACCATGACGCCAGCAAGCAGCTGGCGTCATGGTGAGTGAATGCCGTTACAACGTGCTGAACAGCGGGAACGTCCCCAGCAGCAAGGCGGCCACCAGTATGCACAGGCAGACCAGCACTGCCCACTTCAGGGTGAAACGCTGGTGGTCACCGAATTCGATACCGGCCAGTGCCACCAGCAGATACGTCGACGGAACCAGCGGACTCAGCAAGTGGACGGGCTGACCGACGATCGAGGCACGGGCCATTTCCACCGCGGTGATGCCGTAATGGCTGGCCGCTTCGGAGAGCACCGGCAACACGCCGTAGTAGAACGCGTCGTTCGACATGAAGAATGTAAACGGCATGCTCACCAGCGCCGTGATCACCGCCAGGTACGGGCCGAGGAAGTCCGGGATTACTGCCAGCAGACTTTTCGACATGGCGTCGACCATGCCGGTTCCGGACAGGATACCGGTGAAGATACCCGCAGCAAAAATCAGACTGACCACCGACAGCACGCTACCCGCGTGGGCCGCTACGCGGTCCTTCTGCATTTGCAGGCACGGGTAGTTGACGATCATCGCGATACTGAACGCCACCATGAACAGCACCGGCAGCGGCAGCAGGCCGGCGATCAGCGTGCACATCAGCGCCAGGGTCAGCAGGCCGTTGAACCAGATCAGCTTCGGACGGCGGGCGTCCGGGAACTGCGACACGCTGATTTCGCTGTGATCGATCTCGTCGCCGATCAGGTGCAGCTCACCCAGACGCGCACGTTCACGTTTGCCGTAGAAGTAGGCAATGATCAGGATCGCCACCACACCGGCAGCCATCGCCGGGATCATCGGCACGAAGATGTCCGACGGGTCGACATGCAGCGCACTGGCGGCACGCGCGGTCGGGCCGCCCCAGGGGGTCATGTTCATCACGCCACCGGCGAGGATGATCAGACCGGCCATGATCCGCGGGCTCATGCCGATGCGGCTGTACAGCGGCAGCATGGCGGCCACGCAGATCATGTAAGTGGTCGCGCCGTCACCATCAAGGGAAACGACGAGCGCCAGCACGGCGGTACCGACCGAAACTTTCAACGGGTCGCCCTTGACCAGTTTGAGGATCTTGCGCACGGCCGGGTCGAACAGGCCGGAGTCGATCATCAGGGCGAAGTACAGAATCGCGAACATCAGCATCACGCCGGTCGGCGCGAGCTTGGTGATGCCTTCGAGCATCATCGGGCCGATCTTCGGCGCGAAACCACCGAACAGGGCGAACAGGATCGGGATGATGATCAGGGCGATCAGCGCAGACAGGCGCTTGGTCATGATCAGGAACATGAACGTGATGACCATGGCAAAGCCAAGGAAAGTCAGCATGGGAATACTCCAGGCGTAGCGCGGCGAATGAAGTGAGCGGATCGGAGGGGATCAGCGCAGAACGGGAAGCACGAGGCGTACGGGCGGAGTTTTAGCGAGAAGGCGGGCTACAGAGGACATCAGAATCACCATTGTTGTTGTTAATTGGGCCTGACGTGCGAGCGATCACACGCGTTGGCCAACCGGTCTGTTGCCGGTAGTGGCGGCGATCCTAATCGGGCAACCTTTCAGCTACCTTTCGCCGACGAAAGCTTCGGGCGAATGGCCAACCGGCCGTCGGATGCGGCTGGAGTCAATCAATTCGGGGACGGGAGGGCAGGGACATGGGAGAAGTGCACAGCGGTGGCTGCCATTGCGGACATATCCGCTATCAGTTCAGCGGGGCATTGCACGACATCGCGCATTGCCACTGCTCGATCTGCCGCAAGGTCAGCGGCGGCATCGTCACCACATGGATCACCGTGCCGGCGGCGAATTTCCAGTGGCTGGCGGGGACTCCGGCGCGCTATGACTCTTCCAGCAGGTGCGCGCGCTACTTCTGCCCGCAATGCGGCGCGCAACTGGCGCTGGTGACCCTGCTCAGTCCGGAGAGCATCGATGTGACCATCGCCACGCTGGATCATCCGCAGCGCGCACCGGCCGAGCGGCATATCTGGACCGACAGCCAACTGCCCTGGCTGCATCTGGACGAGCATCTGCCGGGCGAACCCGAAGAAACCCTTTGATCAGAAAATAGACAGGTCCAACGGGCGTATCGCGCCCATCCAGATCGCATGCTCGGTGTGGTCGAGCAGATCATTGCCGGTGTCCGGGTGCAGGAACACCACCAACCCCTGGCGATTGAGCGCCAGCCACGGCAGCACCTCGCCGATCAGCTGTGGGCCGAAGGCCAGTTGGCAGCTCCAGTCCGGATGCGGGCCGACCGGACGCTCGTGCATCCGGCCCATCTGCAAGGCAAATGTCTGCGCCGCCCGCTCGCACAAGGCCCGGGCCTGCGCAAGCGTGCTGGCGTTGTAATAGATATGGGCGTGGTAGCCCTTGATCGTATGCATGTGCAAGCCTCTGAATCGATTCGAACCCTCGCCGTTTCCTGTGGGTCACACGCCATATGACAGGAACAGGAGCTCAGCCATGAAAAATGCCGAAACCCCGACGGTGAAGGTGGTGCTCTATGGTGCCATGGCTAGCCTGGGCGGCGCGTTGATGGCTGAAATGCTGCGCAGGCAGCACGAAGTCATCGCGATTCTCGACGATTTGAACGTGCTCGCGCCACGGCCCGGGCTGCGCACCAAGAGCGGCGATCTGTTCGACGCCGAGCGGGTCAAGCAAAGCGTAGCGGGCAGCTCGGCGGTGATTTGCCTGCTGGATGCACCGGGCCTGCCGTTCAGCAGCGACCAGGTGGAACGGTCCGTAGTGCTGGGGCCGGTGGAGCAGGTGCTGGCGGTCGACGCACTGGTCGACGGCCTGCAAGCGGCGAACGTGTCTCGGCTGTTTCTGGTGGGGAATTTTGCCGTCCTTGATGAACCGGATCTGGACGACGGGCTGCAACGCCACGCCGCCGAAGAAATCCGCGAAGCCCTGCAAAGCAGCCCGTTGCAGTGGACACTGGTGAACGCGCCCCACGGTGTGGCCGGGCTGAGCATCGAGCATTTCAGTCAGGTGGGCGGCAATCTGGAGCCAGGGCTGGCAGAACCGCTGGAACGGCTGAACCGGGTCGCGGTGGGGATTGCCGATGAGCTGCGGTTGAATCTGCATGTGGGGCAGCATGTGAATTTTGTGGCGACGTCAGATACGTAAAAAGATCGCAGCCTGCGGCAGCTCCTACATAGACATGCAACCTCCTGTAGGAGCTGCCGCAGGCTGCGATCTTTTGATCTTCAAACCGCAATCGAAGGCAACGCCATACCATTCAGGGATTCGGCGCTGCTGGCCTGCTCAACCATCAACCAGTCAACAAACTGCTGAATCAACGCGCTCCGGCGTTTACGTTGCGGCAGCACCACGTAATAACCGAGGCGCGAGAGGGTGGTTTCGGCGATGGGCCGACAGAGCAAGCCTTGGGTCAGCAAGTTATCCACAAGGTGGCGCCAACCAATCGCCACGCCCTGACCGCCAATCGCCGCCTGAATCAGCAACGTGTAGTTGTCGAAACGCAATTGTCCCGGTGCCGGTGGCGTGCTGATGCCCAGTTCGCGGAACAGCCCGCTCCAGTCAAACCAGTTGCTGCTGTTTTCCCCGCGCAGGTGCAGCAGCGGCAACTCCAGCAGTGCCTGAGCGGGCAAGGGCAGGGGCCGGTCCTTGAGCAATTGCGGGCTGCACACCGGGAACACTTCTTCGCTGAACAGCCAATGGCTCTCGCCCTGTTTGAAGCGCCCGTCGCCAAACAGCACCGCGACATCAATGTCGGTGCGCAGCATGTTGTGGTTGCGCTCGCTGGTCACCAGGCTGACGTCGACGTTCGGGTTGGCCTGGTGAAAGCGCTGCAGGCGCGGCATCAGCCAATAGGCAGCGAAGGCAAAGTCGGTGGCGACCTGCAAAACTTCATGCTGCTGTTGCGTACTGATTGCGCTCAATCCTGCGTCGATATGCTGCAAACCGAGCTGAACCTGCTCGAACAGGATGGCCCCGCCCTCAGTCAGTTCGATACCGCGATAAATCCGGTCAAACAGCCGCGCACCCAACTGCTCTTCCAGGCGCTTGATCTGCTGGCTGATCGCCGGTTGCGTGGTACCCAGTTCCACGGCCGCCGCGGTGAAACTGCGATGCCGCGCCGCTGCTTCGAAGGCGCGCAACAGGTCGAGGGACAGATTACCGAGAGCGTCATACATAAGCGGTGCTTATCCTAGTCATTATCCGGCGCGGGCTTTACCGGACAGGGCATGGGCTCCATGCTCGATCGCAGCAATGTCGCATAAATATTCACTATGGAATGCCGCGATCACATGAAGCGCAAGAACATTCTTTTCATCATGGCCGATCAAATGGCCGCGCCAATGTTGCCGATCTACGGCCCATCGCCGATCAAACTGCCGAATCTCTCACGCCTCGCCGCCCAAGGCGTGGTGTTCGATGCCGCGTACTGCAACAGTCCGCTCTGCGCGCCGTCACGCTTCACCCTGGTCAGCGGCCAGTTGCCGAGCAAGATCGGCGCCTACGACAACGCCGCCGATTTCCCCGCCGACATTCCGACCTACGCCCATTACCTGCGCCGCCTCGGCTACCGCACCGCGCTGTCGGGCAAGATGCATTTCTGCGGCCCGGATCAACTGCACGGCTATGAAGAACGCCTGACCAGCGACATCTACCCTGCCGATTACGGCTGGGCGGTGAACTGGGACGAACCGGACGTGCGCCCAAGCTGGTATCACAACATGTCTTCGGTGCTGCAGGCCGGGCCGTGCGTGCGCACCAACCAGCTCGACTTCGATGAAGAGGTGGTGTTCAAGGCCCAGCAATACCTGTTCGACCATATCCGCGAGGACGGCGATCAGCCGTTCTGCCTCACGGTGTCGATGACTCACCCACACGACCCGTACACGATTCCCAAGGCATTCTGGGATTTGTACGACGACGGTGACATCCCTTTGCCGACAACCCCGGATCAACATTCCCTCGACCCGCACTCGCAGCGCCTGCTCAAGGTCTACGACCTGTGGGAAAAGCCGCTGCCTGTGGATAAAATTCGCGACGCGCGCCGTGCCTATTTCGGCGCGTGCAGCTATATCGATGCCAACGTCGGCAAACTCCTGCAAACCCTCGAAGATACAGGGCTGATCGACGACACCATCATCGTGTTCTCCGGCGACCATGGCGACATGCTCGGCGAGAAAGGCCTCTGGTACAAAATGCACTGGTTCGAGATGGCTGCTCGCGTGCCGCTGTTGATAAGTGCTCCAGGCCAGTTCAATGCAGGCCGCGTCAGCGCCGCCGTATCGACCGCCGACCTGTTGCCGACCTTCGTCGAGCTGGCCGGCGGTACCCTAGAACCGGGCCTGCCGCTGGATGGCCGTTCGTTGCTGGCGCATCTGCAAGGGCAGGGCGGGCATGACGAAGTGTTCGGCGAATACATGGCCGAAGGCACCGTCAGCCCGCTGATGATGATCCGGCGCGGCGCGTACAAATTTATCTACAGTGAAAGCGACCCGTGCCTACTCTTCGATGTGCACAACGATCCGCACGAACGTGAAGAGCTCAGCCAGTCGCCGCAACATCAACAACTTTTCGGCGATTTTCTCGCTGAGGCGCGGGCGAAGTGGGACATCCCGGCGATCCACCGCGAGGTCCTCGCCAGCCAGCGCCGCCGTCGTTTTGTTGCCGATGCCCTGACCATCGGCAAGCTGAAGAGCTGGGATCACCAGCCGCTGGTGGATGCCAGTCAGCAGTACATGCGCAACCACATCGACCTCGACGATCTGGAACGCAAGGCCCGTTATCCACAACCCTGCCAAAACCAATAATGTTAAGGGGAAGTCCATGCGCAAGTTATCCACAGTACTGACGATCAGCCTGCTGGCCCTGGGCAGTGCCTCGGCATTTGCCGAACAAAGCTGCGAAACGGTGAAAATGGCCGACCCGGGCTGGAGCGACATCGCCGCGACCAACGCCATCACCGGGTTTCTGCTGGACGGCATGGGCTACAAGGCCAAGGTCGACACCCTCGCGGTGCCGATCACCTTCGGCGGGTTGAGGGACGGTCAGGTGGATGTGTTCCTCGGCAACTGGATGCCGGCGCAGCAGGGCTTCTACGACAAGTTCGTCGCCACCGGCGACGTGACGCAACTGGCGAAGAACCTCGACGGCACCGAATTCACTCTGGCAGTCCCGGATTACGTGTGGGACGCCGGTGTGCATAACTTTGCCGACCTGAACAAATACGCCGACAAGTTCGAGAAGAAAATCTACGGCATCGGTTCCGGTGCACCCGCGAACATCTCGCTGCAGGAGATCATCAAGAAGAACGACTTCGACCTCGGGCAGTGGAAGCTGATCGAGTCCAGCGAACAAGCGATGCTCGCCGAAGTGTCGCGGGCCGTGAAGAAACAGAAATTCGTCACCTTCCTCGGCTGGACCCCGCACCCGATGAACGTGCAGTTGAAGATGCATTACCTGAAGGGCGGCGAGAAGTATTTCGGCGACACCGGCAGCGTGTTCACCCTGACGCGCAAAGGCTACGCCGAGGCCTGCCCGAACGTGGGCAAGTTGCTGACCAACCTGGCGTTCACCCAGGACATGGAGAACAGCATCATGGCTGAGGTGGTGAACAAGAAGGTCAGCAATGCCGACGCGGCGAAGGCGTGGATCAAGGCCAATCCGGCGGTGCTGGATAAATGGCTGGACGGGGTGAAGACCGTGGATGGCAAGGATGCTTTGCCTGCGGTGAAGGCCAGGCTCTGACGCATTCTTGTGGCGAGGGAGCTTGCTCCCGCTGGAGTGCGAAGCGCTCCCAATCGGGCTGACTGGGTTTTCGCAGATAAACCGAGCAGTCTGGTTTGCGACTGCTTCGCAGCCGGGCGGGAGCAAGCTCCCTCGCCACAGTGATTGCCGCGTCCTGATAACCTTGCATAAACCCACACCCCGCGAGGACCCATGGCCCTGCCCAGTCGCCATTCACTTTTCCCCTTCCTGACCTGGCTGCCCCGGCAAACCCGCGCCAGCGTCGGCCGGGATCTGGTCGTTGGTCTGAGCGGTGCCATTCTCGCGTTGCCACAGTCGATCGCCTACGCACTGATCGCCGGCCTGCCACCCGAATACGGTCTCTATGCCGCGATCATCCCGGTCTTGATCGCCTGCCTGTGGGGTTCGTCGTGGCATCTGATCTGCGGCCCGACTGCAGCGATTTCGATTGTGCTGTATGCCAGCGTCAGTCCCTTGGCCGTGCCCGCGTCGCAGGACTACATCACGCTGATCCTGCTGCTGACCTTTCTTGCCGGTCTCTTCCAGTGGCTGCTGGGCTTGTTGCGCTTCGGCGCTTTAGTGAATTTCGTTTCGCATTCGGTGGTGCTGGGGTTCACCCTTGGCGCGGCGGTGGTGATTGCCATCGGCCAATTGCCCAACCTGCTGGGGCTGGACTTGCCGGCGAAAGCCACGGCCCTGGCCAGCCTGATGGACCTGCTGCAACACCTGCGGGCTGTGGATAAACCGTCATTGGTATTGGGCGTGGCGACGGTGCTCGTCGGTTTCGTGCTCAAACAATTGCTGCCGCGCTGGCCGACCCTGTTGATAACCCTGGTGCTGGGCAGTGCAGTCGTGTGGTTATGGCCGTCAATGTTCGGCCATGTGCATCTGGTCAGCGCTTTTGTCGGGCGCTTGCCGCCGTTCAGTGGGTTGCCGCTGGATCTGGATCTGATTCTGCGCTTGCTGCCGAGTGCGGTGGCGGTGGGCATGCTCGGGCTGGTCACTAGCCTGTCGATTGCCCGCTCGATTGCTGCACGTTCGCAGCAACTGCTCGATGCCAATCAGGAGGTTCGCGCGCAGGGTTTATCGAATATCGTCGGCGCGTTCTTTTCCGGATCGTTGTCCGCCGGCTCGTTCACCCGTTCCGGCCTGAGTTACGAGGCGGGCGCCTGCTCACCGCTGGCCGGGGTGTTTTCGGCAATCTGGGTGGCGTTGTTCGCGATTTTCGGCGCCGGACTGATTTCGCACATTCCGATTCCCGCCATGGCCGGGAGCATTCTGTTGATCGCCTGGGGGCTGGTGGATCATCGCGGCATCCGCTCGTTGCTGCGGGTCAGCCATGCGGAGTTCGTGGTCATGGCACTGACCTGTCTCGCGACCTTGCTGCTGGAATTGCAGACCGCGATTTATGCCGGGGTGCTGGCGTCGCTGTTCTTCTACCTCAAGCGGACATCGCAACCACGCGTCCAGCATTGGCGCGACGGTGAAGACGATGTGCTGCGGGTCGGTGGCTCGATCTTCTTCGGCGCCAGCCATTACCTGCAAGTGCGCCTGCAACGGCTGCACGGCACGCGCGTGGTGATCGATGCGCAACACATCAACTTCATCGACTATTCAGGGGTGGAGATGCTGCATCAGGAAGCGCGGCGCCTGCTGCGCCAGGATCGCAGCCTGACCCTGCGCCGGGCACGGCCGCAGGTGGTGGAGGAGTTGAGAAAGCTGGAAGGGCCGGAGCAATGCCCGATCCGGTTCGAAGATTGACCATTTCTGACCTCTGTGGCGAGGGAGCTTGCTCCCGCTGGCTGCGTAGCAGCCCAAACCAATTGCGGGCGCTTCGCACCCGAGCGGGAGCAAGCTCCCTCGCTACAAAGGCTCTGTTATCGGGCTAGCTGGCGGCGTAGTTCGGCGAGCACCGGTGCCGTATCCGGACGCACACCACGCCACAGGAAAAACGCCTCGGCTGCTTGCTCAGCCAGCATCCCCAGGCCATCCATTGACACCGCTGCGCCATGCTCGCTGGCCCAACGGCAGAACGCAGTCGGTTCCTTGCCGTACATCATGTCGTAGCACAAGGTCTGGCCCGGCTCGATCAGGCTCGGCGCAATCGGCGGCACGTCGCCGGTCAGGCTGGCGGAGGTGGCGTTGATGATCACGTCCACCGGCTCCTGCAACCAGTCGAAACCACTGGCCGACACCGGTCCCAGATCACAGAACAACTCGGCCAGCAGCTCGGCCTTGTCCACCGTGCGGTTGGCGATGATCACCGACGCCGGTTTTTCCGCCAGCAACGGCTCCAGCGCGCCACGCACTGCGCCACCCGCACCGAGCAGCAGGATGCGTTTGCCGGTCAGGCTGAAACCGGCGTTCACCGTCAGGTCGCGCACCAGTCCGGCGCCGTCGGTGTTGTCGCCCAGCAATGAACCATCGGCCAGTTTGCTCAAGGTGTTTACCGCACCGGCCCGTTGCGCACGAGCGGTCAGGCTGTTCGCCAGACGATAGGCCTCTTCCTTGAACGGCACAGTGACGTTGGCGCCGCGACCTTCCCGGAAGAACGCCATGGCGCAGGCGCTAAAGTCGTCGAGTGGCGCCAGCAGGGTGCTGTAGTCGAGACTCTGCCCGGTCTGCTCGGCGAACAGTTTGTGAATCATCGGCGACTTGCTGTGGCCGATCGGGTTACCGAAAACGACGTAACGATCCATCAGCAGTCCTCAGGCCTGGGCCAGCCAGTCGCGGTCTTGCAGGAAGTAGTCGGTCAGACGCGCCTCTTCGCTGCCCGGCTCGGCTTTGAAGTCATAGGCCCAGCGCACTTGCGGCGGCAGCGACATGAGGATCGACTCGGTACGCCCGCCGGACTGCAGGCCGAACAGCGTGCCGCGGTCATACACCAGGTTGAACTCGACGTAGCGGCCACGGCGGAATTCCTGGAATTCACGTTGCTTGGCGCTGAACGCATCATGTTTGCGGCGCTGCACGATGGGCAGGTAAGCGTCGATGTAGGCGTCGCCGATGGCGCGCATGAAGGCGAAACTGGTGTCGAAATCCCATTCGTTCAGGTCGTCGAAAAACAGGCCGCCGATGCCGCGCGGCTCGTGGCGGTGCTTGATGTGGAAATAGGTGTCACACCAGGCCTTGTAACGCGGATAGACGTCCGGCCCAAATGGCGCGCAGGCCTGCTCGGCGACGCGGTGCCAGTGGATGCAGTCTTCTTCGTTGCCGTAATACGGGGTGAGGTCGAAGCCGCCACCGAACCACCAGACCGGCTCTTCACCTTCCTTTTCGGCGATGAAAAAGCGCACGTTGGCGTGGGACGTCGGCACGTGCGGGTTGTGCGGGTGAATCACCAGCGACACGCCAAGGGCTTCGAAGCCACGCCCCGCCAATTCCGGGCGATGGGCGCTGGCCGACGGCGGCAGGCCGCTGCCGAACACATGGGAAAAGTTGACCCCGCCCTTTTCGATCACCGTACCGTTTTCGATCACGCGGGTGCGACCGCCACCGCCGGCAGGTCGGGCCCAGGCGTCTTCGACGAAGCGCGTGCCGCCGTCCTCGGTTTCCAGTGCGGCGCAGATGCGGTCTTGCAGGTCGAGCAGATAGGCCTTTACGGCGTCGGTGCGGGTCGTCATGGCTTCACCTTGAATCAGGGCATAGCTACGCGGGCGCCCCGCAGGCGGGGGTCGGCGCAAATGGGCGCGTAGCATAACACCGCAGGCAAGCGCGCCGCAGTTGACGAAGATCAACCAGGGGAGTTGGATAGGGGGCTCATAAAAGACCCAAGGAGAGCAGGCAGATGGCAAAGCGTATCCAGTTCCGCGCCCACGGCGGTCCCGAAGTGCTCGAGTTTGTTGACTACGAACCCGCCGCGCCCGGCCCGAACCAAGTCCGGGTGGCCAACAAGGCGATCGGTCTGAACTTCATCGACACCTACTACCGCAGCGGTCTGTATGCACCGCCCGCTCTGCCATCCGGCCTCGGCGCTGAAGGCGCCGGCATCGTCGATGCGGTGGGCAGCGACGTCACCCGGTTCAAGGTCGGTGATCGCGTGGCGTACGGCAGCGGTCCGCTGGGTGCCTACAGCGAGTTGCACATCCTGCCCGAGGCCAATCTGGTCAAGCTGCCGGACGAAATCAGCTTCGACACTGCCGCTGGGGTCATGCTCAAGGGCCTGACGGTGCAGTACCTGCTGCGCCAGACCTATGAGCTCAAGGGCGGCGAAACCATTCTGTTCCACGCCGCCGCCGGGGGCGTCGGCTCGCTGGCCTGCCAATGGGCCAAGGCACTGGGCGTGAAACTGATCGGCACCGTCAGTTCCAAGGAAAAAGCCGAGCTGGCCAAGGCCAACGGCGCCTGGGCGACCATCGACTACAGCCACGAAAACGTTGCCCAGCGCGTGCTGGAGCTGACCGATGGCAAGAAAGTCCCGGTGGTCTACGATGGCGTCGGCAAGGACACCTGGCTGACCTCGCTCGACAGCCTGGCGCCGCGTGGCCTGCTGGTGAGTTTCGGTAATGCCTCCGGTGCAGTGGACGGGGTCAATCTGGGGATTCTTGCGGCCAAGGGCTCGCTGTACGTGACCCGCCCGACCCTGGCAACCTACGCCAACAACGCCGAGAACCTGCAGCGCATGGCCGACGAGCTGTTCGAGATGATCATCAGCGGCAAGATCACGGTGGACATCAGCCAGCGCTATCCACTGGCTGACGCGGCAAAAGCGCAGACCGAGCTGTCGTGCCGGCGCACCACCGGCTCGACCATCCTCCTGCCCTGAAAAACCTTCGGCGTCTTGCCAGTCAGGGTCTCGGTACCCCGACTGGCAGGACGGTCGAACGCCTTCAGACACCCCGCGGATGACACTCCAACGGGTGCTGCACCAGATGGCCAACCGTCGCCTGATCAGGCTGTTGAACGGCCGCGAGGATTTGCCGCCACTCGGCTGACAACACCCAGTAATCGCCGCGTGCGCGCTGTTCGATGTGCAGGGCATTGGACGCGATCGGCATCAGGCCGAACCGCTGGAAAAAGCGCAGTTGTTGCGACCTGCACAGTGCGGTGACGCCCTGGTAACCGCTTTTTATCGCCCACTCGGCAGCGGCTGCCAACAGACCGTTGACCGCGATGGGCAGTTGATGGGTCGAGTACGAGATCAAGCGACTGAATTCGACATGACGTGACAGCGCCACCGTGGGCGACACATGTTGCTGCGCCAGCAGCGCCCATTCGAACGGGGCCGGAGTCGCCCGCATGACCGCCAGCAGTTGATCGTGCCGATACAGCAGAAAGTGGGTACTGCGCGACTTTATCGCCAGTTGCGTTTCAAGCATCCGCGCACGTGAGGTCAGCATGTAATGCTGCAGCCGCAGCCGAAATTGCCGATCGATAAACCGATCGAACTCCTGAGTATCCGTCCCCGCTTCAAGCGTTACGATACGGCATCCCTCATGGTGACTCTTTAGCGTCACCTGAAGCGCCTGCAGGTAATCCGTGAGTTGCAAATCCGTAGTGTCCATTCTTTCTCCGCAGACCTTAACTTATCGAAGTGTTTCGAGTGCAGGGAAAGGATGGTTGCTTTTGGCGAATCCGCCACGGCAGGAGGTCTGATTATCAAGTGGGAAAAGTCAATGAATCCGGGCACTTGGCGACTTTTCCGACACGAGAACACGCCCCGTTGCAGGACAAATCGCAGGCATGCGTAGTACTCCTCGCCATCAAGCCGAAGAGTACTCACCTTTCGAGGGTTTGAGGCCGGATCAGTCGGGACGGATGACCTTGCCGGTCGCCAGATCACGGATCACGCTGGGGTTCTTGCGCCCACCCAGTTGCCCGCCGAGGATCAGGTCGATCTGCCCGCGGAAATACTGTTCGACACGCAACCGCGTACGCGCCGCCGGACGCCCCTGGGGGTTGGCCGAGGTCGAAATCAGCGGCCCGACCATCGAGCACAGATCGCGGACCTGCGGATGATCGCTGACCCGCAGCGCCACCGTGTCATGCACGCCCGTCACCCATTCCGGCAACAGGTTCTGATGCGGCACCAGCCAGGTATTCGGCCCCGGCCAGGTGCTGGACATGCGGTCGATCCACTCTTGCGGGAAGTCTTCGAACAGGAAATCGAACTGACGGATGTTGTCGGCGACCAGGATCAGTCCCTTGTCCACCGAACGGTTCTTGATCGCCAAAAGCCGATCCACCGCCTCTTCGTTCCACGGGTCGCAACCCAGCCCCCAAACGGCTTCGGTTGGATAGGCAATCACCGCCCCGGCGCGAATCTCTCGCGCGGCTTGTTGCACACGCCAACTGTTGACCATGAAAAAACTCTCCGCAAACAGGTTTTGCGCAGTTTACCGATCTTCCCTGTAAAACCTAGCGTGTCCTGGCCAGCCAGCGACCGTTTTCGCACACCGCACGCCCCTCCATTTCCAGTTCGGTGAGCGCGGCCAGGACTTTGGGCAGCGCCCAGCCACTGCTGTCGGCCAACGCCTCACTGGTGTGCGGCGCGGCATGCAGCAGGTTCAACAGGGGATGCTCACTGCGCGGCGTGTCTGTGGATAACGGCAGATGTTGCCAGCCGCGCAAGGCTTCGAGGATGTGCTCGATGGTTTCCACCAGCACCGCGCCGTCGCGGATCAACTGGTGACACCCCCGCGCGCCGGGGTGATGGATCGAGCCGGGAATCGCATACACCTCGCGCCCCTGTTCCGCCGCCAGCCGCGCGGTGATCAGCGAACCACTGGCGACACTCGCCTCAACCACCAGTACGCCGAGGGACAATCCGCTGATGATCCGGTTGCGCCGCGGAAAGTTGCTCGCCGTCGGGCCGGCGTCCAGGGGGAACTCCGAAAGCACCGCGCTGCCGGCGGCGATCATCGCCTCGGCCAAGCGCTGATTGCGCTGTGGATAAAATTTTTCCAGACCGGTGCCAAGCACGCCCACGGTGTGCCCGCCGACATCCAGCGCCGCTTGATGGGCGGCCGCATCGATGCCCAGCGCCAGGCCACTGGTGATGACAAAACCGGCCCCGGCCAGGCTGCGGGAAAACGCCGCGGCGGTGTCCATTCCCGGACGCGAGGCGCGACGGCTGCCGACCATCGCCAGTTGCGGTTTTTCCAGAATCAGCGGATCGCCGGCCACGAACAACAGCGGCGGCGGGTCGGGTATCTGCGCCAGCAATGCCGGGTAATCGGCCTGGTCCCACATCAGCAAATGCTGGTGCGGACGCTCTAGCCAGCGCAATGCATGGCTGGCACCGTCGCGCACTTCGGGACTGCGCCGCGCCTCGGCAGACGCCGCCGGCAAACCCAGCGCTCGCCAGGCACTGGCCGGCGCACTGAGGGCTTTCGAGGCAGAGCCGAAGGCTTCGAGCAGTTTGGCAAAACGTTTGGGGCCAACATCCGGCAAACGGTGCAGGCGCAAACGCGCTTCCAGTTCCGCAGGGGAAACCGGCGTACAGGCAGACAGCATCGTGGATCATCCTTGATCGTTATAAGTCCCGAACCATTCGGAACAAGCTGTGGATAACTCTGTTGGTAACTTGTTAAGCCTGCTAAGGATTTCGCACCTTGTCGAGCACCGCCAGCGAGCGTGAAGCGTTGAGCACAAGGCCGTAACTGAGCTTGTCGTAAGTGCGGAACACCATCAGCAACCCGGCCCGTTCGTCAGGAATTTTCAGTGGCTGGCCGGTGATCCGGTCGCGCACGGTTTCCCCGGTCTTCATCACCACCAGTACATTGCCTTCGGCCAGGCCGTCGCGTTTGCCCTTGTTCAGGGTGACCACGTCCATCACGCCGATCTGGGTGACGCCGCGCGGCACGTCGATGATCAGCCCGTTGATACTGGTGCTCGGAGCGCTGGGCATGAAGGTTGAGTTGATCGAACGCTCTTCGCCGCTGAACAAGCGGTCGCCCAGGCGCACTTCCTGGGTGGTGCGTTGCAGGGCGAGGGTGGCGACGTCGCCTTCGGTGGCCACGATCTCACCGCCGCCGATGTCGTCGGCGTTGATCCCGAGAAATTCTTTGGTCTGCGGGTCGGTGTAGACCTTGCCCTGGCGGAAGATGCCGTACACCGGCTGATTCGGGTCGAAATGGCCGCGCGCGAAGATCCGGTCGCCGGTGCCGCTGAGCACGCGTTCGGCATCGCCGGCGACGATGTACGGCGCCTTGTCGAATTCCTCGACCTTGTCGACGATGCGGTTGCTCAGCAGAAAACTGTTGATCGATTTCAGTGGGATGCTCGGAATCGCCTCGGCCACCGGGCTGGTGCGGATACGCGGCGACAGTTTGATCGTGCCCCGTGACTCGCCACGGTTGAGGGTCAGTTGCGGCTGGCCGTTGACGTAACGGAGCGTCAACGTGTCGCCGGGGTAGATCAGGTTGGGATTTTCGATCTGCGGGTTGGCCCGCCACAGCTGTGGCCACTGCCAGGGCTCGCGCAGGTATTTGCCGGAAATGTCCCAGAGGGTATCCCCCGAAACCACCGTGTATTGCTGTGGAAAACCATCCCTGAGTTGCACTTGCCCTTGCGCCACGCCGGCCGAAGCCAGAAGCAGCAGGGCGAGTAGTGTTTTCCTCATGCAACGAATCCCTTTATCATGTGCGTTCGCGTGAACCGTCAGAGCCCCCGTGGCTCGCCAGTGCAAACTGCATTGGCTACGCTTCACAACGGTAGCCTGCATCTTCGGACCTGCCAGGCCATCGACCCGACTTTACTCAATACGTGCAGCAATCAGCCTATGGCCATTTTGAACATCCTCGAATTCCCGGACCCGCGTCTGCGTACTATCGCCAAGCCTGTGGCTGTAGTGGACGACGAAGTGCGTCAGTTGGTCGATGACATGTTTGAAACAATGTATGAAGCGCCGGGCATCGGCCTCGCCGCGACCCAGGTCAACGTGCACAAACGTATCGTCGTGATGGACCTTTCCGAAGACCGCACCGAACCCCGGGTGTTCATCAACCCCGAGTTCGAATCGCTGACCGACGAGATGGATCAGTACCAGGAAGGCTGCCTCTCGGTGCCGGGTTTCTACGAAAACGTCGACCGCCCGCAGAAGGTCAAGATCAAGGCGCTGGACCGCGACGGCCAGCCTTACGAACTGATCGCCGAAGGTCTGCTCGCCGTGTGCATCCAGCACGAATGCGACCACCTCAACGGCAAGCTGTTCGTTGACTACCTGTCCACGCTCAAACGCGACCGGATCAAGAAGAAACTGGAAAAGCTGCATCGCCAGAACGCTTGATGCCCCTCTTCAAAGGCTTGCTGCGGCAAGCCTTTTTCTTTTTATGAGACTCCTTTCATGACTGAGCCATTGCGCATCGTTTTTGCCGGCACCCCGGAATTCGCCGCCGAGCACCTCAAGGCCCTGCTGAACAGCCCCTACGAGATCGTTGCGGTCTACACCCAACCGGATCGTCCGGCCGGTCGTGGGCAAAAACTGATGCCGAGCCCGGTCAAACAACTCGCGCTGGAAAATAATATCCAGGTGTTGCAGCCGCCGACGCTGCGCAACGCCGATGCTCAAGCCGAGCTGGCTGCGCTGCAGCCGGACTTGCTGGTGGTGGTCGCCTATGGCCTGATCCTGCCGCAGGCGGTGCTGGATATTCCGCGCCTGGGCTGCATCAACAGTCACGCCTCGCTGCTGCCACGCTGGCGCGGTGCGGCGCCGATCCAGCGCGCCGTGGAACACGGTGATGCCGAAAGCGGCGTGACCGTGATGCGCATGGAGGCAGGCCTGGATACCGGGCCGATGCTGCTCAAGGTTGTGACCCCGATCAGCGCCGACGACACCGGCGGCACCCTGCACGACCGTCTAGCCGAAATGGGCCCGCCCGCCGTGGTTCAGGCGATTGCCGGCCTCGCAGCCGGAACGCTGGCAGGCGAAGTGCAGAACGACGAACTCGCCACCTACGCGCACAAATTGAATAAGGACGAAGCACGCATCGACTGGAGCCGCCCGGCTGTCGAGCTGGAGCGTCTGGTGCGTGCGTTCAACCCGTGGCCGATCACCCACAGCACCCTCAATGGCGAAGCGCTGAAAGTGCTGGCGGCGACACTGGCCGAAGGCAAAGGCGCGCCGGGCGAAGTGCTCAGCGCCAGCAAGGACGGCTTGATCGTCGCGTGCGGCGAGCAGGCGCTGTGCCTGACACGCCTGCAATTGCCCGGCGGCAAGGCGCTGAACTTCAGCGACCTGTTCAACAGCCGCCGTGAGAAATTCGCCGTCGGCACCGTGTTGGGTGCAGCGGTGGACGCGCAATGAATCCGCGTCTGGCCGCCGCCAAGGCACTCGCCGCCGTCCTCAGCGGCAAGGCTTCGCTGAACAGTTCGCTGCCGACGCAACTGGACAAGGTCGAAGACCGTGATCGCGGTTTCACCCAGGATCTCGCGTTCGGCACCGCACGCTGGCAGCCACGCCTGTCGGCACTGGCCGAAAAGCTGCTGCAAAAGCCGTTCAAGGCGGCTGACGCCGATGTCGAGGCGTTGCTGCTGGTCGGCCTCTATCAGTTGCTCTACACCCGTGTGCCGCCGCACGCTGCCATCGGCGAAACCGTCGGTTGCGCCGACAAGCTGAAAAAACCGTGGGCCAAGGGTTTGCTCAACGCCGTGCTGCGCAACGCCCAGCGTGAAAGCGAGACGATTTTCGCCGAGCTGGAGCGCGACCCGGTGGTACGCACTGCTCACCCGCGCTGGCTGCAAAAATCCCTGAAGGCCTTCTGGCCGGAGCAATGGGAAGCGATCTGCGCCGCGAATAACGCGCATCCGCCGATGATCCTGCGGGTCAACCGCCGCCATCACAGCCGCGACGCCTACCTCGGCTTGCTCAGCGAGGCCGGCATCGCCGCCACGCCGTGTGTCTACAGCCGCGACGGCATCGTCCTCGACGCCGCCGCCGACGTGCGCAGCCTGCCGGGTTTTGCCGAAGGCTGGATCAGCGTGCAGGACGAAGCCGCGCAACTGGCCGCCGATCTGCTCGATCTGGCGCCGGGTCAGCGCGTGCTCGACGCCTGCTGCGCGCCGGGCGGCAAGACCTGCCACATCCTCGAGGCCGAACCGGCGCTGGCCGGCGTGGTGGCAGTGGACCTGGAAGCCAAGCGTCTGGTGCGCGTAAAGGAAAACCTTGAGCGACTGGGCCTGAGCGCCGAACTGATCGCTGCCGACGGTCGCGATACCGCAGCGTGGTGGGACGGCAAACCGTTCCAGCGCATCCTGCTCGATGCGCCGTGCTCGGCCACCGGGGTGATCCGCCGCCATCCGGACATCAAGCTGACCCGTCAGCCGGACGACATCGTCGCCCTCGCGCAACTGCAAGGCGAGTTGCTCGACGCGCTGTGGAAAACCCTCGAAGTGGGCGGGATCCTGCTGTACGCCACCTGCTCGACCTTGCCTACCGAGAACACCGAGGTCATTGCCGCGTTCCTCGAGCGCACGCCGGGTGCCCGCGAACTGGATCTGGCGACTGCCGCCGGGATCAAACAACCCCATGGTCGCCAATTGCTGGCCCAGCAGGGCGGCCATGACGGGTTCTACTACGCCAAGCTGATCAAGATCGCTGCCGCGCGCGGCTAAACGGATTCAACGGAGTGACTGGATGAAAATCATCATCCTCGGTGCGGGACAGGTCGGCGGTTCGCTGGCCGAACACCTGGCGAGCGAAGCCAACGACATCACCGTGGTCGACACCGACGGCGAACGCCTGCGCGACCTCGGTGATCGCCTCGACATCCGCACCATTCAGGGCCGCGGCTCGCTGCCGTCGGTGCTGCGTCAGGCCGGCGCCGATGATGCCGACATGCTGGTGGCGGTGACCAACAGCGACGAGACCAACATGGTCGCCTGCCAGGTCGCCCACACCCTGTTCCACACCCCGACCAAGATCGCCCGGGTGCGCGAGGCGTCCTACCTCAATCGCGAGGAACAGCTGTTCCAGAACGAAGCGATTCCGGTCGACGTGCTGATCAGCCCCGAGCAAGTGGTGACCAACTACATCAAGCGCCTGATCCAGCATCCGGGCGCGCTGCAAGTGATCGACTTCGCCGAAGGCCAGGCGCAACTGGTGGCGGTGCGCGCGTATTACGGCGGGCCGCTGGTGGGTCAGCAACTGCGTCAGTTGCGTGAGCACATGCCGAATGTCGAGACGCGTGTCGCGGCGATTTTCCGCCGCGACCGGCCGATCCTGCCCCAGGGCGATACGGTGATCGAGGCCGATGACGAAGTCTTCTTCATCGCCGCCCGTGAGAATATTCGCGCAGTGATGAGCGAAATGCGCCGCCTCGACGAAACCTACAAGCGCATCGTCATCGCCGGCGGCGGGCAGATCGGTGAACGCCTGGCCGAGGCCATCGAAAGCCGCTACCAAGTGAAGATCATCGAGATGAACCCGGCACGCTGCCGTTATCTCTCCGACACCCTCGACAGCACCGTGGTGCTGCAGGGCAGCGCGTCGGACCGCGACCTGCTGCTGGAAGAGAACATTGCCGACGCCGACATCTTCCTCGCGCTGACCAACGATGACGAAGCCAACATCATGTCGTCGCTGCTGGCCAAACGGCTGGGGGCGAAGAAGGTCATGACGATCATCAACAACCCGGCCTACGTCGATCTGATTCAGGGCGGCGATATCGACATCGCCATCAGCCCACAACTGGCGACCATCGGCACCTTGCTCGCTCACGTACGCCGTGGCGACATCGTCAGCGTGCACTCATTGCGTCGGGGCGCGGCGGAGGCCATCGAGGCGATTGCCCACGGTGATGCGAAGTCGAGCAAGGTCATCGGCCGGCCCATCGAAAAAATCGGCCTGCCGCCGGGCAGCACGATTGGCGCGATCATTCGCAACGAAGAAGTGATCATCGCCCATGACGACACGGTGATCGAAACCGGCGACCATGTGATTCTGTTTCTTGTGGATAAAAAGCATATTCGCGATGTGGAGAAGCTGTTTCATGTGGGGCTGAGCTTCTTCTGATCCTGAATGAGCGGTGTCTTCATTGGCCACATAGCTGGCAAGCCAGCGATTGCAGCGCCACAGATCTTCCCTGACACAGCAGAAAAGGAATCCACCGATGCTCGAATCCCTGGAAAAAATGCTCGCCAAGGGTGTGGATAACGCCTTGCTGCGCTTCGGCCTGGGCAAGGGTTATCTGGACCTGGGGGAGAACGCCAAGGCAGCCGAGCATTTTCAGCACTGCGTAGCCTTCGATCCGAAGTACTCGGCCGCGTGGAAACTGCTGGGCAAGGCGCAGCAGGCGCTGGGCGATCACGCCGCCGCGCGCCAGGCATGGGAACAGGGTCTGGACGCCGCCCGCGCCCATGGCGACAAGCAAGCGGAAAAGGAAATGACGGTGTTTCTGAAGAAGCTCGACCGTCAGGCGCAATAAGTCAGCGGACGTTATTCACAAATAGCGCAGGCCGATGCCCTCGGCATCCACCGCCACCACTTCCATCCGCACCCGCGGCGCGCCTGTGGGTAAACCCTGCACCTGACCATAAACCACCGCGCCCTTGGGCAGCGACGCCAGGCGCGGATGCTGCACATATACCCCGACAGGCGTCAAATTGCGGGTCTGCCCGAGGCATTCGCCGAAGCTGTCGTGGGTGATCTTGATGCGGAATGATTTGCGTTGTTCGGACATCTTTCTGCGCCCTTCGATGAACGGGGTGTGGATAACCGCAGAAGCCAGATCAAAAGATCGCAGCCTGCGGCAGCTCCTACAAGTTATCCACAGAGTGTGCCAAGTGGGTCAGTACCAGCGCTCTTCGCCCGGCGGACGTTTCTTGAAGCGCTTCATGCTCCACATGTACTGGCTCGGATACGCCGCCACATAGCGCTCGACCACTTTGCTCATCGCCGCGCAGGACTCTGCGGTATCGGTGCTGTACATGGCCTCTGGCGCCGCCTCGAGGATCACTTTGTATCCGGAACCGTCCGGCAGGCGCAGGGCATGAAGGAACACCCCGACCGCTTTGCCGCCGGCGAGCATGTTCGGTACGAATTTGCTGGTCAGCGCCTGAGTCGCGAAGAACGGCACAAAGATCCCGGCGGATTCGGCCGGTTCCGGGTCAGCGGGGATGCCCACTGCACCACCCTTGCGCACTTCCTTGATGACGCTGAGGATGCCTTCCTTGGTCGACGCGGCGACTTTGTTGCCCAGTTGCACGCGTTGTTTGCGCAGCAATTCATCCACCGCCTTGAGCTTCGGCGGACGGTAGAAAATGATCGGTTTGCACTGGCTGCAATAGAAATGGTTGAGCACTTCCCAGTTGCCCAGGTGGCTGGTGATGCCGACCACGCCTTTGCCCGAGGCCAGCGCATCCTTGAGGATGTCGAGTCCTTCGACTTCGCGCACCAGATCGATCGAGCGCTGCGCCGGCCAGATCCACGCGCAGGCGCTTTCGGTCAGGGACTTGCCGATGTCTTTGAGGCTCTGGCCGACCAGACGCTCGCGCTCGGCCGGGTCCATCTGTGGAAAACATTTGGCGAGGTTGATCCGCACCACGTCGCGGGAACGGTTGGGGGTTTTCCACATGATCCAGCCGATGGCCGAACCCACGGCCTGTACAGCCCGCCATGGCAGCAGGGCAAACAGCCGCAGAGCGCCTACCAGCAAGGCGCCTTTAAACTTTTCCACAGGTCACTCCTGATCTTGTGCTGTGCGCGAGGCGGCCATTCTAACCGCCGTTGACGAGCTGCGCGTAGCGGTCGCAGTCCTGGGTGTGATCCATGACCATGCCCGAGGCCTGCATCAGCGCGTAGCAAATGGTCGGGCCGACGAAGGTGAAACCGGCCTTTTTCAGGGCTTTGCTCATCGCCAGCGCTTCGGGGGTGATCGCCGGGACTTCGCTGCGATCCTTGAAATGATTGATGATCGGCTGGCCGCCGACGAACGACCAGAGGAATGCCACCGGGTCTTCCAGCGCCAGCCAGGCTTGCGCATTACGGCGGGCGGCATTGAGTTTGAGACGGTTTCGGATGATCCCCGGATCGAGCATCAGTTCGGCGATTTCCGCGTCACTCATCTGCGCCACACGCTGCACGTCGAAGCCGTACAACACCTCGCGGTAGCGCTCGCGCTTGCGCAGCACGGTGATCCACGACAGCCCGGCCTGGAACCCTTCGAGCAAAAGCAACTCGAACAAACCCTGCGCATCGCGTAGCGGCGTGCCCCACTCCTGATCGTGATAAGCCATGTACAGCGGATCTTCGGTACACCAAAAGCAGCGTGGCATAAGGCTCCAGGGGGTGGAGGTGCGACTGAATCGGGTATACTCCCGCTCTTTAAATCGCAGCCCAAGAAACAGGTGAATTTCGTGAGCCAGCCTACGCCAGCCGTGCGTACCTTCCAAGACTTGATCCTCGCGCTCCAGCAATACTGGGCCGAGCAAGGTTGTGTGGTACTTCAGCCCTACGATATGGAAGTAGGCGCCGGCACTTTCCACACCGCGACCTTCCTGCGCGCCATCGGCCCGGAAACCTGGAACGCCGCGTACGTGCAGCCAAGCCGCCGTCCGACTGACGGCCGTTACGGCGAAAACCCGAACCGTCTGCAGCACTACTATCAGTTCCAGGTAGTCCTGAAGCCGAACCCGGACAACTTCCAGGAACTGTACCTGGGCTCCCTCAAGCATGTCGGCCTGGACCCGCTGGTCCACGACATTCGCTTCGTCGAAGACAACTGGGAATCGCCGACCCTCGGCGCCTGGGGTCTGGGCTGGGAAGTCTGGCTCAACGGCATGGAAGTGACCCAGTTCACCTACTTCCAGCAGGCGGGCGGCATCGAGTGCTACCCGGTCACCGGTGAGATCACCTACGGTCTGGAGCGTCTGGCCATGTACCTGCAAGGCGTGGACTCGGTCTACGACCTGGTCTGGGCTGACGGTCCGTTCGGCAAGGTGACCTACGGCGACGTGTTCCACCAGAACGAAGTGGAGCAGTCCACCTACAACTTCGAACACGCCAACGTCGACAAACTGTTCGAACTGTTCGACTTCTATGAAAGCGAAGCCAAGCGCCTGATCGAACTCGACCAGCCGCTGCCGCTGCCGAGCTACGAAATGGTTCTGAAGGCGTCGCACACCTTCAACCTGCTGGATGCGCGCCGGGCGATCTCGGTGACCGCGCGTCAGCAATACATTCTGCGCGTACGCACCCTGGCGCGTTCCGTTGCGCAAGCCTACCTGCTGGCCCGCGCCAAGCTGGGCTTCCCGATGGCGACCCCGGACCTGCGTGACGAAGTACTGGCCAAGCTGGAGGCTGCACAATGAGTGCGCAAGATTTTCTGGTTGAACTGGGCACCGAAGAACTGCCACCCAAAGCCCTGAACACCCTGGCTGAAGCGTTCCTCGCCGGCATCGACAAGGGCCTGCAAGCCGCCGGCCTGAGCTACGAGAGCAAAACCGTCTACGCCGCACCGCGTCGTCTGGCTGTGCTGATCACTGCGCTGGCCACCCAGCAACCGGATCGCAGCATCAACCTCGACGGCCCGCCGCGTCAGGCGGCGTTCGATGCCGAAGGCAACCCGACTCAGGCTGCCCTGGGTTTTGCCAAGAAGTGTGGCGTCGAGCTGAGCGAAATCGACCAGAGCGGTCCGAAACTGCGCTACAGCCAGAACATCGCCGGCAAACCGACCGCGAGCCTGCTGCCGACCATCGTCGAAGATTCGCTGAACGACCTGCCGATCCCGAAACGCATGCGTTGGGGTGCGCGCAAGGAAGAGTTCGTGCGTCCGACCCAATGGCTGGTGATGCTGCTCGGTGACCAGGTCATCGACTGCACCATCCTCGCCCAGAAGGCTGGCCGTGATTCCCGTGGTCACCGCTTCCACCACCCGGAAAGCGTGCGCATCGGTTCGCCATCGAGCTATCTGGCCGACCTGCGCGCCGCTTATGTCCTGGCCGACGCCAACGAGCGTCGCGAGATCATCAGCAAGCGCACCGAAGAGCTGGCCACCCGTCAGGAAGGCACGGCAATCGTGCCGCCGGCACTGCTCGACGAAGTGACCGCGCTGGTTGAATGGCCGGTGCCGCTGGTGTGCTCGTTCGAGGAACGCTTCCTCGACGTGCCGCAGGAAGCGCTGATCACCACCATGCAGGACAACCAGAAGTACTTCTGCCTGCTGGATGCCGACGGCAAGTTGCTGCCACGGTTCATCACCGTCGCCAACATCGAAAGCAAAGACCCGCAGCAGATCATCGCCGGTAACGAGAAAGTGGTTCGCCCACGCCTGACCGACGCCGAGTTCTTCTTCAAGCAAGACAAGAAGCAGAAGCTCGAAGACTTCAACCTGCGCCTGCAGAACGTGGTGTTCCAGGAAAAGCTCGGCAGCGTCTACGACAAGGCCGAGCGCGTTTCGAAACTGGCGGCGTACATCGCCGCGCGCATTGGCGGCAACGCCTCGTGGGCGGCCCGCGCAGGCCTGCTGTCGAAGTGCGACCTGTCCACCGAAATGGTCGGCGAGTTCCCGGAGATGCAGGGTGTCGCCGGTTACTACTACGCCCTCAATGACGGCGAGCCGGAAGACGTCGCGCTGGCGCTCAACGAGCAGTACATGCCACGCGGTGCCGGTGCCGAACTGCCGGCGACCCTGACCGGTGCGGCCGTCGCGATCGCCGACAAGCTCGACACCCTGGTCGGTATCTTCGGTATCGGCATGCTGCCAACCGGCAGCAAGGACCCGTATGCCCTGCGCCGTGCGGCACTGGGTGTGCTGCGCATCCTGATCGAGAAAAAACTCGACCTCGATCTGAACGATGCTGTGAATTTCGCCGTGGCCGCGTTCGGTGCCAAGGTCAAGGCTGCCGGTCTGTCCGATTCGGTACTGGAATTCATCTTCGACCGTCTGCGTGCGCGTTACGAAGACGAAGGCGTGGATGTCGCGACTTACCTGTCGGTGCGTGCCTTGAAGCCGGGTTCGGCGCTGGACTTCGACCAGCGTGTACAAGCGGTGCAAGCCTTCCGCAAACTGCCGGAAGCGGCAGCGCTGGCGGCGGTCAACAAGCGTGTATCGAACCTGCTGAGCAAGGTGGAAGGCTCGGTGCCGACCGTGGTCGAAGCCAAGTATTTCGACAACGCCAACGAGTTCTCGCTGTACTCGGCGATCCAGCAAGCGGATCAGGCGGTGCAACCAATGGCCGCAGCACGTCAGTACAACGAATCGCTGGCGCGTCTGGCTGCCCTGCGCGAGCCGGTAGACGCGTTCTTCGACGCCGTCATGGTCAATGCCGAAGACGCCAAGGTCCGGGCCAACCGCTACGCGCTGCTGGCGCGTCTGCGTGGCCTGTTCCTCGGTGTTGCCGACATTTCGCTGCTGGGTTGAGGGACTGCTGTTGAAACTGCTGATTCTCGATCGGGACGGAGTGATCAATTACGACTCCGACGCTTACATCAAGTCGGTGGAGGAGTGGATTCCGCTGCCCGGCTCGATCGAGGCGATTGCGCAGTTGAGCAAGGCCGGCTGGACGGTGGCAGTGGCTACCAATCAGTCGGGCATTGCTCGCGGCTACTACGACCTCGCCACCCTCGACGCCATGCACGCGCGCTTGCGCACGCTGGTGGCGGAGCAGGGCGGTGAGGTCGGGCTGATCGTTTACTGCCCGCATGGGCCGGATGAAGGCTGCGATTGCCGCAAGCCGAGACCGGGCATGTTGAAAACCATCGCGGCGCATTACAACGTGGCGCTGACGAATGTCTGGTTCGTCGGCGACAGCCTTGGTGACCTGGAGGCCGCCAAAGCCGTCGATTCACAGCCCGTTTTGGTAAAGACCGGGAAAGGCGAAAAGACTCAGAGTAAAAACCTGCCGGTTGGCACCCTGATTTTTGACGATCTGGCGGCGATTGCCGCAGAACTTATCCACAACTAGAGTGCTTCTGAAGTTCCTGACCAGGGATTGATCGGGAGTGCGCTTGAACAGTCGGGCAGTGCCCGTAACGGTAAACGTCGCCATGTCGATACTGCAGGCCATCAGAATTTTTCTCTTTTACCTGCTGCTGGGCACCACTGCCTTGCTGTGGTGCAGCCTGAGCTTTTTTATCGCGCCCTTTCTGCCGTTCAAGGCGCGTTATCGTTTTATCAATGTCTACTGGTGCCGTTGCGCCTTGTGGTTGACCAAGGTGTTTCTCGGCATTCGTTATGAGGTCAAAGGCGCGCACAACGTGCCGGACCGGCCCTGCGTGATTCAGTCGAACCACCAGAGCACCTGGGAGACGTTCTTTCTCTCCGCTTATTTCTCGCCCTTGAGCCAGGTGCTCAAGCGCGAATTGCTGTACGTGCCGTTCTTCGGCTGGGCGATGGCCATGTTGCGGCCGATCGCGATTGACCGCGACAACCCGAAAGCCGCGCTCAAGCAAGTCGCGGCCAAAGGCGATGAACTGCTCAAGGATAACGTCTGGGTATTGATCTTCCCTGAAGGCACCCGCGTTCCTTACGGCACCGTCGGCAAGTTTTCCCGCAGTGGCAGCGCGTTGGCGGTGAATGCGGCGCTTCCGGTGCTGCCGATTGCACACAATGCCGGCAAGTTCTGGCCGAAAATCGGCTGGGGCAAACAGCCGGGCGTGATCACCGTGGTCATAGGCGAGCCGATGTACGCCGAAGGCACTGGGCCACGCGCCATCGCCGATCTGAACGACCGCGTGCAAGCCTGGAACGAGCAGGCTCAGCGCGAAATGGGTTCCCTGCCGCCGGCGCAACAGGCCCCGGCGGCAAATGATCAGATGGCTGTCTGATTTTTGTGGATAACCTGTGTACGGTTTTGTTGAAAAAGCCTGAATATTAAAAGTAACTGATTGATTTACTTATATATTTCTCAAGCTAATAAAACGCCGCAAAACGTGCATAAGTTTTTTTCGGAAGTAAAAAAACCGGCTGATATAGCCGGTTTTTTTGTGCCCGATCATTCGGCAATCAGTGGTATTCGAAGCCGGAAGGTCGTGCCCTGATTGACCACGCTCTGACACTCGATACTGCCGCCGTGATGATCGATCACGGCTTTGACCATCGACAGCCCCAGGCCGACGCCATCGATTCCCTGCGCCGATGAAAAGCGGCGGTACTGGGTAAACAGATCTGGGAGTTCTTCGGCGGCGATGCCTTTGCCCTGATCGGTCAAATCACAGCACAGCCACTCGTCCTGGCAACGGACGCTCAACTGAATCGTGGTCCCGGGCGGGCTGTACTTGATCGCGTTTTCCAGCAGATTGAACAAGGCGCGGGTCAGCAGGCCTTGGTCGGCATTGATCAGTCGCTCCTGGGATGGCTCATCCATGTCATGCAACAGCTGGATGTTTTTCTGCTGGGCAATGGGCAAGGCCTGGTCCAGTACGTCCAGCACCAGCATCGCGAACAGGCTGGGCTGGAATTGATAGGCTTCGGATTCCGCTCGCGCCAGCAACACGAAGCCATCGGTCAGATCCAGCGCACGGCGCACCTGGCGCTCGATCTGTTCGAACAGGGGAGAGTCCGCTCCGGCCTGATGACGGTGCACATCGAGCAGAGCGAGGATTGCCGAATGCGGGGCACGCAGATCGTGGGAGAGAAACCGCAGCAACACGCCGCGTTGTTCTTCGGCGGCGCGTTCGGCGCTCAGGTCCGTGAGGCTCAGCAGCCAGCCGATCGGCGTATCTCCATCCACCGGCAACAATGCCGCGCGTTCCAGACGCAGGCTGCGCTCCTTGTGATCGCGAAACTCCAGCAGCGCCAGGGCAGACAACGCCGGGCGCGGTACTGTGGACAACTCCGGGTAGCCAAGACGGGCCAGTTGTTCGAGCACATCGTCACCTACCAGCGGGTGATCGAACAGAACACGAGCCTTACGGTTGCCCAGCAGGATCTGCCCCTTCGGATCGCTGATCAGTGTCGCCACCGGCAGGTATTCCAGACCATCGGCAATGAAACGCCGGGTATCGCGGGTGCGGCTCATGGCCTGTTCCAGCGCCATGATCTGCCCCTGTAACTGGTCAGCGCTGGTGAATTGCGCGCGGCGACGTTCCGGGAACACTTTCGGCTCGCGGTCCAGCCGCGCCAGCTCCCAGCCAAAATACGTCAGCACCACGCTCAAGCGCCGCCAGTTCCAGATCAGATAGCCGAACAACATGCCGAGCGCCGCCGGGGTCGGTGACCACCAGTGCCGGATTTCCGCCAACCCGGCGCTGGTCAGCAACACGCACGCCACCCCGCCCAGCGTCACCCAGATCGCCCAGCGCGGGCGCCACAGCAGCAAACCGAGCACGCACGCCACCAACCCCACCGAGAGCAGCGCGCTCCAGGCCGGTACCGCATCGTGCAGGTTGATCTGGGCGCGATACGACAACAGCGCAGTCAGCGGCAACAGCACTAGACTTATCCACAACCACTCACGTACCAGCCGCCGAAACAGGCGCTGGACCTGACTCGGCTCGCGGCTTTCGCGCCGGCGCGGGTTATTCATGGCAAACAGGGCAGGGGGCAGTGAATGGTTTCATGAGCCACAGGTCTGAGGACGTAGATCCGAACAATCATAGCGGACGTCGATCGACGGCGGACGGCTTACTTTCACCGCAAAGGCCAAGCCGCTAAGGTTATCGGCCACTGCCCAAGCAACAAGGAACCCACGCGTATGCGCGTTGCGATACTGGACGATGAACCCGCCGAACTGCGCCGGGTCGAGCAAACCCTGCAGCAAATGGCCGATGCCGGCGAGCAGCCATGGTCACTGCACAGCTTCGAGCGCGGTGAAGACTTGCTGCGTCAATTGCGCCGGGACACGTTCGACCTGCTGATCCTCGACTGGCAATTGCCCGACCTGACCGGCCTGGCCCTGCTGCGCTGGACCCGTGAACACATGGAAGCACCGCCGGCGGCGATCATGCTGACCAGTCGCGATGGCGAGAGCGATATCGTCCAGGCCTTGAACGCTGGCGCCGATGATTACGTGAGCAAACCGTTCCGTCCCAATGAATTGAAAGCTCGAGTCGCCGCCGTACTGCGCCGGCACAGCCAGCAGCGCAGTACCGCCACCGAAGTGCTGAGCTTCAATGACCTGACCTTCGACGACGCTGAACTGACCGTTACCCGCAAGGGTAAGGCCGTGGTCATGACGGAGCGTGAATATCGCTTGGCACGGTGCCTGTTCAGTAACCTGGGGCGGCCGCTGTCGCGCGAATACCTATATGAACGGTTCTGGCCCCATGAAGAGGTGGTCTCTTCGCGACCGCTGGATACGCACATCTACCGTCTGCGCAACAAGTTGGGGCTGACGGCGGAGCGTGGATGGCAGTTGCTGACGATTTATGGGTATGGGTATCGGTTGGAAAGTGTCGCAACAACGAGCGAGTGAAGAGCGCAGGCCAACGGAATGCGTTGGCCTGCCGTGATCAATGAAAGGTCAGCGCCAGCAAGCGCACGGTCGTATTACTGTTAGCCAGCCCTATCAGTTTCCAGGCAAACCAACTCTGCGGAACAAAACAGGTCAGCAGCCACAGACCAAAGTAGGGGAAAGATACGGGCAGCCACGCGGCAACCAGCGATGATGATAAAAAACGAGCTCCCCAACAGCAGGGGCAACGCATTGACCCATGGACGTCTGGCCTATAGGTGAGTAATTAGGAACAATTACCGGAAGCCGTTGAGGCTTTGCCATCAAGATCTCATGGAATAAATGTCAGGGAATTGACCGTGAAAATAGCCCCCGCTCCCAATGCTGCCACCTTCGTGGTGTTCGAACATGTGGTCATCTCCCGGGACTGTGTCGATGCCTTGCGGATGCTGGGTTTCTCAGTGACCTTTCTGCCTCTGACCGAAGAAAACGTCATGGCGCTGATGAACACGCGGCCGGACTACGTGCTGACGATCAACTTCAATCAGTACATCTCCGAGGTTTGCGAACTCCTGCAAATCCCCTATCTGGCTTGGGTGATCGACACGCCTTGCTATCCCATCTATGACAAAGCCATCAACAACCCGCATACCTTCACCTTTATATATGATGTCGCCGTCGCGCTCAGGCTGAGGAACAGTGGGGTTCGACAGGTCTACCATCTGCCCGTTGCTGCCAACCTGGAACGCATCAGACAATTCCAGGTACAAGAACCTGACCTCGGCTTTGCCCACGACATCAGCTTTGTCGCCAACCTGACCCGGACCGAATATCGAACTTCAATTCTGCCCCGCCTGTCGGCAGCCACCCGGCAGCGGGGCGCTCGGCTGATCGACTCATTGGACCGATCCGAAGGATTCGTACATCTGACCAAGCAGATTGATGATGATCTGATCAGCGCATTCAAACGTGAATCGGGCTATCAACTTGCTGGAGATCACTATCTCTCGGTCGCGGAAAAGACCGCTTATTTGCTGGGTCGGGAACATTCATGGCAGGAACGCATTGGTCTGATCCAGCGCCTTGAGGCCGATTTTTCCATTCGTGTGTATGGCAACGAAGAGTGGCAAGACAAGATCCATTGTTACGTTGGGCATGTTGATCACTTCAGCCAGATGCCAAAGATATTCCAACGCTCCAGGATCAATCTGAATCTCACGCGCTCATTCGTGGAATCCGGGTTGCCGATGCGCGTCTTCGATGTGCTCAGTTGCGGTGCTTTTCTTGTCACCAATGACAAACCGGATCTGCACAAACTCTTTATCGATGGCAAAGACCTGGTGATTTTCCGCGACACTCAGGACTTGATGGAGATCTGCAGCTATTACCTCGCGCACGAAGAAGAGCGCAAGGCGATCGCCCAGCAGGGATTGGCGACGCTGGCGCAACACCATACGTTCCGATCACGCATGATCGATATGCTGACCACCGTGCAGGGCGAATTGAGCGGCAAGCCAGGCACTTTGAGCCGTTGGTATTCTTGATGCTCTACGCGGTGCCCAGGTCGCCGCAGAAATAAAAAAACCCCGGCACACAGGCCGGGGTTTTCTTTAGCGGGCGTTGCCTACACAGGATCAGAAATCCAGGTTGGACACCGCCAAAGCATTGCTCTCGATGAAGTCACGGCGAGGTTCGACCGCATCACCCATCAGGGTGTTGAAGATCTGGTCTGCGCCAATGGCGTCTTCGATGGTGACTTTCAGCATGCGACGCACGCTTGGGTCCATGGTGGTTTCCCACAGCTGATCCGGGTTCATTTCGCCCAGACCTTTGTATCGCTGAATGGTGTGGCGCTTGGTGCTTTCAGCCATCAGCCAGTCGAGGGCTTCCTTGAACTCAGTGACCGCTTTCTTGCGCTCGCCGCGCTGGATGTACGCGCCTTCGTCGAGCAGGGTGCTCAGTTGAGCGCCGAGGGTGACGACGGTCTTGTAGTCATTGCTGCCGAAGAAGTCGCGGTTGAAGGTGACGTAGTTCGACAGGCCGTGGGAGATCAGTTCGACCTCCGGCAACCACACGCCACGTTCACGGTCTTCACGCAGGCTGGCCTTGTAGACCAGGCCCGACTTCTCGACGGTGCGCAGACGGACTTCGTACTGGGCCAGCCAGTCCTGCATCTTGGCGTGGTCGCCGAGCATTTCCAGGCTGACGGCCGGCAGGTAGATGAAGTGCTCGGTCAGCTCCTGCGGATACAGGCGCGACAGACGCTTGAGGGTCTTCATCACCATGCGGAAGTCGTTAACCAGACGCTCGAGCGCTTCACCGGAAATGCCCGGGGCTTCTTCGTTCAGGTGCAGGCTCGCATCTTCCAGGGCCGACTGCGTCATGTACTCTTCCATGGCGTCGTCGTCTTTGATGTATTGCTCTTGCTTGCCTTTCTTGACCTTGTACAGCGGCGGCTGGGCGATGTAGATGTAGCCACGCTCGATCAGCTCCGGCAACTGACGGAAGAAGAACGTCAGCAGCAGGGTACGGATGTGCGAACCGTCGACGTCAGCATCGGTCATGATGATGATGTTGTGATAACGCAGCTTGTCGATGTTGTACTCTTCGCGACCAATGCCGCAGCCCAGCGCGGTGATCAGCGTGCCCACTTCCTGGGACGAGATCATCTTGTCGAAGCGTGCCTTCTCGACGTTGAGGATCTTGCCCTTCAGCGGCAGGATCGCCTGGGTCTTGCGGTTACGTCCCTGCTTGGCAGAGCCGCCCGCGGAGTCACCTTCCACGAGGTACAGTTCTGACAGTGCCGGGTCTTTTTCCTGGCAGTCAGCGAGCTTGCCCGGCAGGCCGGCGATGTCCAGCGCGCCTTTGCGGCGGGTCATCTCACGGGCTTTTCGCGCCGCTTCACGGGCACGGGCCGCGTCGATCATCTTGCCGACGACCAGCTTGGCTTCGTTCGGGTTTTCCAGCAGGAAGTCGGAGAAGTACTTGCCCATCTCCTGCTCGACCGCGGTCTTCACTTCGGAAGACACCAGCTTGTCTTTGGTCTGCGAACTGAACTTCGGATCCGGCACTTTTACCGAGATGATCGCGGTCAGGCCTTCACGGGCATCGTCACCGGTGGTGGCGACTTTGTGCTTCTTCGCCAGACCTTCCTGCTCGATGTAGTTGTTCAGGTTACGCGTCAGGGCCGAACGGAAGCCCACCAGGTGGGTGCCGCCGTCGCGCTGCGGAATGTTGTTGGTGAAGCACAACAGGTTCTCGTTGAAGCTGTCGTTCCACTGCAGGGCGATTTCCACGCCGATGCCGTCTTCACGCTGAATGTTGAAGTGGAACACCTGGTTGACCGCAGTCTTGTTGGTGTTCAGGTATTCAACGAACGCACGCAGGCCGCCTTCGTACTTGAACAGCTCTTCCTTGCCGCTGCGCTCGTCCTTGAGGACGATGCCGACACCGGAGTTGAGGAAGGACAGTTCACGAATGCGCTTGGCCAGGATGTCCCAGCTGAAGTGAATGTTCTTGAAGGTTTCGCTGGAAGCCTTGAAGTGGATCTGGGTACCGGTGGTCTCGCTGTCGCCAACGATGGCCATCGGCGCCTGAGGTACGCCGTGAACGTAGGTCTGTTCCCAGATCTTGCCGCTGCGGCGCACGGTCAGTACCAGTTCTTCGGACAGGGCGTTCACAACCGACACACCTACGCCGTGCAAACCGCCGGATACCTTGTAGGAGTTGTCGTCGAACTTACCGCCAGCGTGGAGGACGGTCATGATGACCTCGGCGGCGGAAACACCTTCCTCTTTGTGCACGTCTACCGGGATGCCACGGCCGTTGTCTTTAACGGTGATGGACTCATCCGGGTGGATAATGATGCTGATGTCGTCGCAGTGGCCGGCGAGGGCTTCGTCGATCGAGTTGTCGACCACTTCGAACACCATGTGGTGCAGACCGCTGCCATCGTCGGTGTCACCAATGTACATACCGGGACGTTTGCGTACGGCATCCAGGCCTTTCAGCACTTTAATGCTCGTTGAGTCGTACGTATTTTCTTCGCTCAATGCCTTCACTCCCGATGGTCGTGGGTCTGGGTGATACGGCCCTGTTCCACGTGGAACAGAGCGACTGGCGTTTCCGTCTGCCAGCCTTCCCTCAATAATTCGTGATCTACACAGGTGATAAAGACCTGGCAGCGTAAGTCTTCCAGCAAGCGGCACAGCGCGCGACGGTGGCTCTCGTCCAGCTCGGACGGCAAGTCATCCACCAGATAAATACACTGACCGCGTCGGGCCTGGCTCACCAGATGCCCCTGGGCAATCCGCAATGCGCAAACCACCAACTTCTGCTGACCCCGGGACAAGATGTCCGCGGCGTTGTGTGCGCCCAATCTAAGACGCAAATCAGCCCGTTGCGGTCCGGCCTGGGTATGACCCATTTGCTGATCCCGTTGTACGGAACCAGCCAGTACGGCACTCAGTTCCCGGTCCTTGTCCCAGCCGCGGTAATAGCTGAGCGTCAAACCTTCAAGCTCAACCAGTTCGCTCAAGGTTTGTTCAAAGACTGGTTTCAAGGCTTTGATGTAAGCGCGGCGGTATTCATCGATTTCAGCGCTAGCCTGGCACAGTTCCCTGTCCCAAACCGCTTGCGAAACGGCGTCAAGTGTACCATGCCGCAGCCAGGAGTTTCTCTGGCGCAAGGCCTTCTGCAAACGCTGCCAGGTCGCCATGAACCGCGGCTCGACGTGGAACACGCCCCAGTCGAGGAACTGCCGGCGAATCTTCGGCGCGCCTTCGAGCAGGCGGAAGCTGTCTGGGTTGATCAACTGCAGCGGCAGGATCTCCGCCAGTTGCGCGGCGCTGCGGGCGTTCTGGCCGTCGATGCGGATCTGGAACTCGCCCTGACGATCGCGCGAGATCCCCAACGCACTGTGCCCACCCTCGGCCAGCTCGACCTGCCCGAATACCGTGCAGGCAAGTTGCTCGTACTGGATGACCGGCAACAGCCGCGTGCTACGAAACGAACGGGCAAGCCCCAGCAGATGAATGGCTTCCAGAACACTGGTTTTGCCGCTGCCGTTGGCGCCGTAAAGAATGTTGATGCGGGGGGAGGGGGAGAAGGTCACCGGGTGCAGATTGCGCACCGCGGTGACCGAAACGCGACTTAAGGACATCCAGGTTCAGCTGATTACAGACGCATCGGCATGACAACGTAAGCCGAGTCGTCATTGTCGGACTCTTGCACCAGCGCACTGCTGTTGGAGTCGGACAGGATCAGGCGAACCTGCTCGGTGGTCATCACGCCCAGCACGTCGAGCAAATAGCTCACGTTGAAGCCGATTTCCAGCGAGCCACCGTTGTACTCAACGCCCACTTCTTCTTCCGCTTCTTCCTGCTCCGGGTTGTTGGCCTGGATCTTCAACTGACCGCTCGCCAGTTGCAGACGGATACCACGGTATTTCTCGTTGGACAGAATCGCGGTACGGCTGAAGGCTTCACGCAGTGCCTGACGATCGCCCAATACCAGTTTGTCGCCACCTTTCGGCAGTACGCGCTCGTAGTCCGGGAATTTGCCGTCGACCAGCTTGGAGGTGAAGGTGAATTCACCGGTGGTGGCGCGAATGTGGTGCTGGCCGAGAACGATGCTGACGTTGCCATCCGGCTCGGTGAGCAGACGCGCCAGTTCGAGAATACCTTTGCGCGGCACGATCACCTGATGGCGATCCGGCTGACCGATATCGGCCTGCATCGAGCACATCGCCAGACGGTGACCGTCGGTGGCCACGGCACGGATCACGCCGGCAGAGACTTCCAGCAGCATGCCGTTGAGGTAGTAACGCACGTCCTGCTGGGCCATGGCGAAGCTGGTGCGTTCGATCAGACGACGCAGTTTGCTCTGCTCCAGGCTGCAGGTCAGCGAACCCGGGCCTTCTTCCACGGTCGGGAAGTCGTTGGCCGGCAAGGTCGACAGGGTGAAGCGGCTGCGGCCGGCCTTCACCACCAGTTTCTGCTCGTCGACCTTGATATCGATCAGCGCATCGTTGGGCAGGCTCTTGCAGATGTCCATCAGCTTGCGCGCAGGCACGGTGATGGAACCTGTTTCGGCCGGCTCTTCGAGTTGCACACGACCGACCAGCTCGACCTCAAGGTCGGTACCGGTCAGCGACAGTTGCTGGCCATCGACGACCAACAGCACGTTGGACAGTACCGGCAAGGTCTGTCGGCGCTCGACGACGCCTGCGACCAGTTGCAGGGGTTTCAACAGGGCTTCGCGTTGAATGGTGAAATGCATGGTCTAGTCCCTTGCCTTAATAAGCTGCGCTGGTGTTCATCAAGTGGTCAGTGTACGCAGCAGGTTCTTGTAGTCCTCGCGGATGTCCGCGTCGGATTCCTTAAGTTCGTTGATCTTGCGGCAGGCGTGCAACACCGTCGTGTGGTCGCGACCGCCAAACACATCGCCGATTTCCGGCAGACTGTGGTTGGTCAGCTCCTTGGACAAGGCCATGGCCACCTGACGCGGACGAGCCACCGAGCGCGAACGGCGCTTGGACAGCAGGTCGGAGATCTTGATCTTGTAGTACTCGGCGACAGTGCGCTGAATGTTATCCACAGAGACCAGTTTGTCCTGCAACGCCAACAAGTCTTTCAGGGATTCGCGGATCAGCTCGATGGTGATGTCGCGGCCCATGAAGTGCGAGTGGGCGATCACGCGTTTCAGCGCACCTTCCAGCTCACGGACGTTGGAGCGAATACGCTGGGCAATGAAGAACGCCGCATCGTGTGGCAGCTCGACTTTGGCCTGGTCGGCCTTCTTCATCAAGATCGCCACGCGGGTTTCCAGTTCCGGCGGCTCGACGGCAACGGTCAGGCCCCAGCCGAAGCGGGATTTAAGGCGCTCTTCAAGGCCTTCGATTTCTTTCGGGTAGCGGTCACTGGTGAGAATGACCTGCTGACCACCTTCAAGCAGGGCGTTGAAGGTGTGGAAAAACTCTTCCTGGGAACGCTCTTTGCGGGCGAAGAACTGAATATCGTCGATCAGCAGAGCGTCCACCGAACGATAGAAGCGCTTGAACTCGTTGATCGCGTTCAGTTGCAGCGCCTTGACCATGTCGGCCACAAAGCGTTCGGAATGCAGGTACACGACCTTGGCATTCGGGTTCTTCTTTAACAGGTGGTTACCCACCGCGTGCATCAAGTGGGTTTTACCCAGACCGACGCCGCCATAAAGGAACAGCGGGTTGTAGCCGTGCTTGGGATTGTCCGCCACCTGCCAGGCCGCCGCGCGGGCGAGCTGGTTGGACTTGCCTTCCACGAAGTTCTCGAAGGTGAACGTGCGGTTCAGGTAACTGGTGTGCTTGAGCGCGCCTTCTACCTGAACGGTGCGCTGTTCGGCGCGAACCGGGGCCTGCTGCGAGGCCGCACCGGCCATCGGATCAAAGCTGTCGCGGGACGGCTCTTCACTGACTTCTTCGGTTTTCTGCGTCGAGCGCTTGGCCGGAGCGGGCGTTGGCGCAGGTGCCGGGGCACTGGCCGGCGCCGCGTTGGCCTGAGCCAGGGACGCCTGCGCGGCAGCCAACGGTGCATTCGGCGCGGCGCGGGGAGCCGAGCTGCGTTTGCTGCCTATTAATAAGGAAAGCGCTGGCGCCATGCCGTTGCCATGCTCATCCAGCAGTTCAAGGACGCGACCCAGGTACTTTTCGTTGACCCAGTCCAGCACAAAACGGTTCGGTGCGTAGACGCGCAACTCGTCGCCTTCGGCTTCGACCTGTAGTGGACGGATCCAGGTGTTGAATTGTTGGGCAGGCAGCTCCTCGCGCAAAAGCTCCACGCACTGCTGCCAAAGTTCCACTGACACGGATATCCCCTAAGTTGAAAGCCGGTGAGGCAAAAACAAGCGGCCATTGTAGCGGCGAGTGGTCCACTTATCCACATGCAGGTTGTGTGGTGACCATGATTAATCAATGCGTTAAGCGGGAAAAAGGCGACCAACGGTGTGTGCATAAGCTCTGTGGATAACCGCCTCTGAGGGCACTGGACAACTGGGGGTAGAACTCGGTGGATAACCAGCCTGTGCATAACTCGCCTTTCCACACACAGGTTATCCGATAGCGCAGCACAGGCTGAACACTGTTTTCCACCGTAGTTGTCATTCTCTGTACATCAAGCCGTATAAGGCCTGAGACTAGTTATCCACAGAAGGTGGCGGCCCTAGCTTTTACAAGCTTTACAGAAAAGCTTTAAATAATTCCCTTCTTTATTTTTATGTTTGGCAGGCAGGGTTTCGATTCTGGAAGGTCCCCAGATCTATTTATAAGGAAACGCTGGTTGGAAATTGACCTGAAGGCTTGCTTTCTCTAGAATCCCCGGTCTCTTAAAACGGGGGCCATTCCGGCCCGTTGTGGACGAACCAGGTAACACGACATGAAACGTACTTTCCAACCAAGCACTATCAAACGCGCTCGTACCCACGGTTTCCGTGCTCGCATGGCTACCAAGAACGGTCGTGCCGTCCTGTCGCGTCGCCGCGCCAAAGGTCGTGCGCGTCTGGCAGTTTGATAATCCGGCACTGGAGGTGAGTCAGGACTTCAGTCGGGAAAAGCGTCTGCTTACCCCCCGGCATTTCAAGGCAGTCTTTGACTCCCCTACCGGCAAGGTTCCGGGGAAAAATCTCCTGCTCCTTGCGCGCAACAACGATCTTGATCACCCCCGTCTCGGGCTGGTTATCGGGAAAAAGAGCGTAAAGCTCTCCGTCGAGCGCAATCGTCTCAAACGCCTAATGCGCGAATCGTTTCGCCTGCACCAGGATTCACTGGTCGGTTGGGACATCGTTATCGTCGCGCGCAAAGGTTTGGGCGACGTAGAAAACCCCGAATTGATTCAGCATTTCGGCAAACTCTGGAAACGTCTGGCCCGTAACAAGCCAGTTCCAGCAGTCAAAACCGAAACTGTAGGGGTAGACAGTCCAGATGCGTAAACTGGCCCTCGTTCCGATCCAGTTTTATCGCTATGCCATTAGTCCCCTGATGGCCAGCCACTGTCGTTTCTACCCCAGTTGTTCCTGCTACGCGTATGAAGCCATCGAAAATCATGGCCTTCTGCGCGGTGGCTGGCTGACCTTTCGTCGTTTAGGTCGCTGTCATCCGTGGAATCCCGGTGGTTATGACCCGGTTCCACCTATCCCTACCTCCCGTTCTTCTTCGATGGCCGAGTAATCATGGATATCAAACGCACGATCCTGATCGTCGCCCTGGCAATCGTGTCCTACGTTATGGTTCTTAAATGGAACCAGGACTATGGCCAGGCTGCCCTGCCGACTCAGAATGTTGCTTCCAGTACGACTGCATCCGGTTTGCCGGACACCGTTCCTGGCAATAACGCTTCCGCCAGTGACGATATTCCGCGTGCCGCCAGCGATACCAGCGCGCCAGCAGAAACCCCGGTCGCTGCCAGCAAGGATCTGATCCAGGTCAAAACCGACGTGCTCGATCTCGCGATCGATCCACAGGGCGGTGACGTTGCGCAACTGACCTTGCCACTGTATCCACGTCGTCAGGACCGTCCGGATGTTCCGTTCCAGCTGTTCGACAACGGCGGCGAACGTACTTATCTGGCACAAAGCGGTCTGATCGGCACCAACGGTCCGGACGCAAGCCCGGCCGGTCGTCCGGTTTACTCCTCGGAGAAGAAAAGTTATCAACTGGCTGACGGTCAGGACCAACTGGTCGTCGACCTGAAGTTCAGCAAGGACGGCGTCAACTACATCAAGCGTTTCACTCTGAAACGTGGCCTGTATGACGTGACCGTGACCTACCTTGTGGATAACCAGAGCGCGCAGCCTTGGTCCGGTTCGATGTTCGCCCAGTTGAAGCGCGACGCCAGTGCCGACCCTTCATCGACCACTGCAACCGGCACCGCGACTTACCTGGGCGCCGCCCTGTGGACAAGTTCCGAGCCGTACAAGAAAGTGTCCATGAAAGACATGGACAAAGGTCAGCTCAAGGAAACCGTCGCCGGTGGCTGGGTAGCGTGGCTGCAACACTACTTCGTGACTGCATGGGTTGCGCCGAAGGGCGAAAACAACATCGTTCAGACGCGTAAAGACAGCAAAGGCAACTACATCATCGGTTACACCGGTCCTTCGCTGACCGCTGCGCCGGGTGCAAAAGTTGAAACCAGCGCCATTCTGTACGCTGGCCCGAAAAGCCAGGCCGTGCTGAAAGAGTTGTCCCCAGGTCTGGAACTGACGGTCGACTACGGCATTCTGTGGTTCATCGCTCAACCGATCTTCTGGCTGCTGCAACACATCCACGCGATTGTGGGTAACTGGGGCTGGTCGATCATCTTCCTGACCATGCTGATCAAAGGGATTTTCTTCCCGCTGTCGGCTGCCAGCTACAAATCCATGGCGCGCATGCGTGCCGTTGCTCCGAAACTGGCTGCACTGAAAGAGCAACATGGCGATGACCGGCAGAAAATGTCGCAGGCCATGATGGAGCTGTACAAGAAAGAGAAGATCAATCCGCTGGGCGGCTGCTTGCCGATCCTCGTGCAGATGCCGGTTTTCCTTTCGCTGTACTGGGTTCTGCTGGAAAGCGTGGAAATGCGCCAGGCGCCGTTCATGCTGTGGATCACTGACCTGTCGATCAAGGATCCGTTCTTCATCCTGCCGATCATCATGGGCGCGACCATGTTCATCCAGCAGCGTCTGAACCCGACTCCGCCGGATCCGATGCAGGCGAAGGTCATGAAAATGATGCCAATCATCTTCACCTTCTTCTTCCTGTGGTTCCCTGCCGGTCTGGTGCTGTACTGGGTTGTGAACAACTGCCTGTCGATTGCACAACAGTGGTACATCACGCGTAAGATCGAAGCGGCGACGAAAAAAGCCGAGGCGTAACTTACTCTGTGGATAACACCACTCAAAACGCCCCCTAGTGGGGCGTTTTGCTATCTGCCATTTTTGTCTGGATTCCGGTTTATGAGCGCACCTCGTGAAACCATCGCCGCTGTCGCCACCGCTCAAGGTCGCGGCGGTGTCGGCATCGTCCGTATTTCCGGGCCGTTGGCCTGTGTTGCGGCCAAAGCCATCAGCGGCCGCGAACTGAAACCGCGTTACGCTCATTACGGTCCTTTTTTCAGTGCTGATCAGCAGGTGCTGGACGAAGGTCTGGCGCTGTATTTCCCGGGACCGAACTCATTCACCGGCGAAGACGTGCTTGAGCTGCAGGGCCACGGCGGGCCGATCGTTCTGGACATGCTGCTCAAACGCTGCCTGGAGCTGGGCTGCCGCCTGGCCCGCCCGGGGGAATTCAGCGAACGTGCGTTCCTCAACGACAAGCTCGACCTGGCCCAGGCCGAGGCGATCGCCGACCTGATTGAAGCCAGTTCTGCACAGGCTGCACGCAATGCCCTGCGTTCGCTGCAGGGCGCGTTTTCCCAACGTGTGCATAACCTCACCGAACAACTGATCGGGTTGCGCATCTACGTCGAAGCCGCCATCGACTTCCCGGAAGAAGAAATCGACTTCCTTGCCGATGGCCACGTGTTGAGCATGCTCGACAAAGTGCGCGATGAACTGTCCACAGTGCTTCGCGAAGCCGGGCAGGGTGCTTTGTTGCGTGACGGCATGACCGTGGTGATCGCCGGCCGGCCGAATGCCGGCAAGTCCAGCCTGTTGAATGCCCTGGCCGGGCGCGAAGCGGCGATCGTGACCGAGATTGCTGGCACCACCCGGGACATCTTGCGCGAACATATCCACATTGATGGGATGCCGTTGCACGTGGTGGATACCGCCGGTCTGCGCGATACCGACGATCAGGTGGAAAAGATCGGTGTGGAGCGGGCGTTGAAAGCGATCACCGAAGCAGATCGAGTGCTGCTGGTGGTCGATGCCACCGCTCCGGAGGCGGCAGACCCGTTTGCCCTGTGGCCTGAGTTCCTCGAAACCCGCCCGGATCCGGCCAAGGTCACCTTGATCCGCAACAAGGCCGACCTGACGGGTGAAGCCATTGCTCTGGAAGTCAGTGAAGATGGCCATGTCACCATCAGCCTGAGTGCGAAATCGGCCGGTGATGGTCTCGAACTGCTGCGCGAACACCTCAAGGCGTGCATGGGCTATGAACAAACCTCGGAAAGCAGCTTCAGTGCCCGCCGCCGGCATCTTGAGGCCCTGCGCCACGCCAGTGCGGCGCTGGAACATGGGCGTGCGCAACTGACGTTGGCTGGCGCAGGAGAGCTGCTGGCTGAAGATCTCCGTCAGGCGCAGCACTCGCTGGGGGAAATCACCGGGGCTTTCAGTTCCGATGACCTGCTTGGGCGGATCTTTTCCAGCTTCTGCATCGGTAAATGACCAAAGGGGCTGTGGACAATTTATCCACAGCCCCTTTTCGTTTCACCAGTTGTAAGACACCGTACCGAGCAAGGTGCGATCTTCACCCCAGTAGCAACGGCCAGCATCGTTGCATCCCGACACATATTCCTTGTCGAACAGGTTCTTGGCGTTCAGGTCGACGCTCCAGTGCGTGTCGATCTGATAGCCGATCGCCGCATCCACCAACGTGACGTCGCCGGCATCCAGCTTTCCGTACAGAGAAGGCGCGGTGTAGGCGAAAGCACTGTCGAAGTAACGCACGCCGCCGCCCACGTACAAACCTTTCAAATCGCCATCAAGGAAGCGGTACTTGGCCCAGGCCGACGCCTGATTACGTGGCACGCCGGTCATCTGGTGGCCTTTGACCAACGAGGTCGCCGCGTCCTTGGTGATCCGCGCGTCGGTGTAGGTGTAAGCCGCCGTCACATTGAGGTTTTGGGTCAGATTGCTGTTGAGTTCCAGCTCGACACCTTTGGAACGGCTTTCGCCTACCTGGCGATAGGTCGACGTGGTCGAGTCGAAGTAGGTGTCGTCCTTTTTGCGCAGGTCATACACCGACGCGGTGAACGCGGTATCCCAGCCGATCGGTTCGTACTTGAGGCCCACTTCGTATTGGCTGCTGGTGATCGGATCGAGCGGTGCGCCGGCATTGGAAATCTGCTGCACCGGTACGAATGAGGTGGAATAGCTGACATACGGCGTCATGCCGTTGTCGAACTGGTACATCACCCCGCCCTGATAGGTGAATTTCTTGTCCTCGGAAGTGATGTTGCTGCCCTTGGCCACTTTGTCGCGGAAATCACTGTCGACCCAGTCCTGGCGCCCACCGAGCAAGAACAACCAGTGGTCATATTTGCTCTGGATCTGTGCATAAACACCTTTCATCTGCTGCTCGAGCAAAGTGTTTTGCACCGCGATCGGGGTAGTGGGATCGCGTAGATAAACCGGATTGTAGATATCGATTGGTCCGACGATGCCGGCATTCCAGTCCTGATTGAACGAAGTGCGGTCGTAGCTGGCGCCGAACAGCACGGTGTTTTCCAGCTCACCGACCTGGAATTTGCCTTCCAGTTGGTTATCCAGCGAATACACCATCGATTTGTTGAAGCGATCGTACGCAGTCATGTTCAGGCGCGTGCCGAAGCCTGCGTTGTTGAGGTTGCCCGGCCAGGTTTCATGGCGGTTGATGCGCGACTGCATGTAGCGCGAGTTCTGCCGGAACTGCCAATCATCGTTGAAGGAGTGGCTGAACTCGTAGCCGGTACTCCAGGTTTCCCGTTCGAAGGTGTTCCAGTCCGGGTCACCGAGCAGGGTGCCTTTGGATAACTTGCCGTTGGGGTTTGTCAGTAAAGTCCCTGCGGCCGGTAGGCCAAGTTCCATATTGGTGTGATCCTTCTGGTAGTTGGCCAGCAAGGTCAGGGTGTTGAAATCGTCGAAATTCAGGGTCAGCGAAGGGGCGATGTAGAGACGGTCATCCGGGACGTGATCGGTTTGAGTGTCGGACTTGCGACCGAGCATTACTACGCGCCCGAGAATGTTGCCACTGTCGTTCAGGGGGCCCGACACATCGACACCGATCTGCCGGCGGTTGTTCGAGCCATAACCCAGCTGCACTTCACCCCGAGGCTCAGCAGTCGGGCGTTTGCTGACCAGATTGACCAGACCGCCCGGTGCGTTTTCCCCATAGAGCAGCGAGGACGGGCCACGGAAAATCTCCACTCGTTCAAGTCCGTAAGGCTCGGTGCTGGTGTCATAGCGGTTACCTTGCACACGTAGGCCATCGCGCAGCAGGCCGTAGCCGTAATCGGTCGCATTGAAACCGCGAATGAAAAACAGATCGCCGGCCAGACTGTCGCCGGCGGCAAACGGTGGGGCAAAGATCCCCGGAACGTAGCCGAGTACTTCGGTCAGCGTCTGAGATTTCTGATCTTTCATGCGCTCTGCGGTAACCACCGACACAGAACGCGGCGTTTCCGACAGCGGCGTGCTGGTTTTCGTACCGATCCGGCTGTTCTGCGCCCTGTAGCCGACGTCGGCGGCGTAATCCAGGTTCATCGGATTGGCCAATTGCCCATTGATGTTGGTCGGGGCCAGTTCCAGCGAATCGCCGTTCGGCAGCGCCTGCAGAATGTAACTGCCCGGCGCCTGCGGTACGACTTGCAAGCCCGAGCCTTGCAGCAGTTGGGCGAATCCCTGTTCGACGGTGAAGGTGCCGTTCAGTCCGGCACTGGTTAAACGGCTGGTCTGCTGCGGCGAGAACGACAGAATCACGTTTGCGGCGGAAGCGAATTGGCTCAAGGCGTTGTCGAGAGGGCCGGCAGCGATGGTGTAGGGCTGGGCGGCCGTTGCCGCGAAGGCGTTATCAGTCATTACCAGGCAGGCCGCGGCACTGGTCATCAGCAGGCTGTAGGCAATGCAATGGTGGGAAAAACGCTGACGGAATGTGGGAAGACGCATGTGTGGATAAGCCCTGAAGGTGGCGAAGAGCCGCGTTTATCGCGATTACCTGTAGGGCCGGGTCAGGGCAAAAAAAGATAACCCTGTTTTCGATTTATTTTTCCCCAGGTGATTTTCGATCAGCCATTGTGGCTGATCGATACCCAGTAACGGCTGAAGTAGCGGACGTTGATCGGTAGCGAGGCCTGAAGATTGGCGAGCACGGCATCAGTGGAGTCGAGCCGAAAGGTGCCGGACACCCGTAGATCCCGGGCGCGGCTATCGCAGTGCAGAATACCGCTGCGATAACGCTTCAGCTCTTCGATCACCTCACCCAGCCGAGCATCGAGCACAATGAGCTGGCCGTTGGTCCACGCCACTGCCGAGGATTTAAAGGGGTGAAGGAGCCCGATATGCCGACTATCGAAATCCGCACCTTCGCCAGCTTTCAGGATCATCGCGGTCGTTGATCGATCAGCGGGTTGCACGCTGACCCGATCTTCCAGCACGCCGACCCGGGTTGAACCCGACAACTTATGCACAGAAAAACGGGTACCCAACGCTTGAATCCGGCCATCCCCGGTTTCGACAAAAAACGGTCGCTGATCGCCAAGCTTGCCGGTCTGAATGAGGATTTCACCCGAGCGCAAGCGAATCAGCCGTTGCGCTGCCTCGAAAGACACATCGATGGCCGTATCGGTATTGAGCTGGATCTGGCTGCCATCCGCCAATGAGAGGTTACGCCGCTGGCCAACGACGGTTTTGTAGTCCGCCCAGGCATTCCCAAGGGACGTATGTTGTTGGGCATTCCAACCGAGGAATCCCGTTCCGGTCGCGAGCAGCAACAACTTCAGCACCTGGCGCCGTTGTTGGCCGGTATTCAGCGCGCGACGTTTCAAATCCTGCGGCAAAGTGCCGAGATGACGCTGCAATTGTTCCATCTGGTTCCAGGCCGCCAGATGCGCTGGATCGCTATCTATCCACAGCTGCCAGGCCTTTTGTTCGGCGAGCGTCGGCGGATCGGCCTGAAACTGCACGTACCAACCAGCAGCGGCTTCGAAAACCTTGCGGTTCGGTGCACTGGCCATCAACGCTGCGCCATGATCAGGGCACATTCCGTCAGGGCGCGGATCATGTGCTTCTTTACTGTGGTCAGGGAAACCTTCAGTTGCACAGCAATCTGTTGATAAGTCAGGCCGTCAATCTGCGAAAGGATGAAGATCTTCTGGGTTCGCGCGCCCAGACCGGCCAAGGCTTTATCCACAGCGACCAAGGTTTCGATGATCAGCGCCTTATCTTCTTCGCTGATGGCAGTGGCTTCCGGTCGAGCAGCCAAAGTCTGCAAGTAGGCGACTTCGATGGCCTGTCTTCGATAACGATCAATGACGAGGCCACGTGCGATGGTCGCCAGATAATCCCGCGGTTCACGAATCTGCGAGGCATTACGTGCTGCGAGAATCCGCACGAAGGTGTCATGCGCGACATCGGCAGCATCGCAGGCGTCATGCAGTTTGCCCTTGAGCCATCCATATAGCCACGAATGGTGTTGCTCGTAGATTTTCTCGATCGCTGCATGATGGGCGGGTAAGGACATGGGAGAAACTGGCGAGTTAATGATAATGGCTATTATTAGCCTCTGTTACGTTCTCTCACAATAGCCCTGTCGCATCCCTCTATCGGCTTCCTGGTCGTCACCGATCTCTCGGCGGCGCTTTTTTTACGCCCAGAAAAAATGCTTGGGTCGAATTTCTGTGGATTAAGCCCTGTGAATAACTGCCACTGAGGTCGGTTGATAACAGGGCTTCAAAACTGGATATAACCTCCTCTGTGGATAACCACCCCTTTGATCCACAGGCTTACACCGGTTATCCAACGGCCTCATTGGCACATGAGCACAGGGTTTTGAAACTCTGTACACATTGAATAATAAGGCTTGTAGCAATCTATCCACAGAAAGGTGGGTCAGTAAGAATAAACATAAAAACAAAGGTTTTATAAATTTCTCTCTTTTTTATTCTTTTAACTTCGAGTTCTCCACAGCTGGTTAAATTTTGTGCAAAGGGTTCTTTAGGAAGGGCGAAGTCCCTATACTTGTCGACCAGGTCCAGAAACCTGATCTCAAACTATTCCTGAATTACCTACTTAAGCAGGCACGAGGTGCGTGGTGGATTTCCCTTCCCGTTTTGAAGTGATCGTCATCGGCGGCGGTCATGCCGGTACCGAGGCAGCACTGGCCTCAGCACGTATGGGGGCAAAAACCCTGTTGCTGACGCATAACGTGGAAACCCTCGGCGCCATGAGCTGCAACCCGGCCATCGGTGGCATTGGCAAAAGCCATCTGGTCAAGGAAATCGATGCCCTCGGCGGCGCGATGGCCATCGCCACCGATCTGGGCGGCATCCAGTTTCGCGTGTTGAACAGCCGTAAAGGCCCGGCCGTGCGTGCGACTCGGGCACAAGCCGACCGAATTCTGTACAAGGCCGCGGTCCGCGAAATCCTGGAAAACCAGCCGAACCTGTGGATATTTCAACAAGCCGCGGACGACCTGATCGTTGAGCAGGAACAAGTACGCGGTGTTGTCACCCAAATGGGTCTGCGGTTCTTCGCCGATTCCGTGGTGTTGACCACCGGTACCTTCCTTGGCGGACTTATCCACATCGGTTTGCAGAATTTCTCCGGCGGTCGCGCCGGTGATCCGCCGTCGATTGCCCTGGCGCATCGTCTGCGTGAACTGCCGTTGCGTGTGGGTCGCCTGAAAACCGGTACGCCACCGCGCATCGATGGCAAATCTGTGGATTTCTCGGTCATGACCGAGCAGCCAGGCGATACGCCGATCCCGGTGATGTCGTTCATGGGCAACAAGGAACAACATCCACGCCAGGTCAGTTGCTGGATTACCCATACCAACGCCCGCACCCACGAAATCATCGCGGCGAACCTCGATCGTTCGCCGATGTATTCCGCTGCTGGCGAAATCGAGGGCATCGGTCCACGTTACTGCCCGTCGATCGAAGACAAGATTCATCGCTTTGCCGACAAGGAAAGCCATCAGGTGTTCATCGAACCGGAAGGTCTGACCACCCATGAGCTGTACCCCAACGGGATATCCACAAGCTTGCCGTTCGACGTGCAGTTGCAGATCGTGCAATCGATCCGCGGCATGGAAAATGCGCACATCGTGCGTCCGGGTTATGCGATCGAGTACGACTACTTCGATCCGCGCGACCTGAAGTACAGCCTGGAAACCAAAGTGATTGGCGGTCTGTTCTTCGCGGGCCAGATCAACGGCACCACCGGTTACGAAGAAGCCGGTGCACAAGGTCTGCTCGCTGGCGCCAACGCCGCGCTGCGTGCGAAGGGCAAAGAAGCCTGGTGCCCGCGTCGCGACGAGGCGTACATCGGGGTGTTGGTCGACGACCTGATCACCCTCGGTACCCAAGAGCCGTACCGCATGTTCACTTCCCGTGCCGAATACCGCCTGATTCTGCGTGAGGACAACGCCGACCTGCGTCTGACCGAAAAAGGTCGCGAGCTCGGATTGGTCGATGACGCGCGTTGGGCGGCCTTCTGCAAAAAGCGCGAAAGTATCGAGCTCGAAGAGCAGCGCCTGAAAAGCACGTGGGTTCGTCCGGGCACTCAGCAGGGCGATGCGATCGCCGAAAAATTCGGCACGCCGCTGACCCACGAATACAACTTGCTCAATCTCTTGAGCCGCCCGGAAATCGACTACGCTGGTCTGGTCGAAGTGACCGGGCAGGGCGCCGAAGATCCACAGGTCGCCGAACAGGTTGAGATCAAGACCAAATACGCCGGTTACATCGACCGTCAACAGGACGAAATCGCCCGTCTGCGCGCCAGTGAAGACACGAAACTGCCTGTGGATATCGATTACACCAACATTTCCGGTCTCTCCAAGGAAATCCAGAGCAAGCTCGGTGCGACGCGTCCAGAGACGCTCGGCCAGGCTTCGCGGATCCCGGGTGTGACCCCGGCAGCGATTTCGCTGTTGATGATTCATTTGAAAAAACGCGGCGCGGGCCGTCAGTTGGAGCAAAGCGCTTGAGTTCTAAGGTCACTTCGCAACACGCCGAAGAGTTATCCACAGGAGCCCGCGAGCTCGGTGTCAACCTCAGCGCCGCCCAGCACGAATTGTTGCTGGGTTACCTGGCCCTGTTGATCAAATGGAATCAGGCCTACAACCTGACTGCAGTCCGCGATCCTGACGAAATGGTTTCGCGCCATTTGCTCGACAGCCTGAGCGTGATGTCATTCATCGAAAACGGTCGCTGGCTCGATGTCGGTAGCGGCGGCGGCATGCCGGGGATCCCGTTGGCGATCCTGTATCCGGACTCGCAAGTGACCTGTCTGGACAGCAACGGCAAGAAAACCCGCTTTCTGACCCAGGTCAAACTCGAACTCAAACTGGATAACCTGCAAGTTATCCACAGTCGCGTCGAAGCGTTTCAGCCTGCCGAGCCGTTCAACGGGATCATTTCCCGGGCGTTCAGCAGCATGGAGAACTTCACAAACTGGACTCGCCACCTCGGCGATGCCGATACGCGCTGGCTGGCAATGAAGGGCGTTCATCCGGCCGATGAGCTGGTAGCATTGCCGGCAGACTTCAAACTCGATAGCGAACACGCCCTGGCCGTACCCGGTTGCCAAGGCCAACGCCATCTGCTGATACTGCGCCGCACGGCATGATTGGGAACACAAGCAAGAATGGCTAAGGTATTCGCGATAGCGAACCAGAAGGGTGGTGTGGGCAAGACCACCACCTGTATCAACCTCGCAGCATCCCTGGTCGCGACCAAGCGCCGGGTGCTGTTGATCGATCTCGATCCACAGGGCAACGCCACCATGGGTAGCGGTGTGGATAAACATGGCCTGGAAAACTCGGTCTATGACCTGCTGATCGGCGAATGCGATCTGGCCCAGGCCATGCACTACTCCGAACACGGCGGTTATCAACTGCTTCCGGCCAACCGCGATCTGACTGCGGCCGAAGTGGTCCTGCTGGAAATGCAGATGAAGGAAAGCCGTCTGCGCAGCGCGCTGGCGCCGATCCGTGAAAACTACGATTACATTTTGATCGACTGCCCGCCGTCGCTGTCGATGCTCACGCTGAACGCACTGGTCGCCGCTGACGGGGTAATTATCCCCATGCAGTGCGAATACTTTGCGCTCGAAGGTTTGAGCGACCTTGTGGATAACATCAAGCGCATCGCCGAACTGCTGAACCCGAACCTCAAGGTCGAAGGTTTGCTGCGGACCATGTATGACCCGCGTCTGAGCCTGATGAACGATGTTTCGGCACAGCTCAAGGAACACTTTGGCGAACAGCTGTACGATACCGTGATCCCGCGCAACATCCGCCTGGCCGAAGCGCCGAGTTACGGTATGCCGGCACTGGCCTACGACAAGCAATCGCGTGGCGCGCTGGCCTATCTGGCTTTGGCGGGCGAGATGGTTCGCCGTCAACGCAAAAATTCACGCATCGCCGCTGCCCAGCCAACTTAAGGAATCCCCATGGCCGTCAAGAAACGAGGTCTCGGACGTGGACTGGATGCACTGCTGAGTGGTCCGACCGTCAGCGCGCTGGAAGAACAGGCGGCGCAGGCTGATACCCGTGAACTGCAACACCTGCCGCTGGATCTGCTGCAGCGTGGCAAATACCAGCCACGTCGCGACATGGATCCGCAGGCGCTGGAAGAGCTGGCGCAGTCGATCAAGGCGCAAGGCGTGATGCAGCCGATCGTGGTTCGCCCGATTGGCGGTGGCCGCTTCGAAATCATTGCCGGTGAACGCCGTTGGCGCGCCAGCCAGCAGGCTGGCCAGGAAACCATTCCGGCCATGGTCCGCGATGTGCCGGATGAAACCGCGATCGCCATTGCGCTGATCGAGAACATCCAGCGTGAAGACCTGAACCCGATCGAGGAAGCCGTCGCCTTGCAGCGTTTGCAGCAGGAGTTCCAGCTCACTCAACAACAGGTTGCCGAGGCTGTGGGTAAGTCCCGCGTGACTGTGGCTAACCTGTTGCGGCTTATTGCACTGCCCGAAGTGATCAAGACCATGCTGTCGCACGGCGACCTGGAAATGGGTCACGCCCGTGCTTTGCTCGGTCTGCCGGACAATCAGCAGGTGGAAGGGGCGCGACATGTTGTCGCACGCGGCCTCACCGTGCGCCAGACTGAAGCACTGGTTCGCCAGTGGCTCAGCGGCAAACCGGAGCCTGTTGAAGCGGCGAAACCTGATCCGGACATCGCTCGTCTCGAACAGCGTCTGGCCGAGCGCCTAGGCTCTGCGGTGCAGATTCGCCATGGCAAGAAGGGAAAGGGTCAGCTGGTCATCGGTTATAACTCGCTCGATGAGCTTCAAGGTGTGCTCGCACACATCCGCTGAAACATTTCCTCATGTAGCGCGCAGTCGGAAATCACTACCTGACAGTTGAATAGGGGCAGAACCGCCCCTATACTCTGCGCGCATTTTGTCGGCACAAATTATGCCAAGTTATTGAATTCTGGCAGCCGACCATTGGAGAGCAAACGTGATGGAAACCCGCAAGCCAAACCGCCTGCCGTTCCATCGCCTGGCGGTCTTTCCGGTGTTGATGGCTCAATTTGTCATTTTGCTCATTGCCGCTTTGGCGCTTTGGCAATGGCACGGAGTCGTTGCCGGATACTCGGGACTTTGCGGAGGCCTGATAGCCTTGCTGCCCAATGTTTATTTCGCTCACAAGGCATTTCGGTTTTCCGGCGCCCGAGCAGCCCAGTCCATCGTCCGGTCATTTTATGCCGGCGAGGCAGGCAAACTGATTTTGACGGCAGTGCTGTTTGCACTGGTGTTTGCAGGTGTGAAGCCATTGGCGCCGATCGCAGTATTCGGCGCTTTCGTGCTGACTCAGTCGGTCAGCTGGTTCGCTCCCCTGCTGATGAGAACAAGACTTTCGAGACCTTAGGGCGTTTGAGGCAACCATGGCAGAAACAACCGCTTCGGGCTATATCCAGCACCACTTGCAGAACCTGACTTTCGGTCAGCTACCTAACGGCGGCTGGGGCTTTGCCCATTCCGCAGCAGAAGCCAAGGAAATGGGCTTCTGGGCTTTCCACGTCGATACCCTCGGCTGGTCGGTCGCACTGGGTCTGATTTTCGTTTTCCTTTTCCGCATGGCGGCAAAGAAGGCGACTTCCGGTCAACCAGGTGCACTGCAGAACTTCGTTGAAGTATTGGTCGAATTCGTCGATGGCAGCGTGAAAGACAGCTTCCATGGCCGTAGCCCGGTGATTGCACCGCTGGCACTGACCATTTTCGTCTGGGTGTTCCTGATGAACGCCGTCGACCTGGTACCGGTCGACTGGATTCCTCAGCTGGCCATCCTGATCACCGGCGACCACCACATCCCGTTCCGCGCCGTGTCGACCACCGACCCGAACGCGACCCTGGGTATGGCGTTCTCGGTTTTCGCACTGATCATTTTCTATAGCATCAAGGTCAAGGGCATCGGCGGCTTCATCGGCGAACTGACCCTGCACCCGTTCGGCAGCAAGAACATCTTCGTTCAAGCCCTGCTGATCCCGGTGAACTTCCTGCTGGAATTCGTGACCCTGATCGCCAAGCCGATCTCCCTGGCTCTGCGTCTGTTCGGCAACATGTATGCCGGCGAGCTGGTGTTCATTCTGATCGCTGTGATGTTCGGCAGCGGCCTGCTCTGGCTGAGTGGCCTGGGCGTTGTTCTGCAGTGGGCGTGGGCTGTGTTCCACATCCTGATCATCACCCTGCAGGCGTTCATCTTCATGATGCTGACCATCGTTTACCTGTCGATGGCGCACGAAGAAAACCATTAAGAGCAGCCTCGGCTGATCTGATGTCCCTCCCGGTCAAACGGGAGGGGGCTCTTAACCGGGCCTCTGAAACGATTTGTTTTACCGCTTTAATCTAAAAAACCTAAACCATACGACGTAAAAGTCGGGAGGAAAGATGGAAACTGTAGTTGGTCTAACCGCTATCGCTGTTGCACTGTTGATCGGCCTGGGCGCACTGGGTACCGCAATTGGTTTCGGCCTGCTGGGCGGCAAGTTCCTGGAAGGCGCAGCGCGTCAGCCAGAAATGGTCCCAATGCTGCAAGTTAAAATGTTCATCGTTGCCGGTCTGCTCGACGCCGTAACCATGATCGGTGTTGGTATCGCTCTGTTCTTCACCTTTGCGAACCCGTTCGTTGGTCAGATCGCTGGCTAATTACCCGGATTCTTCCGAGTAATTTGATGTGATGGACAACGTAACTGCGAGGTGTTGGCGTGAACATTAATGCGACCCTGATTGGCCAGTCCGTTGCGTTCCTGATTTTTGTACTGTTCTGCATGAAGTTCGTATGGCCTCCGGTCATTGCGGCTCTGCACGAACGTCAAAAGAAGATCGCTGATGGTCTGGACGCTGCCAGCCGAGCAGCTCGCGACCTGGAGTTGGCCCAAGAGAAAGCGGGTCAGCAACTGCGCGAAGCGAAAGCTCAGGCAGCTGAAATCATCGAGCAAGCCAAGAAACGCGGTAACCAGATCGTTGAAGAGGCTGTTGAAAAAGCCCGTATCGACGCTGACCGTGTGAAGGTTCAGGCTCAAGCCGAGATCGAACAGGAACTGAACAGTGTCAAAGACAAGCTGCGCGCCCAAGTGGGCTTGCTGGCTGTCGGCGGCGCCGAGAAGATCCTGGGTGCCACAATCGATCAAAACGCGCACGCAGAGCTGGTTAACCAACTGGCTGCTGAAATCTAAGCGAGGGCGATCATGGCAGAACTGACCACGTTGGCCCGACCTTACGCTAAGGCGGCCTTCGAGCACGCTCAGGCCCACCAGCAACTGGCCAATTGGTCAGCCATGCTCGGCCTGGCAGCAGCGGTGTCGCAAGACGACACCATGCAGCGCGTGCTCAAGGCCCCGCGACTGACGAGCGCAGAAAAGGCCGCCACGTTCATTGACGTGTGCGGCGACAAGTTTGATGCCAAGGCACAGAATTTCATCAATGTCGTTGCCGAAAACGACCGTCTCCCGCTTCTGCCGGAGATCGCCGCTCTTTTCGACCTGTACAAGGCCGAACAAGAGAAGTCGGTAGACGTTGAAGTGACCAGTGCTTTTGCATTGAACCAAGAACAGCAAGACAAACTCGCCAAGGTTCTCAGTGCACGACTCAACCGGGAAGTGCGCCTGCAAGTTGCGGAGGACGCTGCCTTGATTGGTGGTGTCGTGATCCGCGCCGGCGACCTGGTTATCGATGGCTCGATTCGCGGAAAAATCGCGAAACTTGCCGAAGCATTGAAATCTTGAGTTTGAAGGGGCAGCAGAGCAATGCAGCAACTCAATCCTTCCGAAATAAGTGAAATTATCAAGGGCCGCATCGACAAGCTCGATGTGACCTCCCAAGCCCGTAACGAAGGCACTGTCGTCAGCGTATCTGACGGCATCGTGCGGATTCACGGTCTGGCCGACGTCATGTACGGCGAGATGATCGAGTTTCCGGGCGGCGTCTACGGTATGGCCCTCAACCTGGAGCAAGACTCCGTAGGTGCCGTTGTATTGGGCGCATACACCAGTCTGGCTGAAGGCATGAGCGCCAAGTGCACTGGCCGCATCCTCGAAGTTCCGGTTGGTAAGGAACTGCTGGGTCGCGTAGTCGACGCACTGGGTAACCCTGTTGACGGCAAAGGTCCACTGGGCAACACCGAGACCGACGCGGTCGAGAAAGTTGCTCCGGGCGTGATCTGGCGTAAGTCGGTAGACCAGCCTGTACAGACTGGCTACAAGGCTGTCGATGCCATGATCCCTGTCGGCCGTGGCCAGCGTGAGCTGATCATCGGTGACCGTCAGATCGGTAAAACCGCTCTGGCGATCGACGCGATCATCAACCAGAAAGACAGCGGCATTTTCTGCGTCTACGTAGCGATCGGTCAGAAACAATCGACCATCGCCAACGTGGTTCGCAAGCTGGAAGAAAACGGCGCCCTGGCCAACACGATCATCGTGGCTGCCAGTGCTTCGGAATCTCCTGCGCTGCAATTCCTGGCACCGTACTCCGGTTGCACCATGGGTGAATTCTTCCGCGACCGCGGTGAAGACGCGCTGATCGTTTATGACGATCTGTCCAAGCAAGCAGTGGCTTACCGCCAGATTTCCCTGCTGCTGCGCCGTCCACCAGGCCGTGAAGCTTACCCAGGCGACGTGTTCTATCTCCACTCCCGTCTGCTGGAGCGCGCATCCCGCGTTTCGGAAGAGTACGTAGAGAAGTTCACCAACGGCGCAGTGACCGGCAAAACCGGTTCCCTGACCGCACTGCCGATCATCGAAACCCAGGCTGGCGACGTTTCCGCGTTCGTTCCGACCAACGTGATTTCCATCACCGACGGTCAGATCTTCCTGGAATCGGCCATGTTCAACTCGGGCATCCGCCCTGCAGTGAACGCCGGTGTTTCGGTATCCCGTGTGGGTGGTGCCGCTCAGACCAAGATCATCAAGAAGCTGTCCGGTGGTATCCGTACCGCTCTGGCTCAGTACCGTGAACTGGCGGCATTCGCCCAGTTCGCTTCTGACCTGGACGAAGCGACCCGTAAGCAACTTGAGCATGGTCAGCGCGTTACCGAGCTGATGAAGCAGAAGCAATACGCACCAATGTCGATCGCTGACATGGCGCTGTCGCTGTATGCCGCTGAGCGTGGGTTCCTGACTGACATTGAAATCGCCAAGATCGGCAGCTTCGAACAAGCGCTGATTGCTTTCTTCAACCGCGATCACGCCGATTTGATGGCCAAGATCAACGTTAAAGGTGACTTCAATGACGAAATCGACGCTGGCATGAAAGCCGGTATCGAGAAGTTCAAGGCCACCCAAACCTGGTAAGCCGCAGCGGGAGCCGCGAGGCTCCCGCTTGCTAACCTGATAGGTGTTACATGGCAGGCGCAAAAGAGATTCGCAGTAAGATTGCGAGCATCAAAAGCACGCAAAAGATTACCAGCGCCATGGAAAAAGTGGCGGTCAGCAAAATGCGCAAGGCACAAATGCGCATGGCTGCTAGCCGTCCTTATGCGGAGCGTATCCGCCAGGTAATTGGGCATCTGGCCAACGCCAACCCGGAATACCGCCACCCGTTCATGATCGACCGCGAAGTAAAGCGCGTCGGTTATGTCGTCGTGAGCAGTGACCGTGGTTTGTGCGGCGGCTTGAACACCAACCTGTTCAAGGCCCTGGTCAAGGACATGGCGGTAAACCGCGAAAACGGCGTCGAGATTGATCTGTGTGTCGTGGGTAGCAAGGGTGCGGCCTTTTTCCGCAACTTCGGCGGTAACGTCGTTGCAGCTATCAGCCACCTGGGTGAAGAGCCGTCGATCAATGATCTGATCGGCAGCGTCAAGGTGATGCTGGATGCCTACCTGGATGGCCGTATTGATCGCCTGTCCGTGGTGTCCAACAAGTTCATCAACACCATGACGCAACAGCCTACCGTGGAGCAGTTGATTCCACTGGTGGCGACCCCGGATCAAGAACTCAAGCACCACTGGGACTATCTCTACGAACCGGATGCCAAAGAGCTGCTTGACGGCTTGATGGTGCGTTACGTGGAGTCGCAGGTCTACCAGGCGGTGGTCGAGAACAACGCGGCCGAACAAGCTGCGCGGATGATCGCGATGAAGAACGCTACCGACAACGCCGGTGATTTGATCAGCGATTTGCAGCTGATCTACAACAAGGCGCGTCAGGCTGCGATCACCCAAGAGATCTCGGAAATCGTCGGCGGCGCTGCCGCGGTTTAACGGTTCAAATATTCAGAGGATCCAGCTATGAGTAGCGGACGTATCGTTCAAATCATCGGCGCCGTTATCGACGTGGAATTCCCACGCGACAGCGTACCGAGCATCTACAACGCGCTGAAAGTAATGAGCGCGGCCGAAACCACTCTGGAAGTTCAGCAACAGCTGGGCGACGGCGTGGTTCGCACCATTGCGATGGGTTCCACCGAGGGCTTGAAGCGCGGTCTGGAAGTTACCGATTCTGGCGCAGCCATCTCCGTACCGGTCGGTAAAGCGACCCTGGGCCGGATCATGGACGTCCTGGGTAACCCAATCGACGAAGCCGGTCCAATCGACACCGAAGAGCGTTGGGGCATTCACCGTCCAGCGCCTTCGTTCGCTGAACAGGCAGGCGGCAACGACCTGCTGGAAACCGGCATCAAGGTTATCGACCTGGTTTGCCCGTTTGCCAAAGGCGGTAAAGTTGGTCTGTTCGGTGGTGCCGGTGTAGGCAAAACCGTAAACATGATGGAACTGATCCGTAACATCGCCATCGAGCACAGCGGTTATTCCGTGTTCGCCGGTGTGGGTGAGCGTACTCGTGAGGGTAACGACTTCTACCACGAGATGAAGGACTCCAACGTTCTGGACAAAGTGGCACTGGTTTACGGTCAGATGAACGAGCCGCCGGGAAACCGTCTGCGCGTAGCACTGACCGGCCTGACCATGGCCGAGAAGTTCCGTGACGAAGGTAACGACGTTCTGCTGTTCGTCGACAACATCTATCGTTACACCCTGGCCGGTACTGAAGTATCCGCACTGCTGGGCCGTATGCCTTCGGCAGTAGGTTACCAGCCGACCCTGGCTGAAGAGATGGGCGTTCTGCAAGAACGTATCACTTCGACCAAGGAAGGTTCGATCACCTCGATCCAAGCGGTATACGTACCTGCGGACGACTTGACCGACCCGTCGCCAGCGACCACCTTCGCCCACTTGGACGCCACCGTCGTTCTGTCCCGTGACATCGCTTCCCTGGGTATCTACCCAGCGGTAGATCCACTGGATTCGACTTCGCGCCAGCTGGACCCGAACGTAATCGGCCAGGACCACTACGACACCGCTCGCGGCGTTCAGTACGTTCTGCAACGTTACAAAGAGCTGAAAGACATCATCGCGATCCTGGGTATGGACGAGCTGTCGGAAGCCGACAAACAGTTGGTTAACCGTGCTCGTAAGATCCAGCGCTTCTTGTCGCAGCCGTTCTTCGTGGCTGAAGTCTTCACCGGTGCTTCGGGTAAATACGTTTCCCTGAAAGACACCATTGCTGGCTTCAAAGGCATCCTCAACGGTGACTACGACCACCTGCCAGAACAAGCGTTCTACATGGTTGGCGGCATCGAAGAAGCGATCGAGAAAGCCAAGAAACTGTAATCCCGGCGCCCGGCAACGGGCGCTAATTTAGGTTGAGGCAATCAGATGGCTATGACAGTCCATTGCGATATCGTCAGCGCGGAAGGGGAAATCTTTTCCGGCCTGGTCGAGATGGTGATTGCGCACGGTGCACTGGGTGATCTTGGTATCGCTCTGGGTCACGCGCCGCTGATCACTAATCTGAAGCCAGGTCCGATCCGCCTGATCAAGCAAGGCGGGGAAGCCGAGGTGTTCTACATCTCCGGTGGTTTCCTCGAGGTTCAGCCGAACATGGTCAAGGTGCTTGCCGATACCGTGCAACGTGCCGCCGACCTGGATGAAGCTCAGGCTCAAGCAGCTCTCAAGGCTGCCGAGGCTGCTCTGCACGAAAAGAGCGCAGATTTCGATTACGGAGCTGCGTCCGCACGTCTGGCCGAGGCCGCAGCTCAGCTGCGTACCGTCCAGCAGATCCGCAAGAAGTTTGGCGGTTAATCCGTCAGCCGCTTGTTGTGCGATTGATAAAAAAGGGTAGCCTCGGCTACCCTTTTTTCTTTTCCGAATTTTACAAACCCGGTCGCAGTTGCTGACCACCCAGGATTGGTAGCCAGTCATGTCTCTCGAAATCGTTATTCTCGCGGCCGGTCAAGGCACCCGCATGCGCTCGGCGTTGCCTAAAGTGCTGCACCCGGTTGCCGGCAATTCCATGCTGGGTCATGTTATCCACAGCGCACGGCAGCTTGATCCGCAGCGCATCCACGTGGTCATCGGTCACGGTGCCGATGCTGTGCGTGAGCGTCTGGCGGCTGATGATCTGAATTTCGTGCTGCAGGACAAACAGCTCGGCACAGGTCATGCGACCGCTCAGGCTGTGCCGTTCATCACCGCCGACACGGTACTGATTCTTTACGGTGACGTGCCGCTGATCGAAGTCGAAACCCTGCAGCGCCTGCTAAAGCATGTCGTGCCGGGACAGATGGGGCTGTTGACCGTCGAGCTGGACGATCCGACCGGTTACGGACGCATCGTGCGTGACGCTGACGGCAAGGTCGCTGCCATCGTTGAGCACAAAGATGCCAGCGAAGCTCAGCGCGCAATCACCGAAGGCAACACTGGCATTCTCGCCGTCCCGGCTAATCATCTGGCCGACTGGATGAGCCGCCTGTCGAACAACAACGCGCAGGGCGAGTATTACTTGACCGACGTGATCGAGATGGCTGTCAACGATGGCCTGGTGGTTGCTACTGAGCAGCCGCACGATCCGATGGAAGTGCAGGGCGCCAACGATCGCAAGCAACTGTCGGAACTGGAGCGTCATTACCAGCTGCGTGCCGGTCGCCGTTTGATGGCACAAGGTGTGACCTTGCGCGATCCGGCGCGTTTCGATGTGCGTGGTGAAGTGACTGTCGGCCGCGATGTGCTGATCGACGTCAACGTGATCCTTGAAGGCAACGTGGTTATTGAAGACGACGTGGTGATCGGCCCGAACTGCGTGATCAAGGACAGCACGCTGCGCAAAGGTGTAGTGATCAAGGCCAACAGCCATATCGAAGGAGCAGTTCTCGGTGAAGGCAGTGATGCCGGTCCGTTCGCTCGCTTGCGTCCGGGGACTGTCCTTGAAGCCCGCGCCCATGTGGGTAACTTTGTCGAACTGAAAAACGCGCACATGGGCGAGGGTGCCAAGGCCGGGCACTTGACCTATCTGGGCGACGCCGAAATTGGTGCGCGCACCAACATCGGCGCTGGCACCATCACCTGCAACTACGATGGCGCCAACAAGTGGAAAACCGTATTGGGCGAAGATGTGTTCATCGGTTCCAACAACTCGTTGGTGGCGCCTGTGGATATCTCCTCGGGTGCAACCACCGCGGCTGGATCGACCATCACGCAGAATGTGGATAAATCGCAGTTGGCCGTCGGTCGGGCGCGGCAGAAGAACATCGATGGCTGGAAGCGGCCGGAGAAGATCAAGAAGAGCTGAGTTATCCACAGCGGCTTGAAGACCCAGAAATCGCAGCCTTCTGCAGTTCCTACAGGACCTGTCCGGGGTTGCGATTTTTTTTGCGACATGGCTTGACGATTTATGGCCGATAGGTTTTGATTGCTTCCGTTATCTTTCGAATCGAAACTTAAGTCGCCATGTCGAAACGCAACACGCCGCAACGCCGCCACAACATTCTCGCCTTGCTCAACGAGCAGGGCGAAGTCAGTGTGGATGAATTGGCCAAGCGCTTCGAAACCTCCGAAGTTACGATTCGCAAGGATCTGGCTGCGCTGGAAAGTCATGGTCTGTTGCTGCGCCGTTACGGCGGGGCGATCACCATGCCGCAGGAGTTGGTCGCGGAACCCGGCCAAAGTGTTTCGAAGTACAAACAGGCGATTGCCCGCGCCGCCGTCAAACGCATCCGCGAGCACGCCCGCATCATCATCGACAGTGGCAGCACCACCGCCGCCATGATTCCCGAGCTTGGCCAACAGCCGGGTCTGGTGGTCATGACCAACTCCCTGCACGTTGCCAACGCCCTCAGCGAGCTCGAGCACGAGCCGGTGTTGCTGATGACCGGCGGCACCTGGGATCCGCATTCGGAGTCCTTTCAGGGGCAGGTCGCCGAGCAGGTACTACGCTCTTACGACTTCGACCAGTTGTTTATCGGCGCCGATGGCATTGATCTGGTGCGCGGCACCACCACGTTCAACGAGTTGCTTGGCCTGAGCCGGGTGATGGCCGACGTGGCGCGTGAGGTCATCGTGATGGTCGAGGCCGACAAGATCGGTCGCAAGATTCCCAACCTGGAGCTGCCGTGGAGCAGCGTCCATACCCTCATTACCGATGATCGCCTGCCCCTCGAGGCCCGCGATCAGATTCAGGCCCGCGGTATCACCGTGATTTGCGCGGCTGTCAGTCAGGAGAAATAAGCATGTGTGGAATTGTCGGCGCGGTTGCTGAACGTAATATCACCGCTATCTTGCTCGAAGGCCTCAAGCGCCTCGAATACCGTGGCTATGACAGTGCCGGTGTGGCGGTTTTCACCAATGATGAAAAGCTTGAGCGCATGCGCCGTCCGGGCAAGGTCAGCGAACTTGAAGCAGCGCTGGCTGAGCATCCACTGGTCGGTCGTCTCGGTATCGCGCACACCCGTTGGGCGACCCACGGCGCGCCTTGCGAGCGTAACGCGCACCCGCATTTCTCCGGCGACATCGCCGTGGTGCACAACGGCATCATCGAGAACCACGAAGCCCTGCGTGAGCAGCTCAAGGCGTTGGGTTACGTGTTCACCTCGGACACCGATACCGAAGTCATCGCGCACCTGCTGAACCACAAACTCAAGGATCAGCCTGACCTGACCGTTGCACTGAAAGCGACCGTCAAGGAACTGCACGGTGCCTACGGTCTGGCCGTGATCAATGCACATCAGCCGGACCGTCTGGTTGCCGCGCGCAGTGGCAGCCCGTTGGTGATCGGCCTGGGTCTGGGCGAGAACTTCCTCGCCTCCGACCAGTTGGCGCTGCGTCAGGTTACTGACCGCTTCATGTACCTCGAAGAGGGCGATATCGCCGAAATTCGCCGCGATAGCGTGCAGATCTGGGATGTAAACGGTCAGGCCGTCGAGCGCCAGACCGTGCAGTACAGCGATGGTGCCGAGGCCGCTGATAAAGGTGAGTTCCGCCACTACATGCTCAAGGAAATCCACGAGCAGCCGTCGGTGGTGCAGCGCACCCTCGAAGGTCGTCTGAGCCCGAACCAAGTGCTGGTTCAGGCTTTCGGTCCACAGGCTGCTGAACTGTTCGCCAAAGTGCGCAACGTGCAGATCGTCGCCTGCGGTACCAGCTACCACGCCGGCATGGTCGCCCGTTACTGGCTCGAAGAACTGGCCGGCATTCCGTGCCAGGTCGAGGTCGCCAGCGAATTCCGCTACCGCAAGGTGGTGGTGCAGCCAGACACTCTGTTCGTCACCATTTCCCAGTCCGGCGAAACCGCCGACACCCTGGCCGCGCTGCGCAATGCCAAAGAGCTGGGCTTCCTCGCCAGCCTGGCGATCTGCAACGTCGGCATCAGCTCGCTGGTGCGCGAATCCGACCTGACCCTGTTGACCCAGGCCGGTCGTGAAATCGGTGTGGCCTCGACCAAGGCGTTCACTACGCAACTGGTTGGCCTGTTGCTGCTGACCCTGTCGTTGGGCCAGGTGCGCGGTACGCTGGGCAAAGATGTCGAAGCCACGCTGGTGGAAGAGCTGCGTCGCTTGCCGACCCGTCTGGGCGAAGCGCTGGCGATGGACAGCACCGTGGAAAAGATTGCCGAGTTGTTCGCCGAGAAGAACCACACCCTGTTCCTCGGCCGTGGCGCGCAATTCCCGGTGGCGATGGAAGGCGCCTTGAAGCTCAAGGAAATCTCCTACATCCACGCCGAAGCCTATCCGGCCGGCGAACTCAAGCACGGCCCGCTGGCGCTTGTGGATAACGACATGCCGGTGGTCACTGTCGCGCCGAACAACGAACTGCTGGAGAAGCTCAAGTCCAACCTGCAGGAAGTCCGGGCCCGTGGCGGCGAACTGATCGTGTTCGCCGACGAGAAGGCCGGGATGACCAACGGTGAAGGCACCCACGTGGTACAGATGCCGCACATCCACGACATCCTCTCGCCAATTCTCTACACCATCCCGCTGCAGCTGCTGTCGTACTACGTCGCCGTGCTCAAAGGCACCGACGTCGACCAGCCGCGCAACCTGGCGAAGTCGGTGACGGTGGAATAAGTTATCCACAGCTGATAATGACCCGCAAAAATCGCAGCCTCGGCTGCGATTTTTGTATCTGACTCGAGGGCATACATGGACCGTTTCCAAGAAATGCAGATCTTCGCCACGGTGGCCCAGGAGCAGGGGTTCTCGGCGGCGGCGCGGCGTCTGGGTCTGTCGGCGGCCAGTGTCACCCGGGCGGTGGCAGCGCTGGAGCAGCGGATCGGTACGCAGTTGCTGATCCGCACGACGCGCAGTGTGCATCTGAGCGAGGCCGGTCAGCGTTATCTGGAAGACTGTCGGAGAATTCTCGCCGAGGTGCAGGAAGCCGAGGATTCGGCTGCCGGCAGTCACGCCCAGCCCCGTGGGCAATTGACGGTAACCGCGCCGGTGTTGTTCGGCGAGTTGTTTGTCACGCCGTTGATGGCCGGTTATCTGACGCAATACCCCGACGTTTCGATCAATGCGCTGTTGGTCGATCGGGTGGTGAGCATGGTCGAGGAGGGCATCGATGTCGCGGTGCGCATCGGTGAGTTGCCGGACAGCAATCAGCACGCCATCCGCGTCGGCGAAGTGCGGCGGGTGATCTGTGGTTCGCCGGCCTATCTGGCGGAGCACGGCCGTCCCGCGCATCCGCAAGCGCTGGCCGGTGCGCCGGTGGTGGCGACTTCGTCCATTGGCCAGTTGCGCAGTTGGCCGTTTCTGGATCAGGGCGAAGCGATCAGCGTGCGGCCCGAACCGAGGCTGGTGGTCACTGCCAATCAGGCGGCAATTGCGGCGGCCTGCCTAGGGTTGGGTCTGACCCGGGTGTTGTCCTACCAGGTCGCTGGCAAGGTGGCGTCGGGTGAACTGGAAATTGTCCTCGCCGACTTCGAACTGCCGCCGCTGCCGATTCATGTGGTGTATCAGGGCGGGCGCAAGGCGCCGGCGCGGGTGCGCAGTTTTGTCGATCACGCGGTGAAAGTGCTGCGCGAGCACCCGGCGCTGCAGAACGCGGCGTTATTTCATCAGATGAAATAATCGATTGCGATTGCTGGTGATTCTGTTGCTTTGAGGATGGGTAGAAGATGGCCTCCATCGGCGCTGCCATCCCGAACAGCGCCACCTCCAGCGGAGTCGACCATGCAAGCGATCAAACTCTACAACTTCCCGCGTTCCGGCCACGCCCATCGGGTGGAGCTGATGCTGTCCCTGCTGCAGCTGCCGACCGAGCTGATCCTGGTCGATCTGGCCAAGGGTGAGCACAAGCAGGCGCCGTATCTGGCAATCAACAGCTTTGGTCAGGTACCGGCGATCGATGATGACGGCGTGGTGCTGGCCGACTCCAATGCGATCCTGGTGTATCTGGCGCTCAAGTATGGCAATGGCCGCTGGCTGCCCACCGATCCATTGGGTGCTGCGCGGGTGCAACGCTGGCTGTCGGTGGCAGCGGGGCCGATTGCTTTCGGGCCGGCCGCGGCGCGCCTGGTCACGGTGTTTGGGGCGCAACTGAACGCTGAAGAACTGATTACCCGTGCGCACAACCTGCTCAAGGTGATGGAGCTGGAACTGGGCAAGACCCCGTATCTGGCCGGCAGCGAGCCAACCATCGCCGACGTTTCCGCCTACAGCTACATCGCCCACGCGCCGGAAGGCAACGTGTCGCTGGACGACTACGCCAACGTCCGCGCCTGGCTGGCGCGGGTCGAAGCCTTGCCCGGTTTTGTCGGCATGCCACGCACCATTGCCGGTCTGCAAAAAACTGCCTGAAGACCTGGCCCGGTCTGACCGGGCCCTGCACATTGCGCCAGCGGCGCGGGGAGATGCGTGATGGAACGTTCACCGTGGCACGCTGGCGAGCAGCAATTGCAGGCCCATGTCGGGGTAGCCGAACGCATGGAGGCCTTCGGCCGTAAAGTGATTCGCGACTGGATGCCGGATCAGCACCGCGCCTTTTATGAGCAATTGCCGTTCATGCTATACGGCGCGGTCGATGCTGAAGGTCGTCCGTGGGCCAGTGTGCTCGAAGGGGCGCCGGGGTTCGCCGGCTCGCCAGATCCGCAGCACCTGCAACTATCCAGTCTGCCGGCAGCAGATGATCCGGCCCGACTGCTCAACGGCGCGGCCATCGGTTTGCTGGGCATCGAACTGCACACCCGGCGGCGCAACCGTCTCAACGGTCGCGTCGGCAATCTCGACGCCAGCGGTTTCGCGGTGACGGTGGACCAGTCGTTCGGCAACTGTCCGCAATACATTCAACTGCGCCAGTTCCAGCGTGTGCCGCTGTCCGATCCGCAGACGCGGCCAGCGCAGCATGGCGACGGCCTCGATGACGCGGCCAAAGCCATGATCGAAGGCGCCGACACCTTCTTCGTCGCCAGTTACGTCGATGTCGACGGGCAACGTGCGGTGGACGTTTCCCATCGCGGCGGCCAGGCCGGGTTTGTCCGGGTCGAGGGTAATCGCCTGACCATCCCGGATTTTGCCGGCAACCTGCACTTCAATACCTTAGGCAACCTGCTGCTCAACCCGCGTGCGGGCCTGTTGTTCATCGACTTTTCCACAGGCGATGTGCTGCAACTGAGCGGGCGTACCGAGATCATCCTGGAGGGGCCGCAGATCGAAGCGTTCCAAGGCGCCGAGCGCCTGTGGACATTCGAGGTGGAGAAAAGGGTGCGGCGTCCGGCGGCACTGGCCTTGCGCTGGCGCTTCGACGGCATGTCGCCCACCAGCCTGCTGACCGGCACCTGGGCCCAGGCCGATGCGCGTTTACAGGCCAAGGCCTTGGGTGACAGCTGGCGGCCACTGCGAGTGACCCGCATCGAGCGGGAGAGCCAGCACATCCGCTCGATCTATCTGCAACCGGACGACGGCGCCGGCATGCCGGTGTTTCAGGCCGGGCAGCATTTGCCGCTGCGCTTCACCCTGGACGGTGAAACGCATATCCGCACCTACAGCCTGTCGAGTGCGCCGTCGGATGACTTTTTACGCATCAGCGTGAAGCGCGAGGGGCTGGTTTCAAGCCATTTGCACCAGCAAATCCGCGTTGGCGATGTCCTCGAAGCACGGGCGCCACAGGGGCACTTTACGGTGGCGCCGCTGGAGCGACGCCCCTTGGTGCTGCTCGCGGCGGGTGTCGGCATAACGCCGTTGCTGTCGATGCTGCGCGAGGTGGTGTATCAAGGCCTGCGCACCCGGCGGATTCGCCCGACGTGGTTGTTGCAGAGTTCGCGCAGTCTGGCCGATCAGCCGTTTCGCCAGGAACTGGATCGCTTGCTGGAAGACGCAGGTGACGCCGTACGAGTGATGCGCCTGCTCAGCCAGCCCGAAGCCGACGTACACGAGGGAGAGGATTTCGACCGGCGCGGGCGTATCGATGGGGCACTGCTGCGCGACTTGCTGGAGGTCGAAGATTACGACCAGATCGACTTTGTGGTCTGTGGCCCGGGCGGTTTTACCCAAGGTCTTTACGACAGCTTGCGCGAGCTCGACATTCGCGATGCGCGGATCCATGCGGAAACGTTCGGCCCGTCAACGCTCAAGCGCCAGCCGGATCCGGATGCGGTTGTCATTGCGCAGCCGCCCGCAGCCACGACGTCAGTCCCGGTGATGTTCGAACGTTCTGCCAAAGAAGCGCGCTGGCAGCCGGACGGCGGCAGTCTGCTGGAGCTGGCGGAAAGCCGCGGCCTGCGCCCGGAGTTCAGTTGCCGGGGAGGTTCGTGCGGCACCTGCAAGACGCGTCTGGTCAGTGGCGCGGTGAATTATCCACAGCCCCCGGCGGACATGCCGGAGGCGGGGCAGGTGCTGATTTGCTGTGCGGTGCCGGCGCAGAGCGAGCAGTTGCTGGTGCTGGATCTGTAACGCTTTCCCCCTGTAGGAGCTGCCGAAGGCTGCGATCTTTTGATTCTGGGTTTCTAAAATCAAAAGATCGCAGCCTTCGGCAGCTCCTACAGGAGATTGAGGTCGTGTCTCAGGTCAGGCGTAAGACAGGTCCTTCTCTTCCAGCAACTCCTGATACAACTCGGTCCACTTGCGACCCATCTCATCGGCCGTAAACAACTGCCGGTAACGCGCTTCGGCCTTCACACCCATGGCCGCCGCGCGTTCCGGGTTTTCCCAAAGGGTGCGCATCGCCTCGCGAAACGCCAATGGGTTGCTCGGCGGCACGACCAGGCCGGTTTCGTTGTGGATATTGATGTAGCTGGTACCGGTGCCGATTTCGCTGGAGATCATCGGCTTGCCGTACATCGCACCTTCGAGCAGCGAAATGCCGAACGCTTCGGAGCGCAGGTGCGAAGGGAACACGATGGCGTAGCTCAGTTGCAGCAGGGCAACCTTGTCTTCGTCACCCAGGCGTCCGAGGAAGTGGATATTGCGCAGGCCCAGTGCGGCGGCCTGGGCGTGCAATTCCAGCTCAAGCGGGCCCGCGCCGACGATCACCACCGGGTAGTCCACGTCCTTCAAGGCATCGAGCAGAATGTGCAGGCCCTTGTAATAACGCATGACCCCGACGAACAGGAAAAACTTATCCCCAAGCTGCTGGCGCCAGCGGTTCATTCGCTCTGCATCGGCCTGTGGATAACCCGCTTTGTTCAAACCGTACGGAATTACTCGGGTCTTGTTCTGGAACTGCTGCAACACGTCGCTGGTGTGCAGGTAGTTCGGCGAGGCCGCGACGATTCGGTCGGCGCTGGCGAGGAAGCGGTTCATCAGCGGCCGGTAGAGTTTGAGCAGATGTTTCTGGCGAATGATGTCCGAGTGGTAGGTCACCACGCTTGGTTTGTTCATGCCGCTGGCGAAATGCACCAAGTCCATGAACGGCCAGGGAAAGTGATAGTTGACCACATCGGCTTCAGCCGCCAGCTCGCGAAACTGTTTGAACACACTCCAGGAAAACCCGGTGGAGGCGAACTGAATGTCGAGTCTGGCGCGGTGGACTTCGTGCTGGCCCAGTTGCACCACTGGCGGTGTCGGGTCGGCGCTGAGGGTCAGGACCTGGCCGTCGATGCCGTGATGCGCACCGCTCTCGCACAGCTGGAAGATCACTTGCTCGATACCGCCGACCGAGTCAGGCAGGTAGGTTTTGAAGAAATGAAGCACTCGCATTCAGCCTCCCATGGCCTGGCGGTAGGCACCGGCGGTGGCCTGTGCGCAACGTTCCCAGGAAAAAAGCCGCGTCCGGTGCAATCCGGCTTCTCGGCAAGCCTGCCAATGCGCGTGATCGTCGATCAGGCGGTTCAGCGCATCGCGCAGGCCCTGTGCATCGTCAGGTTCAATATAGTTGCCAGCCGCGCCGGCGACTTCCGGCATGGCTGAAGAACGGGTCAGGATCACCGGCGTGCCGCTGGCCATGGCTTCCAGTACCGGCAGCCCGAAGCCTTCGTACAGCGATGGAAACACCAGTGCCCGGGCGCCGGCCAGCAGTTGCGCGACCTGTTCATCGGGCAGATAGCCGAGCAGGCACACGTGTCCCGAGGCCAGGGCCTGGCGCAGTTCGTCGCTGAACTGGCTCTGTTGCCAGCCGGCCATGCCGACGATCAGCAGCGGAAAGCGCTGGCGCACGGCCTCCGGCAGCAGGGCATGGGCGCGCAGGGCCAGGTTCAGGTTCTTGCGCGGCTCGAGGGTGCCGACACACAGGAAGTATTCGCGCGGGGCAACGGCATGCGCGTTGAGCACCGCCGCGATGGCGTGCGGTTCCCGTGGGTGAAAGCGCTCGGCGACACCCAATGGCGCCACCACAAAGCGTTCGGCTGGCAGGCCGAACCAGGCTTGGGCCTCGTCGGCAATCGCCTGCGAGTCGGTGATGATGCGCTGCGCCTGTTGCACGCCAGCGGCCAGGCGCCGTTCGATTTCCTTGAGGCGCGCTGCCGGTTGGCTGTCAGGAAAGTGCAGGTGAGTCAGGTCGTGCAGGGTGATCACGGTCGGGCCGTCGAAGGCCAGCGGCCACAGGCTCGGTTCGTGATACAGGTCGATGTCTTGCGCACGGCCTTGATCGAAACGTTTCTGCTCCAGCCAGCGCCGCGCCTGGTAGGCCCCGGGGATCTGCCGCAGCAGTGGTGTCACACGCGAGTAGCCGGGCATGGCCGCTTCCGGCAACGCCGAACTCCAGCCCCAGCCGTGAAACAGCGCCACTTCGACATCGGTTGTGTCGCGCAAGGCGCGGACCAGTTCGGCGACGTAATGGCCGATGCCGGTGCGCGGCGCCTGGAGAATCCGCGCGTTAAGAGCAATGCGCATGCTGGCTCTCTGACGCCGGCTGTGAATGATCCAGGTTGCGTTCGATACGCTGGACCAGTTGCGCACTCGCTTCGCGCCAGCTCAGCCAGCGCCATTGGTCGAGGCTCTTGGGCGCCGGAAACACCCCGGAGCGTTCCATTGCGAGCACCAGCTCGGTGAGGCTCTGCGGGTTGTGCAGATCGAAATACGCCATGTAATCGCCGCCGATTTCACGGAACACCGGAATATCGCTGGCCATCGCCGGCAGGCCGCGCTGCATGGCTTCCACCAGCGGCAAGCCGAATCCTTCGACGTGCGACGGGAACACCAGTGCGGTGGCGTGGGAGTAGGCGTGCTCAAGGCTTTTGTCCGAGAGCGAGTTGAACATGAACAGACGCCGGTTCAGTTGCGGGTGCTGGCGAATCCGCTCGATCAGCGCCTCACATTTCCAGCCGATTTTCCCGGCAATGCACAACCGTGCCGTGGAGCCCGCGGCCCAGGCCCGTTCAAAGGCATCGAGCAGGTAGGCGTGGTTCTTGCGCGGTTCGATGGTGCTGACCATCAGGAACACCGGCTCCGGGCGCTTGAACATGTCCAGCAGATGGCGATCGACTTCGGTCGTGGCATCGCTCAAATCCAGCTCGGAGCCGAGGTGGAAATAGTCGAACCAGCGCTGTTGGACCTGTTGCGTGCCGATCCGGCGCAACATCTCCTGGCGCACCTGATCGCGGATGGTGGTCGAGATCGCGACATAGCCGTCGGCAGTGCGCGCGATCCAGTCGAACCAGTCGTTGAACACCTTGACCAGGCCCGCGTCGCAGAACTGCGGATGGGTCAGCGGGATCAAGTCGTAAATCACCGAAACGATGCCCACGCCATCGCGCTTGAGTTGTTCGGCCAAGGGGAAGAAGTTGGCGTGCCAGGACGAGTCGAGCAACACCAGTTGATCGCCAGCTCGATGTTGCAAGGGGACGCAGCGCTCGGGCACGGGCTTGCCCTTGAGCAGGCGTCCGAGCACGCGCATCGGCAGGCTGAAACAGGCAAACGCGGTGAGCCGGCAGAGCACGTACAGCACCCGCCGGGCGAAATGCGACTGGCTGAAAGGGCGGCGTCGTTCGAGGGCGCGATGGCGCAACCAGAAGCCGTTGGCCCAGTGTTCCAGCTTCACCCGCAGGCTGGTCAGATTGATTTTCGGCGTCTTGATCGGTGCCAGGCTTTTCACCTGATACAGGGCTCCGTCGAGCATCACCACCGGAATGCATTCACGCTCGGCGTCAGCGTCGGGCAACTGTTGAATGACGTTGCGCACCACCCGTTGAATGCCCGAATTGGCCGACGGGTGCTCAAAGACATAGGTGCACTCGACCAGCAGTCGTGTCATCGCGAGATCTCCTTGTCCGCCTGTAGTGTCGTGTTCTCACTGGCGCGGCTGATCTCGGTCCGGGCCTGCAGCCATGAGCAGCCGACAAAGTCTTCCTGACGATTGTTGATCACGTGGAAAACCAGACCGTAATCGCGCCATTCGAAGTTGCGGTCCAGGTGCGAATCCAGGCGCGACAGGCTCAGCGCTACCGAATAGCTGCCCTTGCCCAGACGCATGTCGAAGGCGAAGCGGAAGGTCACTTGTTCACCGGCACTCAGGTCGCTGATCGCCTGATCCTGGCGATGGGTGTTGATGCCGTAGATCGCCTGGCCGAGGCGATCCTTGATCAGAAAGCCCAGCACCAGGCGCTCGATGTCCTCGCGGACCTCGGTCTGTACTTCCAGCACCACCGGCTGCCCGACTTCCGCGACTTCCAGGCTGCGTCCCTGAGCGTCGAGCAAACGTACGCTGACAATCCCGGCCTCACCGGTGCCGGAAATGGTTTGCACCTGACCATTGGCGAGCATTTCCTGGCGAACGATCTGGCCTTCGCGCTGGGCGAGCATGGCGTTGTAGTAGTCCATGACTTCTTCGGGTTTGCCACGCATGGCCAGGCGACCGTTTTCCAAAAGGATCGCGGTGTCACAGATCGACTGAATCGCCGAGCGGTCATGGGACACAATCAGCAGGGTGGTGCCGGCCTTGCGGAAATTGCGGATGCGCTCGAAGCTTTTGTGCTGGAAGTAGGCGTCGCCCACCGACAGCGCTTCATCGACGATCAGGATGTCCGGACGGCGCGCGGTGGCGACGCTGAAGGCCAGGCGCATCTGCATGCCGCTGGAATAGGTGCGCACCGGGTGGTCGATGGCTTCGCCGATTTCGGCGAAGCTCTCGATTTGCGGCATCAATACTTCGATCTCTTCGACCTGCATGCCCAGTAGCTGACCGGCCATGAACGCGTTCTGGCGGCCGGTGAAATCCGGGTGGAATCCCATCCCCAATTCCAGCAGGGCGGCGACGCGGCCTTGCAGTTGAATCTGCCCGCAGCTCGGTTGCGTGGTGCCGGTGATCATCTTCAGCAGGGTGCTTTTGCCCGCGCCGTTGACCCCGACGATGCCGACGGCTTCGCCGGGCTGGATCTCGAAATCGATGTCCTGCAGGACCCAGTGCAAGTGGTGCCGGGTGCCCGAAAACGGCACCAGCCACTCGAACAACCGGCTCCAGCGATTGGGGTATTGCTTGTAGGCCTTGCCCAGGCCACTGACGCGTATATGTCCCATCAGAGTTCATCCACCATTTCGCCGACTCGTTGCCGGAACAGGCGCAACGCCATGGCGCAGAACAGCAGGCCGATGATCAGCAGCGGCAGCAGCGATGGCCAGTCTGGCCACTGGTTGTAGAGGAACACGTTCTGGTAGCTGGTCATCAACGCCGTCATCGGGTTGAGGCTGATCAGGTGCTGGATGCCCGGCGGCAGGATCGACAGCGGGTAAACGATCGGCGTCAGCCAGAACCAGAACTGCAGGCAGATGCCGAACATCTGTCCGACGTCGCGGAAGAACACGTTGAGGATGCCGAGGATCATGCCCAGCCCGGCGGCGAAGATCACTTGCACGATCAGCAGCGGTATCAGCGCGAGCAAGGCCATGCCGGGCAGGCGTCCGCTGATCAGCAGAAAACCGAAAAACAGCGCGAGGATGATCGCGAAGTTGATCCCGGCGTTGAGCAGCGCAATCACCGGCAGGCAGATGCGCGGGAAGCTGATTTTCTTCAGCAGGTTGGCGTTTTCCAGAAACATGCTCTGGCTGCGCGAGGTGATTTCGGCAAACAGTCCCCAGGTCAGCAGGCCCGCACACAGGTACACGCTGTAGGCCAGGCCATCATCCACCCCCGGCAGGCGCGCGCGCATGATCTGGGAAAAGATCACCGTGTATACGACGATCATCGACAACGGGTTGAGCACGGTCCACAGCGCGCCGAACAGCGAATTGCGATAACGCGCCTGAAACTCCCGCTTGACGCTGCCGAGGATGAATCCGCGGTAGCTGCGCAGCGAGCGGTACAGGGAAAGCAGCATCAAACCGTCCTGCCGTATTGGTCTTCGAAGCGCACGATGTCGTCTTCACCGAGGTATTCGCCGCTTTGTACTTCGATGATCACCAGGTCGATGACCCCGGGGTTTTCCAGGCGATGCCGGTGTCCGGCGGCAATGAACGTCGATTCGTTCTTGGCCACCAGATGGGTGCCGGTGCCATTGTTGGTGACCTTGGCCATGCCTTCGACCACCACCCAGTGTTCGTTGCGGTGATGGTGCATTTGCAGCGACAGCTTGCCGCCGGGCTTGACCACGATGCGTTTGATCTTGAAGCGCGGACCTTCCTCAAGCACGGTGTAAGTGCCCCACGGACGGCTGACCGTGCGATGCAAACGATAGGCTTCGTGGGATTTGTCCTTGAGTTGCTTAGCGACACGTCGCACGTCCTGGGCGCGGTCGGCGTGGGCCACCAGCACCGCGTCGGCGGTGTCGACGATGATCAGGTTATCCACTCCGACAGCGGCCACCAGCCGGCCTTCGCTCTGCACGAAGTTGTTATGGCTGTCGACGAAGATCGCTTCGCCGCTGGCGCGGTTGTTGTCGGCATCGGCGGGTAGCAGCGCCGCCACGGCGCCCCACGAGCCAATGTCGCTCCAGTCGAAACCGGCGGGCACCACCACGACCTTGTCCGAGCGTTCCATCAACGCGTAATCGATGGAGATATCGGTGATTTCCGCGAACAGTGCCGGTGACAGTTCCTGTTGCAGGCAGCCGACGGTTTCCACCGCGGCGCTGGCCTGCATGCAGGTGCGAGTCTGCTCCAGCAACTCGGGAGCATGCTGTTGCAGTTGGTTGATCAGGGTGGCGGTGGTGAAGCAGAACATGCCCGAGTTCCACAGGAAGTTGCCGCTTTCCAGGTAATGCGTGGCGGTCTGCAGGTCGGGTTTTTCCACGAAGCGTTGTACTTTCGCTGCGCCTCTGGCGTCCAGTGGTGCGCCGGTCTCGATGTAGCCGAAGCCGGTTTCCGGGGCAGTCGGCACTACGCCAAAGGTCACCAGGTAGCCGTCCTTCGCCAGATGGACGGCGTGTTCGACGGCGCTCTTGAGTGCCTCCTGATTGACGATCAAATGGTCGGCGGGCATGACCACCATGATCGCGTCGTCGCCATGCAGCGCCTGTAGCGACAGGGCTGCGGCGGCAATTGCCGGGGCGGTGTTGCGCCCGGTCGGCTCGAGCAGGAAATGCCCGCGATGGCGCGACACGTGGGCAGCGCAATAGTGATCCTTGCTCTGGAAGTAGTACTCGCGGTTGGTCACCGTGACGATGTCGCCCCAGCCATCGAGCAATGCAGCAGCACGCTGATAGGTCTTGCCCAGCAACGACTGGCCGTCGGGCAGGGTCATGAACGGCTTGGGATGGCCCTCGCGGGACACCGGCCACAAACGAGTGCCGGCGCCGCCGGACAGAATCACGGGGATGAGCATGACCTACTCCTTGGCGACGCGTTTCATGTCCGCATCCATCATCATGCGGATCAGGGTGTCCAGGTCGGTTTTCGGTTTCCAGCCCAGCACGCGCTGCGCCTTGGCCGGGTTGCCGAGCAGCACTTCGACTTCGGCCGGGCGGAAGAACGCCGGGTCGATCTTCACGTAGTCACGGTAGTTCAGGCCGACGTGATCGAAGGCGATGCGGCACATTTCGCGCACGGTCGTGGTGACGCCGGTGGCGACCACAAAATCGTCAGGTTTATTTTGTTGCAGCATCAGCCACATGGCTTCGACGTAGTCACCGGCAAAGCCCCAATCGCGTTTCGCGTCGATGTTGCCCAAGGCCAGCTCCTGCTGCTTGCCCTGCTTGATGCGGGCGGCGGCGTCGGTGACCTTGCGGGTGACGAACTCGATGCCGCGCAGAGGCGACTCGTGGTTGAACAGGATGCCGCTGCTGGCGTGCAGGTTGAAACTTTCACGGTAATTGACGGTAATCCAGTGGCCGTACAACTTGGCCACGCCGTAAGGGCTGCGCGGGTAGAACGGCGTGTTCTCGTCCTGCTGCTCGGCCTGGATCAGGCCGAACATTTCGCTGGTAGAAGCCTGATAGAAGCGGGTGTGCGGACTGAACTGGCGAATCGCTTCGAGCAGGTGGGTCACGCCCAGGCCATCGACGATGCCGGTGGTCACCGGTTGATTCCAGGACGCGGCGACAAAGCTTTGCGCGGCCAGGTTGTAGACCTCGTCCGGCGCCGCTTGAATGACAGCACGCTGCACCGAGCAGGCATCGGCCATGTCACCGTCCAGATAGACGATGTCCGCTTCGACGCCCATCTCGCGCAGGCGCCAGCGCGAATCGCTGCTGCGCCGGGCGACCAGACCGTAAACCTTGTAACCCTTGTCGAGCAGCAGTCTGGCCAGATAAGCGCCGTCCTGGCCGGTAATCCCTGTGATCAGTGCACTTTTCATTCTTGTCGTACTCGCTGCTCCCAGTCGGACAGGATCGTCCGCAGGGATTGTTGTGTGGTGATTGCCGGCGTCCAGCCGGTGGTCTGGGCCAGCCTTGCGTGACTGCCGCACACCCGGCGCTGATCGGCACGGCGCATGCGCGCCGGGTCTTGAACCAGTTGCAGGTCGACCTCGGCGAGGTCGCCCATCTGCTCGATCAGACTACGGATGCTTTGCTCGCGGCCCGAGCAGATGTTGTAAACCTGCCCCGGCGTGCCTTTTTCCAGCAATGCGAAATACGCCGAGATCACATCGCCGACATCGAGAAAATCGCGCGTGACGTCGATGTCGCCGACTTCCAGTTGCGGGGCTTGCAGGCCTTGTTTGATGCGGTTGATCTGGCGCGCAGCACTGGCGATGACAAAGTTGTCTTTCTGCCCGCTGCCAATGTGGTTGAACGGCCGCGCCCCCAGCACCGGCCAGCCTTCGCTGAGGCCCCATTGCAGGCTGAGGAATTCTGCCGACAGTTTGCTCACCGCATAGGGATTGCGCGGGCAGGGCGCTTGTTGCTCGGTGATGGGCAGGGCGCTCTCGGCCACCTGACCATAGACGTCGCCGGAACTGACATACAGAAAGGTCCCCTGAAATCCGCGCGCCTTGAGCGCTTGCAACAGATTGAGGGTGCCGAGCAGATTGATCTCGAGAGTTCGGGCCGGATCACGGAAGGCTTCGGGAACGAAGGTCTGGCCAGCCAGGTGAATCACTGCGTCGGGCAATTGCGGCCACAGGTCGACGAGGCTCGCCGGTGCCGTGAGATCGTAGGGCGCGGCGGCAGGCAGCAGCTCCCACGTCGAGTCGGACCGAGTCAGGCGCGACTGGATATGTTGTCCCACGAATCCACTGAGACCCGTGATGAACAGACGTTTTTTCAAACAGCGACCCCTTGGTCTTTAACTTTCGCCACTTTCCCACAGGCTTTAAGGAGAAGTCTGTCAGGCCGGATGAAAAAGGCCGACATGACGGCGGGCGAAGTCGTTGTTGTAGTTGTTTGTTACCAATCTGTGCCAAATGCGCAGCAATTTCAACAGCGCAAACCGTGACTGGTCAGTTCTCGTCAGCGTAGCCCGATTTATTCTCGTCGGGCGGTTCCCGGATTCGCGAAGGATGTGTTTAGAATGGCCCTCGTCGCCATTTCCCCGGGGTCATCGGGGATGTTGCGCAACAGGGTGAAACCAGCCACTAAAACAAGAACGAAGACGAGCTCCATGACGAAGGACGAGCAGCGGTGATCCCGACTCGATCCAACGCCTGGCCGTCATAGCGTGAAACTGCCGGGATGGTGGTTTCACCGTGGGATGCCATGAATTTCATTCTTTATTCGGACGTCAACGACCGCTCCATCAGCCAGAGTCTGGGCCGTCCGGAGTACAGCTATTACTTCGTGCTCAAGGCCTACCGCCCAGTGCTGGAAAGCCTTGGGCAAGTGCACGTGGTGTCGACGGCGGCCGAAGTCGACCCGTTGTACCGGCAGTTGCAACTGGCCGGCCAGGACTGCCTCTTTCTTTCGTTTGCCCCTCCGCACAAAACCCCGACTGAGCTGCAATGCCCCGTGGTTTGCGTCATTGCTTGGGAGTACGACTCGATCCCGGTCGATCCTCGCGAAGAAGATGCCCACCATGACTGGAGCCGGATCCTCGCGCGTCATGGTCGGGCGATCACCTTGTCCAGCCACACGGCGCAAGCCATTCGCCGAACCCTGGGTGAAGATTTCCCGGTGCTGGTATTGCCCACGCCGTTGTGGGAAGGCTTTGCCGGGGTGCGCCAGCAATACCCTGCTGCGCCGGTGAACCCGGGCGCCTTGCTGCAGATCAAGGGCTGCATCATCGACAGCCGTGCCCTCGGGTTGTCCGCCGATGGGCTGATTGCGCCCATTCACAATGAGCAGGAATGTGAAGCACGGGACCTGGCGGACGTCGTTGTGCCGGCCGGACCAAACCCAGAGCCCGAACCTGAGGCGGCACCGGCCCTGACCTTGCGCCGACGTGCGTTCATCACCAAGCACTACTTGCGCGAAAGTTATCGGGCCGCCGCGACCCCGAGTGACCACGGGCCGCTATTTTTGCTCAAGCACAATCTGCTGCTGTGGTATCGCGAAGCCGTTCGCGATTTGCTCCCGGTCGCGGTCCGCCGACAGCTCTTCCGATTGCGTACGCCAGCAGCTGTGTCATTGCCGCCGGCCGTCAATGTCGAGGCACCCGCGGTAGCCGAGCATCCACAGGCCAGCCTGCCGGACACCACTGCCACGGTGCAGACCGAGGTCAGCGGCGTGGTGTATGTGAGCGTGTTCAACCCCGAAGACGGGCGCAAGAACTGGCATCACCTGATCACCGCATTCTGCTGGGCCATGCGCGACGTGGAAGACGCCACGCTGGTGTTGAAGATGACGCAGAACGATCTGGCGACCTACTACGTGCACCTGATCACTTTGTTATCGCAGCTGTCGCCGTTCGCCTGTCGGGTGGTGGTCATGCACGGTTACCTGGAGGACGACGAGTTCGCCAGGCTTTACGGTGCGGCCAGTTTCTACGTCAACGCGTCCCGTTGCGAAGGTCTGTGCCTGCCGCTGATGGAGTTCATGTCCTGCGCCCGTCCGGTGATTGCGCCGGACCATACGGCGATGCACGACTACATCGATGAGCGTGTCGGCTTCATCGTCAAATCCAGTCGTGAGCCGACGATCTGGCCGGATGACGTGCGGATCCTCTATCGCACCCTGCGCCATCGACCAGACTGGGGTTCGTTGAAAAAGGCCTACGAGGACAGCTACGCCATGGCCAAGCACGATCCGGCGGCCTATCAGGCCATGGCCCTGGCCGCCAATGAACGCATGCGCGAGTACTGCAGCTTTGCCCCGGTGCAACAGCGTCTGGCGCAATTTCTTCAGCTGACGCCGAATGCAGCCCCACAGTTGATCGCCGAGGCGGGGACTGCATCATGCTGATCATCATTCATTCGGAAACCAACAAGAGCAACATCCAGCAGAACCTCGGACGTCCCGAGTACAGCTACTACTTCGTGCTCAAGGAATTCCGCCCCGTGCTCGAACGCCTGGGGCAAGTCATCGAGGTGAGCAACCCGGACGAACTGGTCGATCGCTTGTACTTCGATTGCCTGAGTCGCGGTGAGGCATGCGTGTTTCTGTCGTTCTCGCCGCCGCATCGCACGCCGATTCATTACGCCTGCCCGACGATCCCGGTCTTTGCCTGGGAGTTCAGCACCATCCCCACCGAGAGCTGGCACGGCGAGCCACGCCATGACTGGCGCGTCGTATTGAACGCCTGCGGCATGGCGATTACTCATTCGAGCTTTACCGTCGACGCTGTCTGCGACGTGATGGGCTCGGACTATCCGATCTGCGCGATTCCCGCGCCGGTGTGGGATCGTTTCGCCGCCCGCGGTGCGCAATTGCGCAAGCAGCCCGTGGTCGAAGCGGTGCAGTTGCAGTTGCGCGGCCTGTTGCTCGACAGCCGCAGCGTTGACCTGCGCGCCTACGGTCCACCAGGGTTGTGCGAAGGCACGCCGCTATCGTTTGCCGGGCCGCCACAGGACTGCCAGTTGCAACTGGACGGGGTGGTCTACACCTCGGTGTTCAACCCTTACGACGGGCGCAAGAACTGGCAGGACATGATCAGCGCCTTCTGCACCACGTTCCGTGACGTCGCCGATGCCACCCTGGTGCTGAAGCTCACGCACCATGACATCGCCAACGCCCTGAGCGACATGCTGCATCACTTGTACAAGAACCAGTCCTACCAGTGCCGGATCGTGCTGATCCACGGGTATCTGGCGGACGCCGATTACGAAGCGCTGGTGCAGGCCACCAGTTACGTGGTCAACAGTTCCTACGGCGAAGGGCAGTGCCTGCCGCTGATGGAGTTCATGTCCTGTGGCAAACCGGCGATTGCGCCGCTGAACACGGCGATGGCCGACTACGTCGACAGCGACAATGCGTTCATCGTCGACTCCACCGACGAACTCACGGCGTGGCCTCACGACCCACGAGCGGCCTATCGCACCTTGCGCTACATGACCGATTGGGACTCGCTGTGCGCGGCGTACCGCGACAGTTACGCGGTGGCGAAAAACGACGTCGAGCGCTACGCGCGGATGTCTGAACATGCCGTGCGCAACCTGCAGAAATTCTGCAGTCAGGCGAGCGCCGAGGAGCGGCTGCGGACGTTCTTTGCCCAGCGCGCGCCAGCGCTCAAGTCGTTGTCTATGGAGGCTTCGGGCGCATGATCCGGCGCCTGCTCGCACGCTTGCGCCCGGCACCGTTGCCTGCTGCACCTGCACCGTCCGTGCAGGTTTCGCCACGGGACGTAGGGTTGCATGACGCGATCCTCGATGGCTGGTTTTTGCCCGACAGCGGCGAATTGCTCAAAGGCTTCGCGATCACCGCTGACGACACCTTGCTCGACGTCGGTTGCGGCGAAGGCGTGGCGACGCTGTTCGCGGTGCGGCAGGGCGCCTCGGTGATTTTTACTGACAGCGAACATGCCAAGGTCCGCGATCTGGCCCGGCAGGTTCAGGCGCAAAGCGACAAGCCGAATCTGGGGCTGGTCAGCAACAGCCTGCCATTGCCGCTGGCCGCCGGTTGCGCCAGCAAAGTGGTGTGCATGGAAGTGCTGGAGCACATCGATCAGCCGGAACCGTTCATGGCCGAACTGGTGCGCATGGGCCGCCCTGGTGCGCAATACCTGCTGAGTGTCCCGGCGCCGGTGGGTGAGCACCTGCAGCAGGGCATCGCCCCGGCCAGTTATTACCAGACGCCCAATCATGTGCAGATTTTTACCGAGCAGCGCTTTGCCGAACTGGTGGAGAACGCCGGGCTGGTGATCGAGCATCGGCAGGCCACTGGGTTCTTCTGGGTGATGGGCATGATCTTTTTCTGGGCCAGCGAACGCGCTGCCGGCCGTGACCTCGGGGGCGCGGTGCGCGACCGGATTCAGGCGCCGTATCCGCCGCTGATGGAGAGCTGGGCGCGGACCTGGCAGGACCTGTTGGCACAGCCCGACGGCCTGGCCATCAAGCAGATGCTCGACCGCTTCATGCCCAAGAGCCAGGTGATCATCGCGCGCAAGCCGCTGGCAGCTGAAACCAGCGCCGGGGGGCAGCCATGAGTGCCAAGCGGATCATGGACATCGAGGTGTTGCGTGCCATCGCCGTCCTCGGGGTATTGTTCCATCACCTGCAGGGCAGCCTGTTCACCGACACTGTGCCGCTGCTGGAAAAAATCCACGCCTGGGCGCAGCCGTGGTGGGGCGTCGATCTGTTTTTCGCAATCTCCGGGTTTGTCATCGCCCGCAGCCTGATTCCTGCGCTGCGAGGCTGCTCGACGCGTCAGGAATATTGGCAGCAGACGCGCAATTTCTGGTTGCGGCGGGTGTTCAGGCTGCTGCCCTCGGCCTGGTTGTGGCTGGCGCTGATCCTGCTGGCGTGCGTGTTTCTCAACCGCTCCGGCGCCTTTGGCAGCCTGCACGCGAACCTGCAGGCGACGCTGGCGGGCGTGTTGCAGTACGCCAATTTCCGCTTTGCCGACAGTTTCTTTCATTACGAGTACGGCAGCAGTTTCGTCTACTGGAGCCTGGCCCTGGAGGAGCAGTTTTACCTGCTGTTCCCGTTGCTGATTCTGCTGTGCCGCAAGCATCTGGTCTGGGCCTTGCTGGCGCTGGTCGCGGTGCAACTGTTGACCCTGCGCACGCCGTTGCTGATGGTGGTACGCACCGATGCCCTGGCGCTTGGCGTGCTGTTGGCGATGTGGAGCGCGCAACCTTCTTACTCGCGCTGGCAGCCGACGTTTCTGCGGCGCCCGTGGGCCGGCGTGTCCGTGCTGATCGGCGTGGCGCTGCTGATGAGTTTCATGGCCACCGACCGTTTCACCTTCGCGCCTTACCGCATCGGTTCGATTGCCGTGCTCGGCGCGCTGCTGGTATGGATCGCCTCGTATAACCGCGATTACCTGCTGCCGGCGGGCCCTGTGCAGCGGCTGATGGCGTGGATCGGCAGTCGTTCCTACGGGATTTACCTGATTCATATCCCGGCCTATCTGCTGGTGCGTGAGCTGATCTTCCGTCTCCAGGCTGCGGGTTTGCCGAGCCCGGCCGGGCACCCGATTCTGACGTTGCTGATCGCCTTCGGCCTGATCGTGCTGCTCAGCGAGCTGAACTACCGTTTTATCGAAATGCCGATGCGCAATCGTGGAGCTGCCCTGGTGCGGCGCCTTGATACGTCCCGAACTGCCGTTTCATCTCCCGGAGCCACCTCATGTTGAGCCTATTGAAGAAACTCACGGCGGCGACGCCTGCACCGGCCCCCGCGCAGCCCGCCGCCCCGGTGGCGGACAAGGTCGATCCGTACATGCTCGGCCTCTACGATGCCAAGCTCAGCGGCTGGTTCAACCAGGAGACCAACGAGCTGTTCAAGGGCTTCCCGGTGACGGCCGATGACACCCTGCTCGACGTCGGCTGTGGCGATGGCGGCAATGTGCACTTCTGCGGCATGCGCGGGGCGAAGATCATCATTGCCGATATCGACGGCGCCAAGGTCGAGGCCACCCGCCAACGCCTGAGCGACACCCCGGCGCGCAGCGTCGAATGCCACGTCACCGACTGCAACCCGTTGCCGATTGCCGACGGCACCGCTACCCGGGTGGTGTCCACCGAAGTCATCGAACACGTCGACGACCCGGCGCAGTTCCTCGCCGAACTGGTACGGGTCGGCCAGTCCGGGGCGCTGTACCTGCTGAGCGTGCCGCACCCCAGTTCCGAAGACCTGCAAAAGGACATTGCGGCGCCAGAGTATTTCCAGAAGCCCAACCACATTCGCATCATCAGCGAAGCGCAGTTCAAGGCGCTGGTCAGCGACGCGGGCCTGGAGATCATCAGCCACAGCCAGTACGGTTTTTACTGGTCGATGTGGATGCTGCTGTTCTGGGAGGCCAAGGTCGATTTCAGCCATCCGGATCATCCGTTGCTCAACCACTGGGCCGATACCTGGCAAGCGGTGCTCGATTCGCCCCGTGGCGCGCAGATCAAGCAGGCACTGGATGCGGTGGTGGCGAAAAGTCAGGTGATCATTGCCCGCAAGCCCTGAGTGCTTTTGTGTAACCTTGCAGCCTGATGTCTCAGGGATCTGCAAGGTATGCGCGTTATCGCCGGGTTGTTGGCCATGCTGGCTGTGTTGTTGCTCTGCGCGTGTGAGCGCCAGGACGCAGCGCCACTCGATCAGCAACTCTATGTCTGGCAACGCCAATGGACACCCGCCCATGAGCTTGCGCTGAAAGACAGTCGCCACGATTTCTCGACCTTGCGCGTGCTGGCCTTGCAGGCGTTCCCCAATGACGGCTGGCATCGGGCGCGTATCGATGCGCCGTTGCTCAAGCACGATGGCCGGCCCCTGATTGCGGTGATTCGCCTCGACGGCCAGCTCAAGGCGCTCGATCAGCAGCAGGTCACCGCACAGATTCTTCAGATGCTGGCTGACTGGCAGGCGTTAGGGCTGACCGTGAGCGGCATCGAGATCGATCACGACGCCGGGAACGCACGTCTGTCGGCCTACGCCGAATTCCTCTCCCATCTGCGCCGTGCATTGCCGGCCAACGTAGCGCTGAGCATTACCGCGCTGCCGGCGTGGCTCGGCAGTCCACAGTTGCCGGTGTTACTGGCCACGGTCGACAGCAGCGTGCTGCAGGTGCATGCCGTCAGCGATCCGCGACGCGGGTTGTTCGACCCCGAGCAGGCGCGGCGCTGGGCCAGCGACTGGGGGAAAATCAGCAGCAGACCGTTCTATCTGGCGCTGCCAGCCTACGGTGTGGCGCTGCTGCCGGATACCGGCGGTGCACCAGTGGTGGAGGGCGAAGTGCCGCTCGAGCGCGATGGGCAGCGCCGGGAACTGCTCGCCGATCCGTTGCAACTGAGCCAACTTGCAAAAGCCCTGCGCGACGATCCGCCGGCGCATCTGGCCGGGCTGATCTGGTTTCGCCTGCCGCTGCCCAATGACCGCCGGGCCTGGAGCCTGACCACGTTGCGCGCCGTGGCTCGCGGCGATGCGTTAAGCAGCCGGCTCAGCCTGACCTTCAGCGAACACGACGGCCTCTACGACATCCACCTCGCCAACCCGGGGAATCTCGACGCGGCCTGGCCTGCGCAGTTGCGCGTCAAGGCGCGCGGCTGTGAAGGTGCCGATGCGCTTGCCGGTTACTCGTTGCAACAAAGCCCGGATCTGCTTACCTTCACCCGCCTGCGCGACGGTCGTCTGCCGGCGGGTGGACAACGCGCCATCGGTTGGGCGCGCTGTGCATTTATTGATCAAGGAGGTTCGCATGTTGACCCGTAACTGGCCCCGCCATCTGCTCTGCCTGAGCCTCAGCCTGCCGCTGGGTTCGGCGCTGGCCTGCGGCCCGGACTTCCCGATGCGCCTGCTCGACAATCGCGGGCAAACCCTGGCCGAGCTGCCGGAGGGTAACTTCAACTTCGAGATCAGTCGCTTGGGCAAAACCATTGCCGGGCTGAAGCACGTCACCGCGGCGACGCACAATCCTGACGACCTGTACGGCGACGAAAGCGAGCCTGCTGCGGCTCGCGAAAAAGCCGAACAGGTGGGTCTGAGCGCCGAGCAACAAGCGTTGGTCAAGCAACTGCGCGGCCTGACCGATGCGCGTCAGGTCGAGGCGCAGGGCGCCAGTCTGCCGGCGGAAATTCGCCTGTACGTGGCCGGCGCGGTGGCCTTTGCCACGGGCGACCATCAACTGGCCGTCGAGTATTTCAACAAGGTGCTGGCGCTGCCGGCCGATCAGCGGCCACTGCGCAGCACCTGGGCGGCGTATTCCCTGGGACGCACCTGGTTTGCCATGAGTGCCGAGGCGGGCGACGCCATCGAAGCACTGGAGCAGGCGCGCGAGGCGTTCCGTCAGGCCCGACAGATGAGCATCGATGGCTTGAGCGATCCGCTGGAGCTTGGTGTGGCCAGCCTCGGCGAAGAGGCACGGGTGCTGCGCACTGCTGGCGACTGGAGCGGCGCCATCGAACTGTACGAAGCGCAGAACCTGCACGGCTCGGCCGTGGGTTACACCTCGCTGAAACAGCTGATGAATGAACTGGCCGAGCTGCCCGAGCCGGAACTGGCGAAGCTGCTGGAGCGCAAGGCGGTGCAGCAACTGGTCACCGCCTCGTTGGTCAGTCGCATGGGCTGGTCATTCGACGAGCAGCCGCCGAACGAGAAGAAACTCATCAAGCTGTTGCAGAACAGCACCCGTGGCAGCCTGGAAAACGCTGATCGACTGGCGGCGATGAATTACCAACAGGGCGATTACGCCAGCGCCAAGGCCTTTCTGGAAAATGCCGGTGACGGCGGACTGGCGTGGTGGCTGCGGGCCAAACTGGCGGTGCGTGACGGCGACAAAAATGCGGCCGCTGCCGCTTATGCCAAAGCCGCGCAGGCGTTCCCGCAGAACGAGGACTGGGGCTACCGGCGCACCCCGGACTGGGACTTCGAAACCCTGCAGCCCAAATGCCGGGTCGAAGGCGAGAGCGCGATTCTCGCGCTGCAACGTGGCGAATACCTGCAAGCGTTCGTGCAGCTTTATCGCAGTAACAGCATCTATTGGTTCGACGCGGCGACGGTGGCCGAGCGCGTGCTGACGGTCGATGAGCTCAAGCGTTATGTCGATGACAACGTGCCGGCCCCGCCGGCGCTGACCCAGCAGCAGCGCGACAACTACGTGCCGCTGCCGGTTGCCGCCAGCCTGCGTAACCTCTTGGGGCGGCGCTTGCTGCGCGAAGGGCATTACGAGGAAGCGGTCGGCTATTTCGACAATCCCGATCTGCAGCACAAGGCCCGGCTCTACGGTGAACAACGGATGAAGGCCGACGCTGCCTGGTGGCCGACCAAACGCGCCAGCGCCTTGTACAACGCGGCGTGGACCGCGCGTGAATGGGGCATGGACATCCTCGGTTACGAGATGGCCCCGGATTACGCCACGTTTGGCGGTAACTACAGCCTGGAAAGCACCGAGCTGAAGGTCGGGCCGCTGGTGGCCGAGGGCGAAGTGCAGCGGCAGAAGGCCAGTGAAGCGCAGCCGGACGAGCGTTATCACTACCGTTTTGTCGCCACCGCGTTGGCCGGTCGCGCCGCCGACAACTTGCCGCACACCAGCCAGGCGTTTGCGGCGGTGTTGTGCAATGCCGCGGGCTTCAACAGCAGTCTGGAGGAGCAGAGCGCGCTGTATCGCCGGTACGTCAACGAAGGCCCGTACGTGCCTTGGGCGGTGGACTTCGGCAATCAGTGCCCGTACCCGGATTTCGAAAACGCCGACAAGCGTTACGTGACCCAGGTCACCGATGCCGCTCGTACGGCCCTGCGACCTTACAAATGGCCGGTGCAGATCGGCGCGATCGTGCTGGGCGTCGGCGTTGCATTGGCGCTGATCAGCCGTCGCCAACGCAAGGCGCGCAAACCCTAGGCCTGCTGGATAAACGTCAGGCGCACGGCGAAGCCGATCAACAGGCTGCCGAACAGCCATTGCTGGACGCGCTGCGCGGTTGGATTGTGTTGCAACCAACGGCCCAGCGCCGCGCCGGCGAGGGCGTAAGCGCTGTCGAACAGCAGCCCGACGCCCACCAGCAGCACGCCGAGGGTGGCAAATTGGGTCAGCACCGGTGCGCCGTCATTGACGATGAATTGCGGCAGCAGCACCGAGCAGAACAGCAACGCCTTGGGGTTGAGCAGGTTGGTCAGCAAGCCGCGACGAATCGCTTCGCGCCACTGTCCATGGGCGTCGGTGTCAGGGGCCGCATTGAGGTTCGGCAGCAGCGTGCTGCGCAGGCACTGAATGCCGATCCACAGCAAATACGCCGCGCCCGCCAGGCGCACCAGATCAAACGTCCACGGCGCTGCCTTGAACAGCGCCGCCAGACCCAATGCCGCCAACGCCACGTGACAGCCGCGAGCGATCCCCAAGCCAAGAGCGGTCGCCAGCGCCGCGCCGCGACCCTGACGAGCACCGGTTTGCAGCAACAGGATCATGTCCGGGCCGGGCAACAGGAAGACCACGGCCAATGCCAGAAAAAACAGCCAGATACTCGCCATGTCGCAGCCCCTTCGTGATCGATTCGGTGAGCCGATTCTATGGCGTAAGCGCGGGGCAGGTGCTTGCGTAGTCAGCTTCAAAAGCACTAGGAATTGGCATAACCTGCTTTCTTTTCGCGCCTTGACTATCAGGATCTGCCAACCATGAAACTCGACGTCTTTGACCGCAAGATTCTCGCCGCTTTGCAGCGCAACGGCCGGCTGAGCAACGTCGAGCTGGCGGACGAAATCGGGTTGTCGGCGTCACCTTGCCTGCGCCGGGTGCGGATGCTGGAGGAGGCCGGGGTGATTCGCGGCTATCAGGCCAACCTGGACCGCGACGAAGTGGGGCTGGGACTGACGGTGTTTGTCGGGGTCAAGGTCGAGCGGCACAACGACGAACAGGCCGAAGCCTTTTATGCAGCGGTTACGGCGCTGCCGGAAGTGATCTCGGCATTTCTGGTGTCGGGGGAGTCGGATTTTCTGTTGCAGGTGGTGGTGCCGGACCTGCGTGCGTATGACCGCTTTCTCAGCGGCTGTTTGCTGAAGCTGCCGGGGGTGAGTGACATTCGCAGCAATTTTGCGATTCACACGGTGAAGACCCCGGGGGCATTGCCGTTGGGGCATCTTCCGCTGTAGACCGCGTAGCCTTCATCGCGAGCAGGCTGGCTCCTGCATTTGAGCGCAGTCCTCCAGCAGGAACACGGTCAACTGTGGGAGCTGGCTTGCCAGCGATAGCGGTGTGTCAGCGACCGCAACGGGTACAGGACTGACGCCATCGCTGGCAAGCCAGCTCCCACAGGGATTGGGTGACCATCTACATCTGCGTCGCCATCCCTTCGACATTCATCGCCGCCTGGCGCAACGCTTCCGAACGCGTCGGGTGCGGGTGGCAGGTCAGCGCGATGTCTTCGGCCGACGCGCTGAATTCCATGGCCACGCAGTATTCTCCGATCATTTCACTGACGCTCGGGCCGACCAGGTGCACGCCGAGGATTTCGTCGGTGCGTTCGTCGGCGAGGACTTTGGCGAAGCCTTCGGTTTCGTGGTTGATCTTCGCCCGGCTGTTGGCGGTGAACGGGAATTTGCCGACTTTGTAGGCGCGCCCTTCGGCCTTGAGTTGCTCCTCGGTCTTGCCGACGCTGGCCAGCTCCGGCCGGGTGTAGATGACGTTGGGAATCAAATCGTAATTGACCTCGCCGGCCTTGCCGACGATCTGTTCGATACAGGCCATCGCCTCGTCTTCGGCCTTGTGTGCGAGCATCGGCCCGGACGTCACGTCGCCGATCACCCAGACGCCGTTTGCTTCGGTGCGGTGCTGGCGGTTGGCGAGCATGCCGCGCTTGTCGGTGGTCAGGCCGACATTCTCCAGGCCCAGACCCTGGGTGTACGGGCGCCGACCGATCGCGACCAGCACGTAGTCGGCTTCGAGCAATTCGGCGCTGCCACCGGCGGCGGGTTCGACGCTGAGCTGCACGCCGCTGGCCGAGGGGGTGGCGCGGGTGACCTTCGAACTCAGTTTGAAGCTGATGCCTTGCTTGCTCAACGAGCGCTGCAAGGTCTTACCAGCCTCGGCATCGACGCCCGGGCAGATGCGGTCGAGGTATTCGACCACGGTCACCTGGGCGCCGAGGCGGCGCCATACCGAACCCAGCTCGAGGCCAATCACCCCGGCGCCAATCACCACCAGATGCTTGGGCACTTGACTCAGCGACAGCGCACCCGTGGAGTCGAGAATGCGTTGGTTGTCGATCTCGACGCCGGGCAGGGGCGTGGGTTCGGAGCCGGTGGCGATGATGATGTCCTTGGCGCTCAGATCGGTCCGGTTGCCTTGCTCATCGGTTACCGTGACTTTGCCCGGGCCGTCGATATGGCCCCAGCCCTTGATCCAGTCGACCTTGTTCTTGCGAAACAGAAACTCGATGCCTTTGGTCAGGCCGCTCACGCTCTCGTCTTTCTGTTTCATCATTTGCGCGAGGTTGAGCGTGGGTTTGACCTCGATGCCGAGGTTGGCGAATTCCGCACCCATGGCCGCGTCGTACAGCTCCGAGGCGTGCAGCAAGGCTTTGGACGGCATGCAGCCGACGTTCAGGCAGGTGCCGCCGAGGGTGGCGCGACCCTCCACGCACGCCGCCTTCAGGCCCAACTGGCCGGCGCGGATCGCCGCGTTATAACCACCGGGCCCGCCGCCCAGAATGACCACATCGTAGTGACTCATGCTCTTGCTCCTCGTTGGGGATGCGGATCGCTGAAAGTAATCAGGCATAAAATTACGTACGTAATATGTGCGTTTCCGGACATTTCGGTCAAGGCTTCAGGCAAGCGACAGGTTGTGCATCTTTAGATAAGCGTATTTGTGTACGAATATTTCACGGTTTTCGTTATATCGTAACGATTAGGCCGCTGAATCAATGGCTTTGGGGTGATATGCAAGTCGATCTGGATGTCGATGGCACGCAAGTGACCGGGCTGCCGCGCTTTCAACAAGCGGCCCTGCAGGGGCGCCGCTTGCGCCGACTGGCTATAGGTCTCGGCGGATTGGCCGGGGCAGGGTGGGTCCTGGCGTTTTTTGTCGGGCTGTTTGCCGCGCAATCGTTATGGCCGGCGTTGCTGGTCAATCTGAGCGCAGCGCTGCTGGTGCTGGTTGCCGGCCTGCAGTCGGCGTGGTGGGTCACCCAGTGGCGCGCACGGGTGATGAACCCGCTGGCGCCGGTGGCGCTGACCGAGGAGCTGGAGCCAGCAGCGCCTGACGGCTGGTACGAACGGCTGCTGGCGCGTTTGAGTCAGCGCGGAGTGCACCTGCTCGGGCAGATCGGCGCTGCCACCTTGTGGCTCGGCGGCTGGTCGGCGTTGGTGGTGCTGAGCATCGATCAGGTGTGGAACCTCGCGTTGCCGGCCGGCGCGGTCGGGTTGTCTGCCAGCGTCGGCGCGGCGCTGATGTTGCTGCTGGGCTTCGGTTTGTTGGTGCTTGAGCGCCAATTGGCTCAGGAGATCCCGACGCAATGGCCGGAAGCCGGACCCCTCGCGCAATTGGCGCGGGTGGCGATCATCAGTCTGGTACTCGGCGCGCTGTGCCTGTTATTTGCCAGTGAGGCGTCGCTGTGGCCCGTACGGCTAGCGGTGTTGATCGGGATCTTGCCGGGATTGGTCGCAATCGAGTTGCTATTGCGCGCGGTCCTGTCGATATTCAGCCCGCAGCGCGAACGGCTCGAACCGACCTTGTTGGCGCGCAGTTTTGTCGCCGATATGCTGCGGTGGCCGCCCCAGCCGTTGCTGGCGTTGCAGCATGAATTGCACAACCGTTTCGGCATCGATTTGCGCCAGATCTGGGCATTCAGCTACATGCGCCGGGCTTTTCTGCCGGTGTTGGCGCTGGTCGCTGCGGTTGGCTGGGTGTTGACCGGCATTCACGAAATTCCGCTGCAGGGGCGCGGCATTTACGAGCGCTTCGGTAAACCGGTGCAAGTCTTCGGCCCCGGGCTGCACGCCGGTCTGCCGTGGCCGCTGGGCCGTGTGTTGAATGTCGAGAACGGCGTGGTGCACGAGTTGGCGACCAGCGTCGGCGATGCTCCTGCCCCGATCCAAGTCGAGCCCGCCGAAGGTCCGGCACCGATGAGCGCCAACCGTCTGTGGGATGCCAGCCACGTCAACGACAAATCCCAAGTGATTGCCAGCAGCCGTGGCGATCAGCAGAGCTTTCAGATCGTCAACATGGACGTGCGCTTCGTCTATCGCATTGGCCTGGGTGACCAGGATGCTTTGGCCGCGACCTACAACAATGCCGATGTGCCGACGCTGATTCGCAGCACCGCGAGCCGGATTCTGGTCCACGATTTTGCCTCGCGCACCCTCGACGGTCTGTTGGGGGCGGACAGGGTAGGGCTGGGCGAAGAAATCGGCCGCGCGGTGCAAGGCGATCTGCAGAAACTCGACAGCGGTGTGGAGATCCTCGCCACTGTGGTCGAGGCGATTCATCCCCCTGCCGGTGCCGCCAATGCTTATCACAGCGTGCAAGCGGCGCAGATCGGCGCGCAGGCGTTGATCTCCCGCGAGCGCGGCGCGGCGGCTGAAGCCAGTAACCAGGCGCAGTTGCAGGCCAGCCTTGCCCGGGATCAGGCCACTGCCAGTGCGCGTGAAGTCAACGCCACGGCGCAGGCGGCGGATCTGAAGTTCAAGGCGGAACAACAGGCCTATGCCAGCGCCGGCCAGGCGTTCGTGTTGGAGCAATATTTCAGTCAGCTCAGCCAAGGCCTGAGCAAGGCCAAGTTGCTGGTGCTTGATCACCGTTTAGGCGGCAGCAGCAATGCGCCGACCATCGACCTGCGTACGTTCACGCTGCCGGCTGACCCGACGCCCGCGCGCACCACCGCTCAACCAGGAGTTGCCCCTTGAGCCAGTCGCACACACACGATTCGCATGACCACAGCGGCCACGATCACGGCCACGCCGGGCATCACCATCATCATGGGCATCACCACCACGGTGCGCCGGAAGAGGCGGGCCCTTTTCCGTGGCGGCGCATGGGCTGGGCGGTGTTGCTGGTGGCGTTTGCCATCGCAGCGGCGAGCCTGGTGCAAGTGCGCTCGGGCGAAGCCACGGTCATTACCCGTTTCGGCAATCCGTCGCGAGTGTTGCTTGAGCCCGGTTTGAGCTGGCGTTGGCCTGCGCCGTTTGAGGCGGCGATCCCGGTGGATCTGCGCCTGCGCACCACCTCCAGCGGCTTGCAGGATGTCGGCACCCGCGACGGTTTGCGCATCATCGTTCAGGCCTACGTGGCTTGGCAGGTGCAGGGCGATCCGGACAACGTGCAGCGTTTCATGCGCGCAGTGCAAAACCAGCCGGACGAAGCCGCGCGGCAGATCCGTACCTTTGTCGGCTCGGCACTGGAAACCACCGCCAGCAGTTTCGACCTGGCGAATATGGTGAACACCGACGCCAGTCAGGTGCGCATCGCCGATTTCGAAGCGCAGTTGCGCAAGCAGATCGATCAGCAACTGCTCGCCACTTACGGCGTGCGCGTAGTGCAGGTCGGCATCGAACGGCTGACACTGCCCTCGGTGACACTCACGGCCACGGTCGATCGAATGCGTGCCGAGCGTGAAACAATCGCCACCGAACGCACGGCCATTGGCAAGCGTGAGGCGGCGCAGATTCGTTCGGCAGCCGAACGCGATGCGCGGATCGTGCAGGCCGATGCCACGGTGAAAGCTGCAGACATTGAAGCGCAATCCCGGGTTGAAGCCGCTCAGATTTACGGTCGCGCCTTCGCCGGTTCGCCGCAGCTGTATAACCTGCTGCGTTCTCTGGACACCTTGGGCACCATCGTCACGCCCGACACCAAACTGATCCTGCGCACCGACGCCGCGCCATTCCGCGTGCTGGTGGACGGTCCGCCCACGGTCGATAACAAATCCGGATCGCAACCATGAGCGATGAAGTTCCACGTGGAACACATTCGTTGAGCAGTCCGTGGATTCAGGCCGGGCGTCTGGCGTTTTTCGCCTTGTACGCGGTGACGGTTTTGGCCGCGTTGGCGTGGGCGTTCTCCAATGTGCGGCAGATCGACCCGCAGAATCGGGCGGTGGTTCTGCACTTTGGCGCGCTGGATCGCATCCAGAATGCCGGCCTGTTGCTCGCTTGGCCGCAGCCGTTCGAACAGGTGGTTTTGCTGCCGGCCGCGGATCGTGTCATTGAGCGCCGAGTGGAAAATCTGCTGCGCAGCAGTGAGGCGATCAAGGCCGATCGTGTAGCGACCTTCGCTACGCCCCTGAGCGATGCACTGGCGGGCTCCGGTTATTTGCTGACCGGCGACGCCGGTGTGGTGCAGCTGGATGTGCGAGTGTTTTACAAAGTCACCGATCCGTACGACTTCGTATTGCAGGGTGATCACGTGCTGCCGGCGCTGGATCGGCTGGTCACCCGCAGTGCGGTGGCGTTGACTGCCGCCCGCGATCTGGACACGATTCTGGTCGCGCGGCCGGAGCTGATCGGCGCCGATAATCAGGCGGCCGAGCGCCGCGAGCGTCTGCGCGGTGATCTGGTGCAAGGCATCAACAAACGCTTGGCCGAACTGAAGGCGAGCGGGCAGGGCATTGGCATCGAAGTCGCGCGGGTCGACGTTCAGTCGAGTCTGCCGGATCCGGCCGTCAGCGCCTTCAATGCTGTTCTGACTGCCAGTCAGCAAGCCGACAAAGCGGTCGCTAATGCGCGCACCGAGGCGGAAAAACTCACCCAGACTGCCAACGAACAAGCCGACCGCACCCTGCAAGTCGCCCATGCGCAGGCCGGCGAACGGTTGGCGAAAGCCTCTGCCGACACCGCAACGGTCCTGAGCCTGGCCAAGGCCCAGCAACAGGGCACCGATCCGCAGATGCTCCTGCGTCTGTACCGCGAACGCATGCCGAAGATTCTCGGCCAGGCCGGCTCGGTGACTACGGTCGATCCGAAAGACGATTCCCGCCTGATCATTCAGGGAGCCAGTAAATGACTGCGACCACTGCTGCACCGAGCCTGTTGTCCTCGGCCGAACAGCGCCGCGCCGCACGGCAATTGACCTTGGCGATGCTCGCCCTGGGCTTGCTCGGACTCGGCCTGATCTGGCGTTGGCAGGTGCCGGAACAAACCGGTGTCAGCCAGTTGCTGCTGGGTTTTGCTTCCTTATTGGTGGCGGTGCCGGTGATGCGTTCGGCGTGGTACAGCCTGCGTTATCCGAGCCTGCACGGCATCACCGATCAACTGATTGCCCTGGCGATGCTCGGCGCGTGGGCGACGGGCGATCTGCTAACCGCCGCGCTGCTGCCGATCATCATGATCTTCGGCCACGTACTGGAAGAGCGCAGCGTGATCGGCTCGCAGGAGGCGATTCACGCCCTTGGCCAATTGACCCGCAGCCACGCACGCAAGATTCAGGCGGACGGTTCGATCATCGAAGTCGATAACGGCACGCTCAAACCGGGTGATACGGTCGAAGTGCGCGCCGGTGATCGGGTGCCGGCGGATGGCCGGGTGCTGTCCGGTCAGGCCAGCCTCGACACGGCCTCCATCACCGGCGAGTCGGTCCCGGTTGAAGCGGCGGCGGGCATGACGGTGTTCGGTGGGGCGATCAACCTCGACGGCTTGTTGCGCATTGAAGTGACCCGCACCGGCGACCAATCGACGTTGGGCAAGGTCATCGCGTTGATGCAAAACGCCGAGCGCTCCAAGCCGCCGATCACCCGGCTGCTGGAGCGTTATGCCGGCAGCTACATGGTGCTGGTGTTGTTGCTGGCGGCGGTGACCTGGTTTGTCACCAACGACGCGCAAGCCATGCTCGCGGTATTGGTCGCGGCATGTCCCTGCGCTTTGGTGCTGTCGGCACCGGCCACGGCGATTGCCGGGGTGGCGGTGGCGGCGCGTCACGGCATCTTGATTCGCAGTTCAGCGTTCCTTGAGGAACTGGCCGATCTCACCTCGCTGGTGGTCGACAAGACCGGCACCCTGACTTACGGCACCTTGCGTTTGCAATCAATCAGCAGCCCGCGTCTGGATCAGGCCTCGGTGATGGCGCTGGCCGCCAGCCTCGGCGCGGCCAGCAGTCACCCGGTCAGCCGTGCGCTGGCCGGGCTGGTCAGTCAGGAACAGAGTCTGCCACTGACCGATGTGCATGAGCGCCAGGGTCTGGGCGTGGTCGCCATGACCGCGCAGGGCGAGGCGGCGTTGGGGCGTCCCGAGCTGTTCGCGCAACTGGGCATTGTCACCACGCCCGTTCCCGTACATGACGGGCCGATCGCCGGCTTGGCCTTGAACGACGAGTTTGTCGCCTGGCTGTTACTGGCCGACAGCGTCAAACCGGAAGCGCGCTTTGCCCTCGCTGAGTTGCGCGAACTCGGCCTGGGTCGGCAGTTGCTGCTGACCGGTGACCGCCAGAGTGTCGCGCAGACCCTGGCCCGGGAGGTGGGCCTGCAAGAGCTGGAAGCGCAGGCGCTGCCCGAGGACAAACTCAACCGCGTGCTCAAGGAAATCGACAATGGTTTCCGGCCGATGGTGGTGGGCGATGGCATCAATGATTCGCTGGCGCTCAAAGCCGGGGTGGTCGGTGTCGCCATGGGCGCCGGCGGTGCTGACATCGCGCTGGCCTCGGCGGACATCGTGCTGATTGGCAGCGACCTGCGTCGCCTCGGCACCTGTGTGCGGCTCAGTCGTCAGTGCCGCCGGACCTTGCAGGTCAACGTGATCATCGGTCTGGGCTGGACGCTGGCGATCGTGGTGTTCGCAGCCTTCGGCTGGCTCGGCGCGGCGGGGGCGATGATTGCCGCGTTGCTGCATAACCTCAGCACGCTGCTGGTGCTGGGCAATGCCGGACGGTTGCTGCGGTTTCAGGAGCCGCTGCTCAAGCTCAAGGACGATCACTGAAAATATTTTTCGCACCTCTGTAACGCCGTCGGGGCAGCCCTCTCTAGTGCTATGTCGGGACTGAACAACCTTCCAGCCGACACCCCTGACGCTTACCGAGGATATAAAAAATGACTATCAAATCCGCTGCTGCTGGTGCCGCTCTCGCTTTGGCCGCCGCCACAATGTTCGCCGGTGTCGCCACCAACGCCATGGCGGCCGATGCTCAGGTTCACTGCTACGGCGTCAACGCCTGCAAAGGCCAGAACGACTGCAAGACCAAGGACCACGCGTGCAAAGGCATGGGCTCCTGCAAAGGCCAGGGCTTCAAGGCCATGACTCAGTCGGCTTGTGAAAAAGCCGGTGGCAAGGTCGGCGAGTAAGCCACCTGTGAGTGCTGCCGCAGCGGGTGATGCCGCTGCGGCCACTTTGCAAAGGAGTCCTGGCATGTCAGCTTCTGTTCCTTTCCTGGGTTATGGCCTGGGTTTGCGCAGCGCCTATTACCAACAGATCCTCGAACAGTCGCCGGACGTGGACTGGTTCGAAGTGGTCTCGGAAAATTTCATGGTGCAGGGCGGCAAAGCCTTGTACTTCCTCGACGCCATCGCCGAACGCTACCCGGTAGTGATGCATGGCGTGTCCCTGTCCATCGGTGGGCCGCATGCCCTCGATTCGGACTATCTCAAACAGCTTAGGCAACTGGCCGATCGGGTCAAACCGGCGTGGATCTCCGATCACCTCTGCTGGAGCCGTGGCAACGCCCATCAGCTGCATGATCTGTTGCCGCTGCCGTACACCGAAGAAAGCCTTGCCTACATCGCCGGGCGCGTGGCGCAGGTGCAGGACGTATTGCAGCGGCCATTAGTGCTGGAGAACGTGTCCAGTTACGTGCGCGCCGCCACCGATGACTTCACTGAGTGGGAATTTCTCCAGGCCCTGAGTTACGTCAGCGGCTGCGAATTGCTGCTGGACGTAAATAACGTCTACGTCAGCTCACGCAATCATGGCTTCGATCCGTGGACGTTCATTCAGAGCTTGCCCAAAGACAAGGTGCGCCAACTGCATCTGGCCGGGCATAGCGACTACGGTGACTACGTCATCGACACCCACGATCATCCGGTGAGCGATCCGGTCTGGGCGCTGTATCAACGCACGCTGGAACACTTCGGGCCGGTGGCCACGCTGCTGGAACGCGATGATCATTTCCCGCCGTTCGCAGAACTGCTCGACGAACTGCACAAGGCCCGCGAACTGGGCGACCACGTTTTGGCCGGGAGACAGCAATGCGCCTGAACGAATGGCAATTGGCATTTGAGGCGTTTCTGCTGGAGGAGGCGATGGCAGCGCCCCCGACCTTGAGTGCCAGTCTGATCGGCGGCCCGACGCTGGACGTGGACACAGGGCTGGCGATCTATCACAACGCCTTCAAGGCGCGTTTGCTGGAGGTGCTGCGCAATGACTTCACGGCCATCCACCATTGGCTGGGGGACGAAGAGTTCGACGCGCTCGCGGCGGCGTACATCCGTCAGCACCCATCGAAGCACTACAGCCTGCGCTGGCTCGGCCGAGGTTTCGAGGCGTTTATCCGTGAGCATCTGGTGCCGGAGCAAAGCGCAGCGTTGAGTGAACTGGCCACCCTTGAGTGGGCGTTTACCTTGGCGTTTGATGCACCGCCCGGTACGCCGTTGACGATTGAGGCGATGGCGGCGTTTTCCCCACAAGAATGGCCCGTCCTTAAGGTCAAAGCGACGCCGTCGCTGCAGTGGCTTGAGCAGCGATTCAACAGTCTGGTCCTGTGGCGCTCGGTCAAGGAAGCAACGGATTTCCCGCATAGCGAGGCACTTGAAGTCCCGCAGGTTTGCCTGATCTGGCGCAGTGATCTGCTGTGCAACTACCGAAGTCTGGAGCCGGCTGAGGCGAGCGCGCTGCACGGCCTGTTGATTGAAGGCTGGAATTTCGCCGAACTGTGCACCGAGTTAACAGTCATCTATGGTGAGGGCGCGCCACTTCAGGCTGTTACCTGGTTAAAGCAGTGGGTGCATGACGGCATGCTGGAGCGTCTGGAACGATAGTCTCGGCCAATCAAATCGATAGCCTGCTATTTTTCAAGGATGGTCTACCCTCAGATCTGACGTCTGAAACAAGGGGGGATTTTCCATGCTCGCGCAACTTCCACCGGCCTTACAGAATCTGCAGCTTCCGCTGCGCTTGCGACTCTGGGACGGCCATGAGTTCAATCTCGGGCCGGCGCCCAGTGTCACCATCGTGGTCAAGGACCCGACGATGGTCAGCCAGTTCACCCATCCAAGCCTTGACGCGCTGGGGGCGGCGTTTGTCGAGGGCAAGCTGGAACTGGAGGGCTCGATCAGCGAGGTCATCCGGGTGTGCGACGAATTGAGCAGTGCCTTGCTCGATGAAGACGATGACCCCCAGCCAGTGCGTGCGGTACACGACAAGGAAACCGACGCCAAAGCCATTTCCTACCACTACGACCTGTCCAACGCGTTCTACCAGCTGTGGCTGGACAGCGACATGGCGTATTCCTGCGCGTATTTCGAAACCGGCAGCGAAACCCTGGAACAGGCGCAACAAGCCAAATTCCGCCACTTGTGTCGCAAGCTACGCCTGCAACCGGGCGAATATCTGCTGGATGTCGGCTGTGGCTGGGGTGGTCTGGCGCGTTTTGCCGCGCGGGAATTCGGCGCCAAGGTGTTCGGTATCACCCTGAGCAAGGAACAACTGGAACTGGCCCGGGAGCGGGTCAAGGCCGAAGGCCTGGAAGACCAGGCCGAACTGCAACTGCTCGACTACCGCGATCTGCCGCAGGACGGTCGCTTCGACAAAGTGGTCAGCGTTGGCATGTTTGAGCACGTCGGCCACGCCAACCTCGCCGAGTACTGCAAAGTCCTGTTCGGTGCGGTGAAGGAGGGCGGTCTGGTGATGAATCACGGCATCACCGCCAAACACACCGATGGCCGTCCGGTAGGGCGCGGGGCCGGCGATTTCATCGAGAAATATGTATTTCCCAACGGTGAGCTGCCGCACCTGGCGATGATCTCGGCCGAGATCAGCGAAGCAGGGTTGGAGATTGTCGACGTCGAAAGCCTGCGCCTGCATTACGCGCGCACGCTGGACCACTGGAGCGAGCGTCTGGAGGACAACCTCGAAGCTGCCGGTAGGTTGGTGCCGGATCAGGCGTTGCGTATCTGGCGGCTGTATCTGGCCGGGTGTGCCTATGCGTTCGCCCGTGGCTGGATCAACCTGCACCAGATTCTGGCGGTGAAGGCGCATCCCGATGGTAGCCATGAACTGCCCTGGACTCGCGAAGATATCTACCACCCTTGAGGCTCGAACCCATCTCCCTCAGTCGCGAGGGGATGGGCCGTCTAGAGAATCGGCGAAATGAGCCGGGCGATCCGCATGCCGAGCTGTTGCAGGCGGTGGATCTCCCGGCTTTCTTCTTTGGCGACTTCGTAAGCCTGTTCGAAGTCCTCGTTGAGCATGTGTTCCACGTGGGCGGCGAACTCGCTGTCTACCGTCAGCAGCATCACTTCGAAATTCAGCCGGAACGACCGGTTGTCCAGATTGGCGCTGCCGATGGCACTGATCTCGCTGTCGATCAACACCACTTTCTGATGCAGGAACCCCGGTTCGTAGCGGAACACTCGTACCCCGGCGCGCACCGCTTCGAACGCGTAGAGGCTGGAGGCGGCGTAGACGATGCGATGATCGGGACGCGAGGGCAGCAGCAGGCGCACATCGACGCCGCGTAGCACCGCCAGGCGCAACGCGGCGAATACTGCCTCATCGGGAATGAAATACGGGCTGGTGATCCACACCCGTTCCGTCGCCGCGTGGATGGCTTCGACGAAGAACAGTGAACAGGTTTCGTAGGCATCCGCCGGGCCGCTCGCCAGCAATTGGCAGAGCACGCCATCTTCCGGGTAGACATCCGGCAGGATCAGCGGTGGCAACGTGCGGGCAGCCCAGAACCAGTCCTCGGCAAACGACTCCTGCATGCAGGCCACCACCGGGCCACGCACCTGAACATGGGTATCGCGCCATGGTGCCAGTGGCGGCTTTTCGCCCAGGTATTCATCACCGACGTTGTGCCCGCCGACAAAGCCAAGCACACCATCGACCACGACGATTTTGCGATGATTGCGGAAATTTACCTGGAAGCGATTGAGCCATCCGCCGCGCGTGGCGAAGGCTTTGACCTCGACACCGCCATCGCGCAGCGCCTGCACGTAGCTGTGGGGCAGGGCGTGGCTGCCGATGCGGTCGTAGAGCAGATGAATCGCCACGCCTTCGGCGGCTTTTCTCAGCAGCAGATCGCGCAGGCTTTGACCGAGCCGGTCGTCATGGATGATGAAGAACTGAATCAGCACGGCTTCACGCGCCTGCTCGATGGCCTGGAAAATAGCCGCGAAGGTCGCGTGACCATTCACCAGCAATTGCACTTCGTTGTTCGCCAGACACGGCATGCGCCCCAGCTTGGGCATGGCGCGCAGCGAGGCGTAGGCATTCGAAGCGCGGGCGGTGAGGGCCTCTTCAACCCACGGCCGCCAGTTCAACTCGGAAATCGCCTGGCGCATCTGTTCGTTGGCCTGACGCCGCGCCTTGATGTAACCGTCGAACGTGCTGCGGCCAAAGACCAGGTAAGGGATGAGTGTCAGGTAGGGGATGAAAATGAGCGACAATGCCCAGGCGATCGAGCCTTGCGCGGTGCGTACGGTCAGCACCGCGTGGATAGCGGCGATCAAGCCGAGGCTGTGTATCAGGGCGATCAGATAACCGAAAATGTGCGGTCCAAAATAATCCATGGGGCAGCCTTGCTCCTGAAGATTCAATGCGTAACAGACCATGTTCCGGCGCGATTGTCGCTATTTAATTGGCCCATGAACCGAAGCCTTTGGCCGACGTCTAACGGCCACTACTGATCAGGAGTTTTTCGATGAACGTTCGTCTGCTGGGTTTGGCGCTGGGCCTGGGTTTGGCAATGCCGGTGGTTGCGCAGGCGCAAATGCTGCAGCCGGGTTTGTGGGAAATGACTTCGAGCAACGTCAAGGTCGATGACCAGCCGATGGATGTGCAATCGATCCTCGGCCAACTGCAAGGCCAGATGACCCCGCAGCAGCGGGCAGCGCTGGAGAAGAACGGGATCAACATCGGCGGCAAGGGCATTCGTGCCTGCCTGACGCCGCAGCAGGTCGCAACCAACGATATCCCGCTGGCCGATCCGCAATCGGGCTGCAAGCAGCAGATCACCGAGCGCACCGGCAACCAGTGGAAATTCCGCTTCAGTTGCCCGAAAGCGCAAGGCACCGGTGTGGCCACCTTCGTCAGTGATCGTGAGTTCACCACTGTAGCCAATGGTACGTTCAATGCCATCGGGATCAACCAGAAAGGCAGTCTGGAAACCCGCGCGGTGTGGTTGGGTCAGGATTGCGGCACGGTTAAGCCAAGAGCTTGAAACTTCGCGAGCAGGCTCGCTCCCACAGTTGGAATGCATGTCCAATGTGGGGCGAGCCTGCTCGCGAAAGCGTCTTGCTGATCAGCGCATGAACCGCAACGGCAAGCCCTGACACCCCTCATTCACCCGCCCGCCATCCCAGGCAATCTGTCCCGACACCAGTGTCGTATTCACCCGATATCGGAACGTCTTGTGAGCAAACGGCGTCCAGCCGCACTGTGACAGGATCGGTTGCCGAGACACTTCCAGCGCCGCTGGCTCCACCAGCACCAGATCCGCCCAATACCCTTCACGCAAATAACCCCGATCCGGAATCGCAAACAGATCCGCCACGCGATGGCTGGTCTTCGCCACCAGTGTGGTGATTGGCAGCACGCCATCGGCCACCAGTTCCAACAGCGCTGGCAACGCCTGTTGCACCAGCGGCAAACCGGAGGGCGCCTCGGCATACGGTCGCTGCTTTTCCGCCCAGGTGTGCGGTGCATGATCACTGCCGATCACATCCAGTCGATTGCTCAACAAGGCCTGACGGAGCGCGTCCCGGTCCGCCTGGGTCTTGATCGCCGGGTTGCATTTGATCAGGTTGCCGAGGGCTGGATAGTCACGGTCATCGAACAGCAGATGATGCAGGCAGACTTCGGCCGTGATGTGTTTCTGTGCGAGCGGCTTGTCTTCGAACAACGCCAACTCGCGGGCGGTGGTCAGGTGCAAGACATGCAGGCGGGTGCCATGCCGTTTCGCCAGTTCTACGGCCAGTGATGAAGAGCGGTAGCAAGCCTCGGCATCGCGCACCAGCGCATGAATATTCGCCGGCAGGTATTCGCCCAGTTGCTCGCGCAGACGGGCAGCGTTGGCCTCGATGCTCGGCGTGTGTTCGCAATGGGCCAGCAGAATAGTCGGCACGTCGGCGAACAGGCGCTCGAGAATCTGCGGATCATCCACCAGCAGGTTACCGGTGGAGGCGCCCATGAACACTTTGACCCCGGCCACTTCGTAGGGGTTGAGTGCGGCGACGGTGTCGAGGTTGTCCCGACTCACACCGAAGTGGAAGCCATAGTTGGCCACGGAGTTGATCGCCGCCCGGCGCTTTTTATCGGCCAGCGCTTCGAGGGTGAGTGTGGCCGGTTGGGTATTGGGCATGTCCATGAAACTGGTGATGCCACCCGCCACTGCCGCTCGAGACTCGGTGTGAATGCTGCCCTTGGCCGGCGCGCCCGGCTCGCGAAAATGCACTTGGTCGTCAATCATGCCCGGCAACAGCCACCGGCCACGGGCGTCGATTTCCACCCGGGCGTTTTCGCCATCGATGCTGCGCGCGATCTTGACGATGCGGCCATGGCTGACCAGCAGATCGCCGTCGTACTCGCGCCCTTCGTTGACCAGTCTGGCGTTGCGAATCAGCACGCTGCTCATGGTTCAGAACTCGTTCTGCAAGGCTTTGTAGCCGCGCACCAGATCGACATTGGTGCGTGCCACGTCTTCGGAAAACTCCGAAGCACTGACACTCACCGGCGGGAACTGCGAGAGGTCGGTGTTGGGGCCGATGCGGGTGGTGGAGGGCACGTAGAACGCGTCCGGCAAATCGCGGCCATCAACCACCGAGTTATGCCGCACCACGCAGCCGTCTCCGACCACGCAATTGAACAGCACACTGTTGAAGCCGATGAACACCCGGTCGCCGACCACGCACGGACCGTGCACGATCGATCGGTGAGCGATCGAGGTGAATTCGCCGATGGTCACGGCAGCACCGGATTTGGAATGGATCACCACGCCGTCCTGGATGTTCGAATTGGCGCCGATGGTGATCGGCTCCATAGCACCGGAGGCGTCCACCTCATCCGCGCGAATCACGGCATAGGGACCGACGAACACGTTCTCGCCGATGACCACCTTGCCGCAGATGATCGCGGTTTTATCGACGTAGGCCGACTCGGCAATTTGCGGCAGATCGCCTGAAGGATTCTTGCGGATCATGGTTGGCTCAGCGCGTTGTAAAGGGTGTTGAGGTTGTATTCGAACAGCCCGGCAAAGGTACTGGCCGGACCACTGGCGGCGAGGGCATCGGAGTACAACGTGCCGCCGATGTGCGCGCCGCTCTCCTCGGCGATCTGCTTGAGCAGGCGCGCGTCCTTGATGTTTTCCATGAACACCGCTTTGACCTTGGCCTGACGGATCTGCGTGATCAGTGCGGCGACTTCGGCGGCCGAAGGTTCACGCTCGGTGGACAGGCCTTGGGGCGCCATGAAGTCAATGCCGTAGGCCTGACCGAGATAACCGAAGGCATCGTGGCTGGTGACGATCTTGCGATTACCCGGCGGTAGCGAACCGAGCTTGGCCTTGGCTTCGGCGAGCAGGGCGTAGATCTGTTTCAGGTAGACCTGACTGTTGCGTTGGTAGTCGGCCTTGTTCGCCGGATCGGCAGCAATCAGCGCCTTGGTGATGTTGGCGATGTACAACTCGGTGTTGGCCAAGTTGTGCCAGGCGTGCGGGTCGGGAATGGTTTCGCCGTCTTCATCGAGCGAACGCGGAATCACACCGTGGCTGGCACTGATGAGTGGAGCCTGGGTGCCGGTGCTGGTCACCAGGCGGTCGAGCCATGGTTCGAAACCGAGGCCGTTCTTGATGATCAACTTGGCCTTGAGCAGTGCTTTGGCATCGTCCGGTGTCGGTTCATAGGTGTGCGCATCGGCGTCCGGACCAACCATGTTGGTGATCTGGATATGCTCACCGCCGACCTGATGGACCATGTCGGCAAGGATGCTGAAGCTGGTGACCACCGGCAATTTCTCCGCCGCCGACAACGACATCGACAGCAGCAAGCTGAACAGCACGAGTAGAGCGCGCATCGGAAAACACCTCATTGGGATGTGAGCGAAGGTGGGCGGCGCAGCAGACCGTGGACCGGTCCGAACACCACGGACAGCAGATAGGCGAAACCGGCGACCAGAGCGATGGCCGGGCCGCTGGGCAGCGAGTAGTCGAACGACAGCAGCAAGCCGACCCACACCGACAGGCAGCCGATAAACGCCGCAATGGCGATCAGCGCCGGCAGACGTCGGCTCCAGAAACGGGCAGCGGCGGCTGGCAACATCATCAGGCCGACCACCATCAATGCACCGATGGCCTGGAAGCCGATCACCAGATTGAGCACCACAAGGGTCAGGAACACGCCGTGGGCGAGAGGGCCGAGACGACTCAAGGTTTGCAGGAATAGAGGGTCGAGGGTGTCGAGCAGCAGTGGTTTGTAGATCACCGCCATGGCGATCAGGCTGAAGGCCGAGACCCATAACATGCCGTGAAGAGTAGGGCCGTCAACCGCCAGTGCCGATCCGAACAACAGGTGCAGCAGGTCGAGGCGTTTGCCGGCGATCCCGAGAATCAGCACGCCGCTGGCGAGAGAGATCGGGTAGATGGCGGCGAGGCTGGCGTCTTCGCGCAATCCGGTGCGACGGGTAATCCAGGCGGCCAGTCCCGCCATGCTCAGGCCGGCACCGAGACCTCCGAGGGTTAACGCGGGCAGACTCAGACCGGCGAACCAGAAGCCCAATGCTGCGCCGGGAAGAATGCCGTGGGCGACGGCGTCACCGATCAGGCTCATGCGCCGCAGGATCAGAAACACGCTAAGTGGCGCTGTGCTGCAGGCCAATACCAATCCGCCGATCAGCGCTCGGCGCATGAACACGAATTCGTTGAACGGTTGCCAGAGGTGGGCGACGGTGAGCATTAGGCCACCTGCGTATGGGGTGTTTGCTGGATCAGATCAGCGCTGGCGCCAAACGCGCACTCACGGTCTTTGATCAACAACGTCTGCGGGATGTGTTGGCGGACGGCGGCGAGGTCGTGGCAGACCACCAGCAGAGTTCGGCCTTCGGCGTGCCAAGCGTGGATGTGTTGCCACAGTAGTTGCTGGCCCAGCTCATCAAGCGCGGCGTGGGGTTCGTCGAGAAGCAGTAATGGCGCGTCAGCCAGACTCAAACGGGCGAGCAACGCGCGTTGCAGTTCGCCACCGGAGAGGGCCATCAGCGGGCGCTTCTCGAGGCCGCTCAGGTGCCAGTGATCGAGTGCATTGGCGAGGCGTTGCGCGCGCAGTTGTGTCGACAATCTTCGGCCCCAGAAACCGGCGGCCACCAGCTCTTGCAGGCTGATGGGGAACTGCCGGTCGAGGTGTTGCTGTTGCGGCAGGAACGACAGGCCCCCTTGGCGTGGAACCCCTAAGGCAACTTTTCCGGATAACGGTTTCTGCAATCCGGCGATGACTTTCAGCAGGCTGCTTTTACCGCAGCCGTTGGCGCCGATGATGGCGGTCAGGCTGCCGCTGTCCAGCGCGATGGTCAGTGGTGAGGTCAGCGGTTGGCCCGGGGCGCCCCAGCTCAGGGTATGGCAGCGGATCATGCGAGCTCCCGGTGCCAATGACTCTCGGCGACGGCATCGTGGGCGTGCAGGCTTTCGGCGTGAATCACCCGCAGGTGGAATCCGCTGACACCGGGAGAGCGGCGCAGGGCCAGGTTGAGTCGGCGGGCGGCATCTTCGCAGAACATCAGGTTCTGCCCATTGGCCAGCGCGAAGGCTTGTTCGTCGGCGCGCTTCACCGCGGTTTGCACGGCAGTGCCGAGCGCGGCTTCGGCGTCGTTGATGATCACGCTCAGGGGCAGTTCATCGATGAACTCATCCAGATGCATGTGCAGTTGTGCGGTGCTGCGTTGGCTGTGCGGAGTGGCGACGATGCCGTGACTTGATCCGAGCCAGGCCAGAACCTCGGCGTGCTGTAGTGGCTTGTTGGCAAAGTCATCGATGAATTGCTGCTGGATCAACTGCCGCGCTAATGCCGCTGAGCATGGGCAAGTTGAGGAGTAGGGCACTTCGAGTTTCAGTTCCACGTGGAACACTTTGTTTTTCAGGCTCGCGGAAATGCTCACTGGATAGCTTTTCCACCCGGCCAGCGGACTGACCAACGCGGGTCTTTTCAGCAGCACTTCGCTATGGATATTCAGGTAGGCATTGCTGGATAAACCATCGTGGCTCTCCAGGAAATCATCCAGTACCTGACGCAAAACCCAAGGAGAAAGGTTCTGCTGCTCAAGTGTCGCCAAGGCCAGATACAACCGTGACATGTGAATGCCGCGTGCTTCGCCATCATCGAGGCTGACGCCCGCGTCAGCCTTGGCGCTCAGGCGTTGTCCCTCCAATAAAACGGGCAAAGCGATTCCGCGCATTCCCACCCACTCGAGCGGTAGTGCTTGGCGAGCGGCTTGAGCGGCGATATCCGGAAGTGTCAGCGAATTCATGTTCAGGACCATCGTGTTGATTGAATTGAATGTTACATTATAACAATTCAAACCACGATGCCTTTTTCATGAACGGGTTTTCATATGCACAGACGCCACTTGCTCAATTTGTTCCTGGCCAGCGCAGCTTTCGCTTTGCCGTTCAGTGTTTCGGCTACCCAAGTACGTAATGCGCGACTCTGGCGTTCGGATGAAAAGCTGCGATTGGTCTTCGATTTGAGCGGTCCGGTGCGTTACAAAACCTTTGCTCTGAGTGCACCGGAGCGCTTGATCATTGATCTCTCCGGGGCGAGTTTGAGCGGTGACTTCAGTCAGTTGGTATTGGCGGATACGGCAATTCGCTCCATCCGATCCGGACATTTCGGTCAGGGTGATACGCGGATTGTTCTCGATCTGAACAATCCAGTGCTATTGAACAGCTTTCTGTTGGCGCCTCAGGATGGCCAAGGCCACCGCTTGGTGCTGGATCTGGTGAATGCCGAACAGGCCTCAAACACGGCAATGGTTCCACGTGAAACACCTTCTAGTAAGGCTCACGCCAAACGCGACATCGTTGTCGTAGTCGACCCAGGACATGGCGGTAAGGACCCCGGCGCGGTCGGTGCCAAGGGTGAGCGGGAAAAAGATGTGGTGTTGTCCATCGCACAATTGCTCGCCAAACGCCTGAAAAGGGAGAAGGGGTTCGACGTGAAGCTGGTGCGCAACGACGACTTTTTCGTGCCCCTTCGCAAGCGTGTGGATATCGCCCGTCAGCACAAAGCCGACATGTTTATCTCTGTGCATGCCGATGCGGCGCCGCGTCTGACGGCGTCAGGCGCATCGGTGTATTGCCTGTCCGAAGGCGGCGCGACGTCAGCAACCGCGCGCTTTATGGCGCAGCGCGAGAACGGCGCGGATCTGCTCGGCGCGACCAGCCTGCTCAATCTCAAGGACAAGGACCCGATGCTCGCCGGCGTGATCCTCGATATGTCGATGAACGCCACCATCGCCGCCAGCCTGCAACTCGGCAGTACCATACTTGGTAGTTTGGAAGGCATTACCACGCTGCATCAGAAGCGCGTGGAGCAGGCGGGATTTGCCGTATTGAAGTCGCCGGATGTGCCGTCGATTTTGGTGGAAACCGGCTTCATTTCCAATGCGCGTGACAGCCAGCGACTGGTCACCGCCCGGCACCAGCAGGCTATCGCCAACGGATTATTTGAAGGATTGCAGCGCTATTTTCAGAAGAATCCGCCGATCGACAGCTATATCGCCTGGCAGCAGGAGCAGCAAAAGACACAGGTTTAGCAGCCAGTGATGCGGCTGCAGGTGAACTTCGCACTGCTGCCTCCCGAGCTGGAAAAGCGATTGATCGTCGTCCAGCCGACTCGACGGGTGTAGCCGACCCAGGCTTCCCCGTCAGAGGCGATCCCGGTGAAGAATGTCAGTTGGCCGAAACGGCTATTGGTCTGCGCCCAGTAACGTTTGTCATCCTTTTCAAAGCCCCGCAGGTAAATCGTGCTGCCCACGGTGTTCACGCTGTAGGCATTGCCTTGCGCATCGACGCAGGCCAGCAGATTGGCGCTGCGTGTGCAGTGGGCGAGCGTTGGCGTTTGTCCCCAGGCGGCACCCGACAGCAATGCAAGGCTCAACAACGAGCATTTCAGGGCAATTTTCATCACGGTTCTCGATGGCTGCATGCATGCAGCTTCCGGCTCTTTATCGGCTTGGGCAAGGGCGGGGCTGGCTTATTTGTATTGTTATACTATAACATAAAATTGAATTGAGCCTGCCCTCGCCGATTTCTGGCGTCTGCTTCCACGACAACATTGTTTTGAAGCCTAAGAACGCGGTGCGTTACGCCAATACCCGGCGTAAACACCCATCGGCCACTCCCTGAAGAGGATTATCCAATGTCATCGCCACTTCCCGTGACCGTTCTTTCGGGCTTTCTCGGTGCCGGAAAAAGTACACTTTTGAATTACGTACTACGTAATCGAGAGGGCTTGCGCGTCGCGGTCATCGTTAACGATATGAGCGAAATCAATATTGATGGCAGCGAAGTTCAGCGCGATGTCAGCCTGAACCGTGCTGAAGAAAAACTGGTGGAGATGAGCAACGGTTGTATCTGCTGTACGTTACGCGAGGACCTGCTGGAAGAAGTCAGCAAACTGGCCCGCGAAGGCCGTTTCGATTATCTGCTCATCGAATCCACCGGCATTTCCGAACCGCTGCCGGTCGCGGAAACATTCACCTTCCGCGATGAACAGGGCCAGAGCCTCGCTGACGTTGCGCGCCTCGACACCATGGTGACGGTAGTCGATGGGATGAACTTCCTCCTCGACTACCAGGCGGCCGAGAGCCTCGCTTCCCGGGGAGAGACCTTGGGAGAGGAAGACGAACGCTCGATTACCGACCTGTTGATCGAGCAAATCGAGTTCGCCGACGTCCTGCTGATCAGCAAGATCGACCTTATCAGCCGCCAGGACCGTGACGAGCTGACAGCAATCCTCAAGCGCCTTAATGCCCAAGCGGAAATCATTCCGATGGTGATGGGCGAAGTACCGCTGGAGAAGATCCTCAACACCGGCCGTTTCGATTTCGACAAGGCCGCTCAGGCTCCGGGCTGGCTGCAGGAGTTGCGCGGTGAACATGTGCCGGAAACTACCGAGTACGGCATTGCTTCCACGGCTTACCGCGCCCGCCGACCGTTCCACCCGCAGCGCTTCTACCACTTCATCGACCGCCCATGGACGAACGGTAAATTGCTGCGCTCCAAAGGTTTCTTCTGGCTCGCCAGCAAGGCCACGGAGGCGGGCAGTTGGTCGCAGGCTGGCGGCCTGATGCGCCACGGTTTCGCAGGGCGCTGGTGGCGTTTCGTCCCGAAAGACCAATGGCCGCAGGATCAGGAAAGTACGGCAGCGATCATGAAAAACTGGACACCGAGCGTCGGAGATTGCCGTCAGGAACTGGTGTTCATTGGTCAGAACATCGATTTCCTACAGCTCACTGCCGAGCTCGACTCCTGCTTGCTGACAGATGCGGAAATGGCCGTCGGCGCCGAAGGCTGGCGCATGCTGCCGGACCCCTTCGGCCCTTGGCACGATGAGGCTGCCTGATGCTTGCGCTCAAACTCCAGCAAAACCGCGTGCGCAATCAGTACCAGGGTGTGACACCGAAAACGCTGACGCGAATCCTTGAGGACGACGTCAACCTCGCGGTCTGGCAGCGCCAATTGCCCTTGCACATCGCTGATTTCGCAGAGTTGCTGCTGTCGCTCAATGATCCCCTGGCGGAATCGCTCTGCATCGAATTGCCGGATGAAGACGCCGATCCCGACCTCGGCGCACTGGCTGCCGGGTTTCGTGATCTGGAAGGCTACGAAGGCTTTATCGCCGATCTGCAATGGCTGGTCAGTGCCTTCGCTTGCCTGTTGGGCGCGCGCCGCGTTGGCCTGCGTCTGCGGGTACTGGATAAGGCCATGTGCCCGCGTTTTCATGTCGATCATGTGCCGGTGCGCTTGATCACAACCTACGGCGGGATCGGCAGTCAGTGGCTCAAGGAAGGGGTGATGGATCGCGAGCAATTGGGTCAGGCAAACGCCGAACCACGGGACATGGCGAACATCCAGCAACTGCAGAGCGGTGACGTGGCGCTATTGAAAGGTGAGAAGTGGCACGGCAACGAAGGCTTCGGCCTGATTCATCGTTCTCCGCAACCGGCAGCGGGCGAACAACGCCTGCTGCTGACCCTCGATTGGCTCGGCTGACGGCTCAAGGCTCAAGGCTTGAGCCACTTGCCCTGGCTCTGGCCTTCGCAATACGGCCGCAAATACACCGTGTCGGAGGCGACCCCGTAATAGTGGATATCCTGGCGATAGGGCATATTGGCAACTTGCGCGTTACTGCACACGCCGAACGCGCCGCTGGGGCATTGATCGGCATACTGCACATCGACGTTCTGCCCGGCCAGGGTCGGTTTGCAGAAGCCATCGCTGAACAGTTTCTCGGGGATATTGCGGTTCTGCTGGCAGACCTTGACGTCGAGCCGCTCGCCCTGGCTGTGCACAACGCAGGCTTGAGCCAAGGCTTCGCTCGACAGCAGCATCAACAGCAACGACCATCCCATCCAACGCATGTCCAATCCCCTCAGAAAACGCCTAGCCATGTTGCAGAACATTCCTACTCATGTGATCGCCGGCCCTTTGGGCGCCGGCAAGACCAGCCTGATTCGCCAGCTCATGGCGCAACGGCCGGAAGGTGAGCGCTGGGCGGTGCTGATCAACGAATTCGGCCAGATCGGCCTCGACGCCGCACTGCTGACCCGCGACAGCGATGGTATCGCACTGGGCGAGGTCGCCGGGGGCTGCTTGTGTTGCGTCAATGGCGCACCGTTCCAGATCGGCCTCGGCCGTTTATTGCGTAAAGCCCGGCCGGATCGACTGTTCATCGAGCCGTCCGGTTTGGGCCATCCGGCGCAGTTGCTCAAGCAGTTGAGTGAAGCACCATGGCTGGGTGTACTCGCGGTACAGCCTTGTGTGTTGGTGCTGGACGCCCAGGCGCTTGCGGCCGGGAAGTCTTTGCCGGCCGCTCAGCAGGACGCTCTGGCCAGTGCCGGTCTGCTGTTGCTGAACAAGGCCGAAAGTCTGGGTGACGCGGTGAGGCAGGCCATCGCCGAGCGCCTGCCACCAGTCACGTTGATTTGGACGCAACAAGCGCAATTGCCTTTGCGCGCGTTGCCAGGTGTGGCGGCGCAAGCGGTTGCGGGTGTGGATAACTTCGTCGAGCCCAAGGGGTTGGGGTCGATCCCGGCACTCTGGAGTGACCCGGCCGTGCCGATTTGCCTGAGTCAGGCGCAGGAGGGTGGCTGGAGCATCGGCTGGCGTTGGCACCCGGGCCAGACGTTCGATACGCAACGCGTGAGCGAATGGCTGCGAGCCCTGAATTGGCGGCGGGCCAAACTGGTTATCCACAGCGCCGAGGGTTGGGTTTCGGCCAACGCTCTGGATAACGCCGGGCTCCAGTGGCAGCTCAGCGAATGGCGCCGGGATTCACGTATCGAGCTGATCTTCACCGATCCGCAGAATGTCGATGATTTGCAGGCAGGCCTGGCGCATTGCCGGGTTCAAGCGGATTAGTTTATGGCTTCCACTTGTTGTGTTCCTGGCGCCACTGGCTCAACTCGATCACTTCGGCCCGTGGGCGACTGACTTCGACCACCGGCGGCGTCTCGTCGAACGGGGCCGGGTAGGGCGCCAGTTCGATCTGCGCACTGTGCGCGCCAAACTGGGTGATGGTGCCGTTGTGGCGGGTTTCGCCGGTCACGGTGAACTCGAAGTTGTAGACCCGGGCCAGACGCCGCCGACCGCTGGCATCCTTGATCAAGCCGATTTTTTTCAACGCGACGTTACCGTCCAGCAGCTCGACGCCGACGTTGATGCAATGCTGCTTGACCCGCTCCAGCGCCCGTTCGCGCAAGCCGTGGTTGTGCCATAGCCACGCACCGGCAGCGGCGAACAGCATCAGCACGAAGATGTTTTCAAGGGTCAGCATCAACAGGAAACTCCAAAAGATAAGCCCAGCTTAACTGCGTCGCCGGTCTGTCGTACAGGCTGTGTTTCGTCGCATACTGCGCGGCTTGAATTTCAATCGTTTTACGGAATAACCCGAATGAAACGTACGCCTCATCTGCTCGCCATTCAGTCCCATGTGGTCTTCGGCCACGCCGGCAACAGCGCCGCGGTTTTTCCGATGCAGCGGGTCGGGGTGAACGTCTGGCCGCTCAACACCGTGCAGTTTTCCAATCACACCCAGTACGGGCAATGGGCCGGTGAGGTGCTGGCGCCGCACCAGATTCCCGAGCTGGTCGAAGGCATTGCTGCCATCGGCGAGCTGGGCAACTGCGACGCAGTGCTTTCCGGTTATCTGGGCAGCGCGGCGCAGGGCCGGGCGATTCTTAGTGGCGTCGAGCGCATCAAGGCAGTCAATCCAAAGGCCTTGTACCTGTGCGATCCGGTGATGGGTCATCCGGAAAAAGGCTGCAGTGTGCCGGCCGAAGTCAGCGACTTCCTGCTGGAAGAGGCGGCGGCGGTGGCGGACATCATGTGCCCGAACCAGCTGGAACTGGACAGCTTCTCCGGACGCAAGCCGCAGTCGCTGTTCGACTGCCTGGCGATGGCCCGGGCGCTGCTGGCGCGCGGCCCGAAAGCGGTGTTGGTCAAGCATCTGGATTATCCGGGCAAGCCGGCGGAGGGTTTCGAGATGTTGTTGGTGACCGCCGATGAAAGCTGGCACCTGCGCCGTCCGCTGCTGGCGTTTCCGCGTCAGCCGGTGGGCGTGGGCGATCTGACGTCCGGCCTGTTCCTGGCGCGGGTGCTGCTGGGTGACAGTCTGGTGGCGGCGTTCGAGTTCACCGCAGCGGCGGTGCATGAAGTGCTGCTGGAGACCCAGGCGTGTGCCAGTTATGAGCTGCAACTGGTGCGGGCGCAGGATCGCATTGCGCATCCGCGGGTGAAGTTCGAGGCGACGGCGATCAGTCTGTAATCGCGTTATCGTTCAAAAGATCGCAGCGTTCGGCAGCTCCTGCAGGGTTACAAGTTCCCTTTTAGGCGCTGCCGAAGGCGGCGATCTTTTGCTTTAAGCGTCGCCCTTGATCTCCTGATAACGCTTCTCCAGCTCCTGACGAATCTGCCGGCGTTGCTGGGCCTGCATGTAGCGGCGCTTGTCTTCGCTGTTCTGCGGTTGCAGCGGCGGCACGGCGGCCGGTTTGCGCTGGTCATCCACCGCGACCATGGTGAAGAAGCAGCTGTTGGTATGGCGCACCGAGCGCTCGCGGATGTTTTCGGTCACCACTTTGATGCCGACTTCCATTGAGGTGTTGCCGGTGTAGTTGACCGACGCCAGGAAGGTCACCAGTTCGCCGACATGGATCGGCTCGCGGAAAATCACCTGATCCACCGACAGCGTCACCACGTAGCGGCCGGCATAGCGGCTCGCGCAGGCGTAGGCCACTTCGTCGAGGTATTTGAGCAGGGTACCGCCGTGGACATTGCCAGAGAAGTTGGCCATGTCGGGGGTCATCAGTACCGTCATCGACAGTTGGGCGTTTCCGGGTTCCATAACGTTCTCACGGATCAAGGCTGGGGTGGCTGGAAGCACCTCTGCGGGTGCCTGGTCGCTTTTTCAAAAGCACCGTTATCGGGACGCCAGGCGACTGGCTGTCGTCACGCCGGGATCGATCTGTTTCCTTATATTGCACCGCCTTCCAGCCGCAAGTCGCGGTGTTAACCTGCAAAAGGCCCTGCCCAAGGCCAATTCCCACACAAAAAGCGGATTTTTTACCCTGCTTGCTCAGACCTTTCTGATGTCTGACGGCGGGTCACGTCATACAAGGAGCCCACACCATGCATGCCATCAGCTTTATTCAGGACCTGGCAGTGATCATGTTGGTCGCAGGTGTGGTCACCGTACTGTTTCACCGCTTCAAGCAGCCGGTGGTGCTCGGTTACATCGTCGCCGGTTTCATCATCGGCCCGCACACCCCGCCGTTCGGCCTGATCCACGACGAAGAAACCATCAAGACCCTCGCCGAGCTGGGGGTGATCTTCCTGATGTTCTGCCTCGGGCTGGAGTTCAGCCTGCGCAAGTTGTTCAAGGTCGGCGCCACGGCGTTTATCGCGGCGTTCCTCGAGATCGTGCTGATGATCTGGATCGGCTACGAGATTGGCCGCTGGTTCGACTGGAACACCATGGACTCGCTGTTCCTCGGCGCGATCCTGGCAATCTCCTCGACCACCATCATCGTCAAGGCGCTCAATGACCTGAAGATGAAGAACGAGCGCTTTGCCCAACTGATCTTCGGTGTGCTGATCGTCGAGGATATCCTCGGCATCGGCATCATCGCCTTGCTGTCGAGCATCGCCGTCAGCGGCACGGTCAGTTCGGGCGAAGTGTTTTCCACGGTCGGCAAGCTGTCGTTGTTCATGATTGTCGCGCTGGTTGTCGGCATTCTGTTGGTGCCGCGCCTGCTGGCGTATGTCGCCAAATTCGAAAGCAACGAGATGCTGCTGATCACCGTGCTCGGCCTGTGTTTCGGCTTCTGCCTGCTGGTGGTCAAGCTCGAATACAGCATGGTGCTCGGCGCTTTCCTGATCGGCGCGATCATGGCTGAATCGCGGCAGCTGCTGAAAATCGAGCGCTTGATCGAGCCGGTTCGCGATCTGTTCAGTGCAATCTTTTTCGTCGCGATCGGGTTGATGCTCGATCCGATGATCCTGCTGCAATACGCCTGGCCGATTGCCGTTATCACCGTGGCCGTGGTGCTCGGCAAGATGTTGTCCTGCGGCCTCGGTGCCTTTATCGCCGGCAATGACGGACGCACCTCACTGCGCGTAGGGATGGGGCTGTCACAGATTGGCGAATTTTCCTTCATCATCGCTGCGCTCGGAATGACGCTGCAGGTCACCAGCAACTTCCTGTACCCGGTGGCGGTGGCGGTATCGGTGATCACCACCCTGCTGACGCCGTACCTGATCCGTGCGGCCGATCCACTGTCGATCAAACTCTCTGCCGCCGTGCCCAAGCGCCTGGGGCGGGTGTTAGGGATGTATGGCGAATGGCTGCGCAGCATCCAGCCGCAAGGCGAGGGCGCGATGCTGGCGGCGATGATTCGGCGGATCCTGTTGCAGGTCGGGGTCAACCTGGCGCTGGTGATCGCGATTTTCTTCAGCGGTGCGTTTTTTGCCGGTCGGCTGTCGGTGTGGATGCAGGACTGGATCGGCGATCCGAGCTGGCAGAAAGCACTGATCTGGGGCGGGGCGCTGCTGCTGTCGCTGCCGTTTCTGATCGCGGCGTATCGCAAGCTCAAGGCGCTGTCGATGTTGCTGGCGGAGATGGGCGTGAAGCCGGAGATGGCCGGGCGGCACACGCAGCGAGTGCGCCGGGTGATCTCCGAAGTGATCCCGATCCTCTCGCTGCTGGTGATTTTCCTGCTGTTGGCAGCCTTGTCGGCCAGTATTCTGCCGACCAACAAGTTGCTGGTGCTGATCGCCGTGGTCGCGGCCGCCGTGGCGGCGCTGCTCTGGCGCTGGTTCATCCGCGTGCACACGCGGATGCAGGTGGCCCTGCTGGAGACCCTCGACAACCACAAGGAGTCGTCGGGGCATTGACCACCCGGGGCGTTGGGCGGATCAGCTTTCCAGCCAGACGTCCCGCGCCCAGTGCCACACCGATTCCCAGGATTCTTCGGTGATCAGCTCTTCTTCGCCGGACCACAGCACCACCGTGCCGTCTTCTTCGACGCAGTAGTAGTTGTCGCCGTCCTGGCAAATCGGGATCAGGTCACGCGGTACGCCGATGTCCCACGCATTGGCCGCGACATCCGGCAGGTAGGTGTGCGATTGCGGGTCGGTAACGGTCACCGGCTCGAGGCTGCCGTAAACCACGTCGCTGACAGTCAGCAGAAACTCTTTGAAGACGAACGGGATGTTGATGAAGAGTTCTTCTTCGATCTCCACCAACTGGTCTTCGTCAGGCAATTCCAGGGGAACCGGTACGGGTTCGTTGGCTTCGCGCAGTTGTTCGATGATTTCTTCCACGTCCGGGATCCTCTTGCTTGAATGGCGCGGTTTATATGGGCCGGTTTATACAGTAGCTCGCTATAGATGCAACCGTGAAATAGAAAACCCCAGCCGAGGCTGGGGTTTTATTACCGCATGCGCAGTGCAGAGGGATCAGCCGTTCTGGCGGATACCGGCGACCAGCCAAGGCTGGTTCTCGCCCTGGGGACGTTCCATGTTCCAGCTTTCGCTGAACACTTCGCCCTGGTCGAAGCGCGAAGTCTTCGACACGCCGCTGAAGGTCAGGGTGGCGATGGTCTTGTCGGCACGATCATCCACGCCGTCCAGCTGCACTTGCAGGTTGTCGATGTAGGTCGACTGGAAGCCGTCGCCCAGGTCCGCACGCTCACGCTTGAGGAACTCGAGCATTTGCGGGGTCACGAACTCGGCGATCTTGTCCATTTCGTTGGCGTCCCAGTGCTGCTGCAGCGACTGGAAGTGGCTGCGCGCAGCGGCGAGGAAGTTCTGTTCGTTGAACCAGGCTGGCGCGTTGATTACCGGACGAGCGGCAACCGGAGCAGCCGAACCACCGAAGATCGAGCCCATGGCAGCAGGCTTCTGCTCGAACACTTCACGCTGCATCGGCGCGCCGGCCGGAGCCAGATGCTCCTGCTGCTTGCGTCGACGGGCGGCGATGAAGCGGAAGATCACGAACGCGATCACGGCCATGATCAGGATGTCGAAGATCTGCATGCCCTGGAAGCCGCCGCCCATGAACATGGACGCGAGCAGGCCACCGGCGGCGATACCGGCCAGCGGGCCGAGCCATTTCGAAGCGCCGCCAGCCTTGGCAGCGGCACCGGCAGCGCCGGCAGCACCTGCGGTCGCTGCTGCGCCGCCCATGCCTGGGGAAGAAGGAGCCATCTGGCTGGTCTGGTGCGTCGGCGCAGCGCCGGCGCTTTTGCCACCACCGAAGCGCTTGGCGTTGGCGTCGAGGCTCATCGTCAGGCCGATGCACAACGCCATGGCGATGCTAAGAAAACGTTTCATAAAGGGAATTCCCGTTTGTGGAGACACGCGCGCCATGTTGCACAGCTGAAGTGTTACTGGCTAGCGAGAGAGTGTTTCGGGCTTTTGCCTGACAGGTTACGTTCAGCTCGGTCGAGGCAATAAGGCTATGTACTTTTGTCTGTAGGAAAATGGGATAGGTTCAGCAAGAAATGGCTTAGCGACGAAACGCCAGCATCACCACACCGGCTGTGATCAGGCCGATGCCGCCCCATTGGCGCATGTCGAGTTTCTCGCCCAACAGGATCACGCCGAGCACCGCCACCAGCACTACGCTGAGCTTGTCCACGGGCGCGACCAGCGAAGCGGGGCCGACTTTCAATGCACGGAAATAGCACAGCCACGACGCGCCGGTACCCAGACCGGACAACAGCAGGAACAGGTAGCTCCTGGCGGAAATCGATCCCAAGGACTGATATTGGCCCGTGGCATACAAAATCAAGGCCAGACTGACCAGGACCACGATGGTGCGCAGCAGGGTGGCGAAGTCGGAATTGACGTTTTCAATGCCGACCTTGGCGAAGATCGCCGTCAGCGCGGCGAAAGTCGCCGAGAGCAGGGCCCAGAATGTCCACGAAGAAAAGAAGCCTGAGCCCATGGATATGTCCTTGTTAGATCATCCAACGCCGACCCCTGTGGGAGCGAGCTTGCTCGCGAAAGCCACACTGCGGTTTAGCAGATCAACCACGGTGATGTCATTCGCGAGCAGGCTCGCTCCCACAGAAAAGCGAAACCGGCGTCAGATCGCTTCCAGCTTCGCGTACCCGAGCATCAGCCACTTGCTGCCTTCACTGAAATTCACCTGCACCCGCGCCTGCGCGCCGGCCCCTTCGAAGTTCAGGATCACACCATCGCCGAAGATCGAGTGACGCACCGCCTGGCCGAGGCTGAAGCCGGTTTCCGGAATCTCGCTGCCACTGAACAGGTTGCTGCCGCTCATCGACTGGTTGCCGCCGAACGGTCGGCTGACGCTGTTCGACAGACGTACTTCCTGAATCAAGCCTTTCGGCACTTCACGGACGAAACGCGAGACCTTGTTGTAGGTTTCGCTGCCGTACAGGCGTCGGGTTTCAGCATAGGTCATCACCAGATTCTGCATGGCCCGGGTGATGCCGACGTAGGCCAGACGGCGTTCTTCTTCAAGGCGACCCGGTTCTTCCAGGCTCATCTTGTGCGGGAACAGGCCTTCTTCCATGCCCACCAGGAACACGTAAGGGAATTCCAGACCTTTGGCGCTGTGCAGGGTCATCAACTGAATGCTGTCTTCGTGCTCGTCGGCCTGGGTATCACCGGCTTCCAGCGAAGCGTGGCCGAGGAACGCCGCCAGTGGCGTCAGCTCTTCGTCTTCTTCGGTGTTCTCGAAGTTGCGCGCGGCGCTGACCAGTTCCTCAAGGTTTTCCACCCGGGCCTGGCCTTTCTCGCCTTTTTCCGCTTCGTGATAAGCGATCAGCCCCGATTGCTCGATGACAGTCTGGGTCATCAAGTGCAGCGGCATCTCCATGCACTTGGCGGCGAGGTTCTCGATCAGTTCGATAAACGCACCCAGCGCACCGGCGGCGCGACCGGTCAGGCCTTTATTGGCGACCAGCTGGCGCATCGCTTCCCACATCGACACATCGCTGTGGCGTGCATGGTCGCGGATCGCTTCGACGGTTTTTTCGCCAATGCCACGGGCCGGCACGTTGATCACCCGCTCCAGCGCGGCATCGTTGCCGCGACCTTCGAGCAGACGCAGGTAGGCCATGGCGTTCTTGATTTCGGCACGCTCGAAGAAGCGCTGGCCGCCATAGATGCGGTATGGAATGCGTTCGCGCAGCAACGCTTCCTCGAGAACGCGTGATTGGGCGTTGGAGCGGTAGAGAATCGCGATATCGCTGCGGGCAAGGCCGGTTTTCAGCGCACTTTCGATGGTTTCGACAACATAGCGCGCTTCATCATGTTCGTTGAACGCGGCATACAGGTTGATCGCTTCGCCGTCGCCGCCGTCGGTCCACAGCTCTTTGCCCAGACGCCCGGTGTTGTTGGCGATCAGGGCGTTGGCCGCCTTGAGGATGCCGGCGGTGGAGCGGTAGTTCTGCTCCAGACGAATGGTCACCGAATCCGGGAAGTCGGACGAATACTGATGAATGTTCTCGATTTTCGCGCCGCGCCAGCCGTAGATCGACTGGTCGTCGTCGCCGACTACCATCAGGCTGTCGCCGCCCTTGCCGAGCAGACGCAACCAGGCGTACTGCACGGCGTTGGTGTCCTGGAACTCGTCCACCAGAATGTGCCGAAAGCGCTTTTGATAATGCGCCAGCAGGCCCGGGTGATCGCGCCACAGGTCGAGGGCGCGCAGCAGCAGTTCGGAGAAATCGATGACACCGGCGCGCTGGCAGGCAGCCTCGTAGGCCTCATAGATGCCGCGCATGGTGGCCAGGTACAAATCGCCGCTGGCCTGAATGTGTTGCGGACGCAGACCTTCGTCTTTCTGCCCGTTGATGAACCACTGGGCCTGACGGGCAGGCCAGCGTTGTTCGTCCAGCCCCAGCTCGCGGATCACCCGCTTGACCAGGCGTTGCTGGTCGTCGCTGTCGAGAATCTGGAAGGTCTGGCTCAGACCCGCTTCCTGCCAGTGCGCCCGCAGCAAGCGGTGCGCCAGGCCGTGGAAGGTGCCGACCCACATGCCGGCCGGGTTGATACCCAGCAACTGCTCGATGCGGTGACGCATCTCGGCAGCGGCCTTGTTGGTGAAGGTCACCGACAGAATGGAGTGGGGCGAGGCGTTTTCGACCTGGATCAACCAGGCGATACGGTGCACCAGCACTCGGGTTTTACCGGAGCCGGCACCGGCCAGGACCAACTGACGGCCAACGGGGGCTGCTACGGCCTGACGTTGGGCATCGTTGAGGGAGTTCAGCAGAAGGGAGAGATCATCGCGCATCGGGGCATTCTAGGGTGCGCCGCAGGCCCGGGCAAACCGAGCTTTGCATTAGCCGATGAAAGTGCTGCCGATGACGACCGGTCGGTCACTGGCTACAGGCGTCGGCCCGTCTCGCTTTGCGGGTTTTGCCGGTGATCGGGCGGGCAAACGTTTCCTGCAATTTGTGATCTGGAGCAGTTTGGCAACGGGGTCGGCTTGTGTATGCTCCGTCCACGTTTCGGGCCCATGCTCACTCTTATAAGAACAAAAACATTGCAAAAGACCCTCAGCTCAGACCTGTCGGGCCCCTCTGTGGAACCCCGGGTCATCCGCAAGCATTACGCCACCGAAATGGCGGTTGAACGCACGCGCCTGCTGTATCAGGGCTCGCTGCTGCCCACGTTGTTCATGTTACTCAATGGTCTGGTCTGCGCCGGTTTGCTCTGGAGTCCGCAGCGCTATTTCGTGGTCAGCATCTGGCTGGTCTGGTTGTTGTCGCTGGTGGCGCTGCGGGTGATTCAGGTTGCGGCGTTCGATTCGGCGATTCCCGACCGTCAGGCCCAGCCGATCTGGTTCCGCATGTTCCTGCTCGGCTCGACCATGACCGGCCTGACCCTGGCCGGCGCCGGCATCGCGCTGGTGCCCGCTGACAACTTCATGCAGCAAGCCTGGGTGTTCGGCCTGATCGGCGCCGCGACGCTGTCGGCCAGTGTTGCCTACGCCGTCAGCCTGCCGGCGTTTCTGTCCTTTACCTTGCCGTGCCTGCTGCCGGCGATCGGTTACCTGTTCTGGGGCGGTGACGAGCAGGCGCGTGGCTGGGGCTGGCTGGGCCTGATCCTGCTCGGCTCGCTGAGCGTGGTGGCGTGGCAGGTCAACCGGTTGATTGATCGCGGGTTGTTGCGGCGCTTTCAGAATCAGCACCTGATCGAGCATTTACAGCAGGCTCAGAGCTGCAGCGAGCAGCTCAATCAGGCGCTGGGCAAAGAGGTCGAGCAACGGCGATGTGCCGAAAGTGCATTGCGCGAGGCGCAGGTCGAGCTGGAAGACCGGGTGGCGCAGCGCAGCCGCGAACTGGACGTGGCCAACCAAGCGCTGAGCAAAAGCGAAGCCCGGCTGGCCCTGGCATTGAAGGCCAGCGAACTGGGGCTGTGGGACTGGAACCTGCAAACCGACGAAGTCCACCACACGCAGATCCAGGAACTGTTCGGCCTCGCGCCGGAATACGTCACGGCGATCCTGCGCGACCTCAAACCACGCCTGCACCCCGAAGACGTGCCGCCGCTCAAGCAGGCGCTGATCGAGCACTTGAAGGGCCGCACCGAGGACTATCAGATCGAATACCGCGTGCGTCATGGCGACGGCCATTGGGTGTGGATCGAGGATCGCGGCCGCGCCGTGGAGCGCAGTGACAATGGGCGGGTGATTCGCATGGTCGGCACCCGGCGCGACATCAGCGTCAGCAAAAGTCTCGAAGAACAACAGCGGCTGGCGGCCACGGTGTTTGAAGCAGCCAGCGAAGGCATCGTCATTCTCGACCCGAACTATGCGTTGATCGCGATCAATCAGGCGTTCAGCCGGGTCACCGGTTATGACATTGAAGACATGCTCGGGCGCAATGTCGTCGAACTGCCGTGCAGCCGTGATGCGCGGCGGCACTATGTCTCGATCCGCCACGCGCTGGAGCAGCACGGCAGCTGGCAGGGCGAGCTGGTCGAGACCCGCAAGAACGGCGAGCTGTATCCGCAGTGGCTGCAGCTCAACGCGGTGCGTGACAGTCGGGGAAATGTCAGTCATATCGTCGGCTTCTTCGCCGATCTTTCAGCGCGGCGCGAATCCGAAGAACGCATGCGCTACCTGACCCACTACGATGAACTCACCGGGCTGGCCAACCGCTCGCTGTTCCGCGAGCGCCTGCACGAGGCCCATCAGCGCGTGCGTCAGGGCGGACGCCGCAGCCTGGCGTTGCTGCACATCAATCTGGATCGTTTCAAGTTGCTCAACGACAGCCTCGGTCACGAGGTGGCGGATCAGTTGCTGCAGAAAATGGCTCGGCGCCTGGTCAACGCGTTGCCGGAGGCCGACACCATCGCCCGACTGTCCGGCGACGAGTTTGCCGTGCTGTTCGATGCCTACGGCAACCTGTCGAGCCTGGCGCGGGTCGCGACGCGGCTGTCGAGCAAGCTACGCCTGCCACTGACAGTCGAAGGGCATGAGCTGGTGGTCAGTGCCTCGATGGGTATCAGCATGCTGCCGGACAACGCCCGGGAGATTTCCGCACTGGTCAGTCAGTCGAACATGGCCATGCAACACGCCAAGCATCTGGGCGGCAACAATTTCCAGTTCTACACCGACAGCCTGCAGGCCAGCACCCTTGAGCGCTTGCAGTTGGAAAACCAACTGCGCAAAGCCATCGAGGACAAACAGCTCAAGGTGTTCTACCAACCGAAGCTCTGCCTGCAGACCGGACGTCTGAATGCGGCGGAAGCGCTGGTGCGTTGGGATCATCCGACCATGGGTCGGGTGCCACCGGGGGATTTCATCGGTCTGGCCGAGGAAACCGGATTGATCGGGCCGATCGGCGAGTTCGTGTTGCGCCAAGCCTGCTGGCAGGCGTGCGAATGGCAGCGTCAGGGGCTGGCGCCGATTCGCGTATCGGTGAACCTGTCGGTGCATCAACTGCGTCAGGGCAAACTGGTCAGTCTGGTGCGTCAGGTGCTGGAAGAAACCGGTCTGGCGCCGCACTACCTCGAGCTGGAACTCACCGAAAGCCAGTTGCTCGACAGCGTCGAACACATCATCGCGACCTTCCAGCAACTGCGTGATCTGGGGGTGAAACTGGCGATCGATGATTTCGGCACCGGCTATTCGTCACTGAGTTACCTCAAGCGCATCCCGGTGGATTACGTGAAGATCGATCAGGCGTTCATTCGCGGGCTGGGTCAGGGCAGTGAAGATGCGGCCATCACCCGGGCGATCATCGCCATGGCGCATGGGCTGTCGTTGAAAGTGGTAGCCGAAGGGGTCGAGCGTTCCGAGCAGCTGGATTTTCTACGCACCGAGCACTGCGATGAAGTGCAGGGCTATCTGATCAGCCGTCCGGTGGAGGCCGAGCGTCTGGCCGGGCTGTTGCGTGAACAGGGCAATCCGCTTTAAGGGCTACATGCACCCCATCGCGCCTGATATGGGGACATGGAGTTACGCATTGAGCAGGCAAAAAGCCAATTCATGTAGTATAACTACAAGCGTGCTACATCCTTGCCCATAAGAAGAGTCCAGCCCCTTGAATCTGCTGCAACACATCGCCCAGTCACGTCACCTGTTACGCAAGTCGGAGCTCAAGGTCGCCGACCACGTGCTGCTTGACCCTGCGGCCGTGATGCACAGCTCCATGGCCGACCTGGCCCACAGCGTCGGCATCAGCGAGCCGACCATCGTGCGTTTCTGCCGGGCCATCGGCTGTTCCGGTTTTCAGGATCTCAAGCTCAAACTGGCGCAAAGCCTGGCTGCCGGTGCCAGCTTCGGTCAGTTCGCGATCCACGAAGACGACTCGGTCGCCGACTACAGTCTGAAGATTTTCGACACCACGCTGCACACCCTGATGGAAGTGCGCGAGAAGCTCGACCCGGTGGAATTGCAGCGGGCGGTGACGTTGATGTCCCAGGCGCAGCGGGTCGAGTTCTACGGCTTCGGCGCGTCGGGCGCGGTGGCGGCGGATGCGCAGCACAAATTCTTCCGTTTGCTGCTGACGGCGGCGGCGTACTCCGACCCGCACATGCAGGCGATGTCGGCGGTGACCTTGAAGCCGACCGATGTGGCGATCTGCATTTCTCAATCCGGGCGCTCCAAGGACCTGCTGATCACCGCCAACCTCGTTCGCGAGAGCGGCGCATCGTTGATCACCCTGTGCCCGAGCCAGACGCCGTTGGCCGAGCTGTCGACCGTCAACCTGGCGATCGATGTGCACGAAGACACCGAAATCTACACGCCGCTGACCTCGCGCATTGCGCATCTGGTGGTGATCGACGTGCTGGCGATGGGCGTGGCCATGGCGCGCGGGCCGAGCCTGGTCAATCACCTGAAGAGCGTTAAGCGCAGTTTGCGCAGCTTGCGGCTGTCGCCCAAGGCCGTCAAAGCCCTGGATGACTGAGGCCTGGTTTTGTGGCGAGGGAGCTTGCTCCCGATGGGGCGCGCAGCGGCCCTGAAAAGGCCGGGCCTGCTTCGCAGTCCAGCGGGAGCAAGCTCCCTCGCCACACTGACACGCAATCTGCAAAGTTTCATCGCACTGTCATCCTCGCGCAGCCAAACCGTCATCCCTCGCGCCTATCGTGAAACTCCCGTACTCGCCTTGGGAGACTCGAAATGGCTCAGCCCTACGAAGAACGCAACAGCGCCGCGAAAACCCGTCGTCAACAGGAAGACCAGCGCCGCATGGAATTCCGTCGCGCCATCGAAGATCGCTTCGAACTCCGTCAGCTTCAGAGCGAAATTAGCGATTTTCCCGGGGATATCGAACTCAACTACTGGCAAGCCGCATCGGCAGCTTCCCGTCGAAGCGCTCAACCAGTGCGCTGATCTGCACCCGCTCGCTGCGGATAAACGCCAGGAAGGCGTGCGCTACCGGTGACAGCCGCTTGGCTTTGGCTTGCACCAGGCACCAACTGCGAAACAGCGGTAACTCTTCGACCGGCAGCTCGACCAGGCCGCCGGTCGCCAGCTCCAGGTTCAGGGCGTGGCGCGTCAACAGCGCCAGGCCCAGACCCGCCGCCACGCATTCGCGCTGGGCTTCGGCAGACGCCACTTCCTGCGTCTGGGTGAAGTGCACGCGCTTCTCCTTGAAGTATTCCTCGCAGGCCAGTCGCGTGCCCGAACCCGGTTCGCGGATCAGCAGCGTGTAGGGCTCAAGATCCTGCAGGCGCAGCGGCCCCATGTGCGCCAACGGATGGTCCGGGCGCGCCACGGCGACAATCGGATTGTTCAAAAACGGCAGAAATTCCAGGCCCATGTCCTGCGGCACCATCGACATGATCACCAGATCGTCGCGGTTGTCCGAAAGGCGGCGAATCACTTGGCCGCGGTTGACCACGGTCAGTTGCAGGTTCACTTCCGGGTGCTGGCGCTTGAAGGCGGCGAACAGGTGCGGCACGAAGTATTTGGCGCTGGATTCCACCGCCAGCTTCAATTGCCCTTGCAGCGAGCCCTGCATGTCCGACAGCTGCATGTCGAGGTTTTCCAGACGGCCGAAGATGTCCCGGCTGGCGCGCTGCAGAGCTTCGGCGGCCTCGGTCATGTAGAGTTTTTTGCCGACATAATCGAATAATGGCTGGCCGATCAGCTCTTCCAGTTGACGAATCTGTAGGCTGACGGCCGGTTGTGTAAGAGACATTTCATCGGCGGCGCGGCTGTAAGAGCGCAAATCACACACTTCGTTGAAGATCTGCAATTGACGTAATGTCATACGCATCAAGGACTTACGCATTTCTTATAGGCTCTGACGGCAGGCTGATGGTTTAACTATAAGTCTTTACTTATGCCTGACCCAATTTTTATTCATTTTTGTTAATCCCTTGTGGGGGCTAGTGTGGGGCTGCGACTAAATTGAAACATTTAGTCACGCGTCGACCTGGGTCTAGCAGGTCGTGGTGCCACCGGCTCAAGGGAACCTCCAAGTGATAACAAAGATCCTGATCGCCAACCGTGGTGAGATTGCCGTACGAATCGTGCGAGCCTGCGCCGAGATGGGCATTCGCTCGGTTGCGATTTTTTCCGACGCCGACCGCCATGCCTTGCATGTGAAGCGTGCGGACGAAGCCCACAGCATCGGTGCCGAGCCACTGGCCGGCTATCTGAACCCGCGCAAGCTGGTGAACCTGGCGGTGGAAACCGGTTGCGATGCACTGCACCCCGGTTACGGCTTCCTGTCGGAAAACGCTGAGCTGGCAGACATCTGTGCCGAACGCGGCATCAAATTCATCGGCCCGTCGGCGGAAGTCATTCGCCGCATGGGTGACAAGACCGAAGCCCGGCGCAGCATGATCAAGGCCGGTGTGCCGGTCACGCCGGGCACTGAAGGCAACGTTGCGGACATCGAAGAAGCCTTGGCCGAGGGCGACCGTATCGGTTACCCGGTGATGCTCAAGGCCACTTCCGGTGGTGGTGGTCGCGGTATCCGTCGCTGCAACAGCCGCGAAGAGCTCGAGCAGAATTTCCCTCGGGTGATTTCCGAAGCGACCAAGGCCTTCGGTTCGGCAGAAGTGTTCCTGGAAAAATGCATCGTTAACCCCAAGCACATCGAAGCGCAGATTCTCGGCGACAGCTTCGGCAACGTGGTGCACCTGTTCGAGCGTGACTGCTCGATCCAGCGCCGCAACCAGAAGCTCATCGAAATCGCTCCGAGCCCGCAACTGACCCCGGAACAGCGCGCCTACATCGGCGACCTGTCGGTGCGTGCGGCCAAGGCGGTGGGCTACGAGAATGCCGGCACCGTGGAGTTCCTGCTCGCCGAGGGCGAGGTGTACTTCATGGAGATGAACACCCGGGTGCAGGTGGAGCACACCATCACCGAAGAAATCACCGGGATCGACATCGTTCGCGAGCAGATCCGCATCGCCTCCGGCCTGCCGCTGTCGGTGAAGCAGGAAGACATTCAGCACCGCGGTTTCGCGTTGCAGTTCCGCATCAACGCCGAAGACCCGAAAAACAACTTCCTGCCGAGCTTCGGCAAGATCACCCGCTACTACGCTCCCGGCGGTCCGGGCGTGCGCACCGACACGGCGATCTACACCGGTTACACCATTCCGCCGTTCTACGACTCGATGTGCCTGAAACTGGTGGTCTGGGCGCTGACCTGGGAAGAGGCCATGGATCGTGGCCTGCGCGCCCTCGACGACATGCGCCTGCAAGGCGTGAAGACCACCGCCGCGTATTACCAGGAAATCCTGCGCAATCCGGAATTCCGTAGCGGCCAGTTCAATACCAGCTTCGTTGAAAGCCATCCTGAACTGACCAACTACTCGATCAAGCGCAAACCCGAAGAGCTGGCCCTGGCTATCGCCGCCGCCATCGCCGCCCACGCAGGCCTGTGAGGAATATAAGAATGAGCAAGAAGATCTTTGTCACCGACACCATCCTGCGCGACGCTCACCAATCGCTGCTCGCCACCCGCATGCGCACCGAAGACATGCTGCCGATCTGCGACAAGCTCGACAAAGTCGGCTACTGGTCGCTGGAGTGCTGGGGCGGTGCGACGTTCGACGCTTGCGTGCGTTTTCTCAAAGAGGACCCGTGGGAGCGCCTGCGCCAACTGCGCGCCGCGCTGCCTAACACCCGTCTGCAAATGCTCCTGCGCGGGCAGAACCTGCTTGGCTACCGTCACTACAGCGACGATGTGGTCAAAGCGTTCGTCGCCAAGGCTGCGGTCAACGGCATCGACGTATTCCGCATCTTCGATGCGATGAACGACGTGCGTAACCTGCGCGTCGCGATCGAAGCGGTGAAAGCGGCCGGCAAACACGCCCAGGGCACCATCGCCTACACCACCAGCCCGGTGCACACCATCGACGCTTTCGTGGCGCAGGCCAAGCAAATGGAAGCCATGGGTTGCGACTCGGTGGCGATCAAGGACATGGCCGGTCTGCTCACGCCGTACGCCACCGGCGAACTGGTCCGCGCGTTGAAAGCCGAGCAGTCGCTGCCGGTGTTCATCCACTCGCATGACACGGCGGGTCTGGCGGCGATGTGCCAATTGAAAGCCATCGAAAACGGCGCCGACCACATCGACACCGCGATCTCCAGCTTCGCTTCGGGGACCAGCCACCCGGGCACGGAGTCGATGGTTGCTGCGCTCAAGGGCACCGAATACGACACCGGTCTGAACCTTGAACTGCTGCAGGAAATCGGTCTGTACTTCTATGCCGTGCGCAAGAAATACCACCAGTTCGAAAGCGAATTCACCGCCGTCGACACCCGCGTGCAAGTCAACCAGGTGCCAGGCGGGATGATCTCCAACCTCGCCAACCAGTTGAAAGAACAGGGTGCTCTCAACCGCATGGCCGAAGTGCTGGCGGAAATCCCCCGTGTGCGTGAAGACCTCGGCTTCCCGCCGCTGGTGACCCCGACGTCGCAGATCGTCGGCACCCAGGCGTTCTTCAACGTGCTGGCCGGCGAGCGTTACAAGACCATCACCAACGAGGTCAAACTGTACCTGCAGGGCGGCTACGGCAAGGCCCCGGGCGTGGTCAACGAGAAGCTGCGTCGTCAGGCCATCGGCAGCGAAGAGGTCATCGACGTGCGTCCGGCCGATCTGCTCAAGCCGGAAATGACCAAGCTGCGGGCCGACATCGGCGCACTGGCCAAGTCTGAAGAAGACGTGCTGACCTTCGCCATGTTCCCGGACATCGGACGCAAGTTCCTCGAAGAGCGTGCCGCCGGCACCCTCGTGCCGGAAGTGCTGCTGCCGATCCCTGAGGCCGGCGGTGTGGCGAAGGCTGGCGGCGAAGGCGTGCCGACCGAGTTCGTCATCGATGTTCACGGCGAAACCTACCGCGTCGACATCACCGGTGTCGGCGTGAAGGCCGAAGGCAAGCGTCACTTCTACCTGTCCATCGACGGCATGCCGGAAGAAGTGGTGTTCGAACCGCTCAACGAATTTGTCAGCGGTGGCAGCAGCAAGCGCAAGCAAGCGTCGGCCCCGGGCCACGTCAGCACCACCATGCCGGGCAACATCGTTGATGTGCTGGTCAAGGAAGGCGACACCGTCAAGGCCGGCCAGGCTGTGCTGATCACCGAAGCGATGAAGATGGAAACCGAAGTCCAGGCCGCCGTGGCCGGCAAGGTCACCGCCATTCATGTTGCCAAGGGCGACCGGGTCAACCCGGGGGAAATCCTGATCGAGATCGAAGGCTGAGATAACCGCCGCGATTCAACGTTTTAAACCTCGGGGGGGCATGTGCTCCCCTTTTTTTTCGCCTGCAATTTACCTGCATCAAGACCCTTTGCAGGCGTGAGCCTGCTCGCGATAGCAGAGGTCGACTGATCTACCGTTATCGCAAGCAAGCTCACTCCTGCAACGATGGCGTTCAGTGCGTCAGAACGCCAGGCGCCACTGGCCCATCACGCCATAGCTGCGGCTGTCGCTGCCGGCCTCGCCAGTGACGCCAACGCCCAAGGTATGGCGCGCGGACAAGGTCAGATCGAGACCCGCATCCAGCAGCGTGCGGTTGCGGTCCATCTGCGCACCGGTGACCTCGAAGCTTTTGCCGCCCCTGAGCAGTTGCTGACGTGTTGTGCTGTCGAGTTCGCCGTAGGTGTGTTTCACGCTGGCGCTGAGACGCGGCGTCAGTTGCATGCCGTTGGCCAGATGACTGGTTTTCGCCAGGCGCAGGCCGACGGTGCTGCTCGGATTCGCGCGTGTCTGACCCTCCACTTTCAGCGCCGCGTCGCCACCTGTCTCGCTATAACCGTCACGCTGGTAGCGCTGATACCCGACACTGGCGAACGGTTCGATGCTGAGGTTGCCACGGCCCACGTTGTAGCCGACTTCGGCAAACAGCTGCTGGGTATTGGCGTTGTACTTGCTCTGCAGTCGGTCGCTGAAACCGCTGAAGGCGACATGCCGTTTGCCGCTGCCATCGTGCCTGCCATAGGACGCACCCAACCGCAGAGCGAACGGCCCGTCCTGACGCAGGGCATAGGCGCCGAGGTGCCAGCTGTCGAGATCGCCATCGAACTGCCTGGCATCCAGTCGGGTCTGCGACTTCGCGCCGATCAGGCCGAAGTGCCATTGCTCGTCGAAGCGCCAGTCGGCCCCCAGGATCAGGCCTTCAGTAGCGTGTTTCAGCGCGCTGTCGAAATCACGATCGACCTTGCCGCCATGTCCCAGTGCTTGCAGCCAGACGCGGCCGTCACCGTGACCTTTGCGATTGTCCAGTTGATGCATCGCCGAGAGCATGCTGGCACTGACCGGAGCGGCGCTGCTCAGGGTGGCTTTGGCAAGGTTGGCGTTGCTGCCGGCGGCAAGTTGTTCGAGTGCCAGGCTGGCCGCTGGTGGGCTCGCGCCTTGCAGGGCGCTGATGGCGGTGTTGGGTAACGCGGCAGGACTAGTGGGCTGCGCCGGCGGATGAGATGGCCCAGGCTCTTGCGGTTGCTGAGGTTGCTGAGGTTGCTGAGGTTGCTGAGGTTGCTGAGGTTGCTGAGGTTGCTGAGGTTGCTGAGGTTGCTGCGGTGGGGTGGGATCTTTTACCAGGCTTTTGGCGAGTTCCTGAGCATTTTTGCTGCTTGCCAGATGCTCGAGAGGTTTGTCGCGCAAGGGCTCAAACGGCATGCCCTGATCGGGTGTCTGCTGCTCTCTGCTGTTGGCGGAGGTTTGCGCCAGCGTTTCGCCGAACAACGTCTGGTCCGGTGCGAGGTTGCCCGGCGGGTCGATAGCGGTTGTTGCAGGGCTTTGGCTGAGCACTTCTTCAGTCGCCGAGAGGTCGCCTGACGCTGTGGGTGGTTTTGGTGTTCTTTTCCGAGGTTTTTTCGGTTTGTCTTCAACTGCGTTTTCGACGACCGGAATGTCCGGCTGTTGTGCACTGGCGACGTTGCTCCATCCGATTGCCAGTGCAATCGCCACGGCGAGTTGGAGGGGGCGAAGCGAGTAGTGTCCGGGCATGAATCGGGCCTCACTGGATAGGAGACCCCACTCTATTTTTGCCGCAGAAAATCCGATGTCGGCCGCGTCTCGCAGCCTTGCAGGCGATATCCGAGCCTGCCCGTAGAAAATGACGGCAAGACCTGCGACCGGTGTTTTTACTCAAGCCTGACCAGGCCTTTTCCTACGGCAGATCCAGACGCCGCCGGCTGTTCAACACGCAGAAACGCATCAAGCGTTGAACGCCAGCGTGCGTTTGCCAGCGGCTTTACTCAGCTGCGGCGCACGTAGGCCTTGCCGTAATGGCGTTCCATCCGCGCCTGGATCAATTCCAGACCGATCGACATCAGCCAGTAAATGATCGCCGCGGTGGTCAGCATCTCGATGTAGCGGTAGCTCGAGCGCCCGTAGGACTGAGCCAGGAACATCACTTCCCACACGCCCATCACCGAGATCAGTGACGAGTCCTTGAGCATCGAGATGAACTGGTTGGTGGTCGGCGGGATGATGGTGCGCATGGCCTGGGGCAGGGTGATGCGCCAGAAGATCACGCTTTCGCGCATGCCCAGCGCCAGTGAGGCTTCGCGCTGACCATAAGGCACGCCGAGGATGCCGGCGCGGAAGATCTCGCTGAGGTACGCGCCATAGTTCAGCGACAAGGCGATGATCCCGGCCACCACCGCACCGGGCACGACGCCCAGTTGCGGCAGGCCGAGGTAGATCAACAGGATCTGGATCAGCAGCGGCGTGCCGCGAAAGAACGAGGTATAGAAACTGGCGATGCCGAATGCCACGGCGCTTTTCGACAGGCGCGCCAGGGCGGTAATGAAGCCCAGCGCGGACGAGGCGACGATGGCGCAGGCACAGAGAAACAGGGTCAGCGCTGCGCCTTGCAGAAAGCCGTTGGGCGCCAGGTGCACACCGAGCAGGTTCGGTAATTTGTCGAGGATGATCGACAGCTTCAGATCGAAGCTCAGGAAAAAACCGGCGAACAGGCTGCACATCGCCGCCCACGTCAGATACAGGCGTGTGCGGAAACCGAACAGCCGTTGCAGGCGTGATTCAGCCACCGGTTGCGGCGGCTGTGGAGGTGTCGGGAAGGCAGTCATTGGCTGATATCGGCGCCGATCCATTTTTGCGACAGCTTGCTCAGCGTGCCGTCCTGTTTCAGTTGCGCAAACACCTCGCGCACCTTGGCGTCCCACTGCGCGTCACCCTTTTCGATGGCCACCGAGTTCGGCTCCGAATACAGCGGCGCGCCGGCCAGTTTGAAGCGCTGGTCCTGATTCAGACGTGGCTGCGCGGTCACCAGGTTGGTGAGGATGGCGTCGAGTCGCACACCGGCGCCCAGGCCCAGGTCCTGGAAGGCGACGTTGTCAGTATCGTACGGGGCGATCTGCACGTCCTCGAACGGATACTCCAGACGTGTGTCCTCGGCGCCTTCAATGACCAGATTCTTGTTCAGATAACTTTCATAGCTGGAGGCGCTGGTCAGGCCGACTTTCTTGCCGCTCAGGTCCTTGGCGCCGTGGATGCGATCATCCTTGGCGTTGACCACGATCACTGCCGGAGAGGCGTAATACTCCACCGGGAAGTCGAACACTTCGGCGCGGGCCTTGCTCGGGGTCATGGAGCAGATGCAGATGTCATAGCGCCCGCTCCAGCGGCCGGCGGCGATGACGTCCCAGGACGGCGTTTCCAGGCGCAGCTTGACCCCGAGTTTGTCCGCCACGGCTTTGGCGACATCCACATCGAAACCGTCGAGCTGGTTCTGGTCATTGAGGAACGAGAAGGGTGGATAGCTTTCCATCAGCACGCCAACCAGTTCTTTTTTCTGTTCGACACGATCAAGTGTGGCGCCACCGAAGGCTTGGGTGGAGGCGGCCAGAACGGTCAGGCCCAAGGCCAGTAGTGGTTGAAGTTTCACAGTCGACACCTGAAAAAAAAGAGGTTGTTATTAACCGGATGGTGCGTATTAAATAGTTATAAGAACTACTCTGGTAGTGAGTTATTTTCATAAGCATATGAGCGAATCGCATATGGGCACAGCAAACACGGTAATTCTGGATGGCGGCATGGGCCGTGAGTTGCAGCGCGCCGGCGCACCGTTTCGTCAGCCCGAGTGGTCGGCGCTGGCCTTGATCGAGGCGCCGCCAGCGGTCGAAGCGGTGCACGCCGCCTACATCGCCAGCGGCGCCAATGTGATCACCAGCAACAGTTATGCGCTGGTGCCGTTTCACATTGGCGAAGCACGGTTTGCCGCTGAAGGCGCGGCGCTGGCGGGATTGGCCGGGGAGTTGGCGCGGCGTGCGGTGCAGGCGTCGGGCAAAGCGGTGCGGGTTGCCGGCTCGTTGCCGCCGCTGTTCGGTTCCTATCGTCCGGACCTGTTCGACGCGGCGCGGGTGAACGAGTTGCTCGCGCCACTGGTGAACGGCCTGGCACCCCACGTTGACCTGTGGCTGGCGGAAACCCAGAGTTCGATCATCGAGGCGCGTTCCATCCGCGCGGGTCTGCCCAAGGACGGCAAGCCGTTCTGGCTGTCGTTTACCCTGAAGGACGAAGACACCGATGAGGTACCGCGTCTGCGCTCCGGTGAACCCGTGGCGGACGCGGCGGCGGTAGCGGCCGAGTTGGGCGTCGAGACGCTGCTGTTCAACTGCAGCCAGCCGGAAGTGATCGGTGCGGCGATTGATGCGGCGCGCGACACCTTCGAACGCCTGGGTGTGCAGATTCACATCGGCGCGTATGCCAATGCGTTTCCGCCGCAACCCAAAGAGGCGACCGCCAACGACGGTCTTGATCCGCTGCGCGATGATCTGGATCCGCCGGGGTATTTGCATTGGGCGCAGGACTGGCAGCGGCGTGGCGCCAGCCATTTGGGCGGCTGCTGCGGCATCGGCCCGGAACACATTGCGGTGCTGGCGCAGAAGCTGGTGTAAATAACCATCCAAAGATCGCAGCCTGCAGCAGCGCCTACATGGGGTTGATGTTCACCCTGCAGGCGCTGCCGAAGGCTGCGATCTTTTGCTTTGACGATTTAACTCCGGCATTCAACCAAGCCTTTCAGCTGCCCGTCGGGCGTCTGATTTTCATCGGACAGCCACCGCTCGAACCCCGCCGCAATCGCCGGCCACTCCGAATCCAGAATCGAGAACCACGCGGTGTCGCGGTTCTGGCCCTTGACCACCATGTGCTGGCGGAACACGCCTTCGAAGCTGAAGCCCAGGCGCTCGGCGGCGTATTTGGAGCGGGCATTGCCGTTGTTGCACTTCCACTCCAGGCGCCGGTAACCCAAGGCGAACGCGTATTTGGCGAGCAGGTACACCGCTTCGGTGCTTTTCGGTGAGCGCTGCATCGGCGCGCCGAAGGTGACGTGGCCGATCTCAATGCGGCCCTGAGCCGGGACGATCGACATCAGGCTCAGAATGCCCTGCACCTGCCCCGTGGCGCGGTCGATCACACTGAAGAAATACGGATCGCTGCTGGCGGCATGGTTGTTCAGCCAGTCATTGAAAACGCTGCGCTGCGGGAACGGCCCATAGGGCAAATAGTCCCAGAGTTTCGGGTCGGCGCCGGGGCCTTCGAGGGCGTTGAACAGCTCGTCGCCGTGGCGTGCCGGGTCGAGTCTTTCCAGGCGGATGAAGCGACCTTCGAGCAGTTTGCTGGTGGGCGACGGAACGCCTTTCCAGTCGGCAAGTGAAGTGGTCATGTACGCGGCTCCTTAAATGGCTTTGCGAAACTGGATGAATCCGGGGTGTTCGGCGATGCGCTCGTAGAGCTGGATCGCGGTGGCGTTGGTCTCGTGGGTCAGCCAGTGGACTTTGCAGCAGCCATCGGCCTTGGCAGTGGCGTAGACGTGCTCGATCAGCAGGCGACCAACCCCCGTGCCGCGCGTCTCTGGTGCCACCAGCAGATCCTGCAGGTAGCAGGAGTTTTCAATGCTCCAGTTCGAGCGGTGGTAAATGAAATGCACCATGCCCACGGCTTTGCCATCGGCCCAGGCGAGGGCGGCGTGGGTCGGTTCGCTCGGTTCAAGGAAACGCTGCCAGGTGCTGTGGGTGACGGCGTCCGGCAACTCGGTGTTGTAGAAGCGCAGATAGGCTTGCCACAACGGCAGCCAGGCGGCGTGATCACCGGCAGTCACCGGGCGGATCTGGATCTGACTCATGCTGTTTCCTTAACGCATCAAGTGGGCGAGGGTCTGGTCATTGATGTCCGGGCTGGCGGCCAGCCCTTCGCGCACGCCGGCGATGTCTTCGGCGCTGCGGTTCTGGCTGAGTTTGCGCTTGCCTTCGAGGCGGTCGATGGGGATGGCGAAACCGACGATGGCCTTGAGCATGCCGTCGATGTAGTCGGCAGGCGCGTCATCGACCTTCCACGGTTGCGCGCGACCGGCTTCATGGCGATCAGTGAGGGTGCTGACGATGTCCAGCAGGCGCCCGCCATCGCTGAAGGTTTCGGCGTGGCCGTAGGCGTGCACGGCGACGTAGTTCCAGGTCGGCACGACTTTGCCGTGCTCGGCCTTGCTCGGATAAAAGCCCGGGCTGACGTAGGCGTCCGGGCCGGCAAAGATCAGCAGGGCTTCGGCGCCGTCGCGCAGGTCTTTCCATTGCGGGTTGGCTTTGGCCAGGTGCCCGTACAGTGTGCCGTGCTGACCTTGTTCGCGATGCAGCAGCACCGGCACATGGCTGGCCTGCAGGCCGCTTTCACCGTGGGTCACGAGAATCGCGAGGCGGGTGGCGAGGATCAGTTCGTGGAGTTGGGACAACTCGTCGATGGCAAAAGCGCGGGGCGTGTACATGGAGAGATTTTCCTTGGCGAATGCCTGCATCCTAGGCAGGCTATTGGACTGTTGTAAGAGCCATTGATGACCAATTTCATAGGTCCATTGCCATGCCCGAAGCGCCCACGCTGTCCATGCCATTCAATCCGGCGGGAATCGAACTCGACCGTCGTCAGGGCTTGAGCCGCCAGTTGTATCAAGCATTGCGCTTGCGCGTACTGGACGGACGTCTCGCCAGTGGTACGCGGCTGCCGGCCAGCCGCGACCTGGCGGCGGCGCTGGCGATCTCGCGCAACAGCGTGGTGCGTGCTTACGATCAGTTGTACGCCGAAGGCTTTATTGAAGGCCGGGTCGGCGACGGCACTTACGTTGCGCAATTGCCCCAGGCGGCGTTGCCGGCGAAAAAACTATCCACAAAAGTATCCACAGGGTTTTCAACAGGCTTACCCACAGCCTTATCCACAAATTGGCTGGATTTACCTGTGGATCCATCCAGCAAAGTTATCCACAGCGACGCGCTGACTCGGGTCAAAAACAATCATTTGGCCCGTCCACCCAGTGGTCCGCCCCGGGCTTTTCGGGTCGGTGTACCGGCATTCGATCTGTTCCCTTTCGACGTCTGGGCCAAGCTGAATGCGGCTTTCTGGCGCAAACCGGATTTGCAGCAACTGTGTTACGGCGATCCGGCCGGCGACGCGCGGCTGCGCGGGATGATCGCGGCCTATTTGCGCAGCTCCCGAGGCATGCAGTGCACGGCTGAGCAAATTGTGATCACCAGTGGCGCGCAGCAGGGGATTAGCCTTTGTGCACAGCTGCTGGTGGAGCCCGGCGACGGCGTGGCGATCGAGAATCCGGGGTATCGCGCGGCCGGGCATGCCTTCGCCGTGGCCGGTGCCCGGTTGCATGGGGTGGCCGTGGACAGCGAGGGCATCGACTGCCAGCAATTGGCAGGGCTGACCGATTGCCGCCTGACCTATGTCACGCCCTCCCACCAGTACCCCACAGGAGTGGTGATGAGTCTGGCGCGGCGCCTTGAACTGCTGGCCTGGGCCGAGCGCACGCAAGGCTGGATCGTCGAGGATGATTACGACGGCGAATATCGCTACAGCGGTGCACCACTGGCGCCTTTGGCTGCGCTCGATCGACAGGGACGGGTGCTGTATGTCGGCACCTTCGGCAAGGTCGCGTTCCCGGCGTTGCGCCTGGGGTATCTGGTGCTGCCACCGGGATTGGTGGATGTGTTTGCCCAGCGGCGTGCGGTGGATGTGCGCCATTCTGAAGTCAGTACCCAGGCGGTGATGGCCGAGTTCATGGCCGCCGGGCATTTTCAGAGACATATCCGAAGGATGCGCCGAGCCGCCCTGAGCCGTCGCGACACCTTGCTCAGTGGCTGGCCAGCGGATATTCCCGGAGTCGGTCCGTTACCCACCGTGGCGGCCGGCCTGCACCTGACGGTGCCGGTCGACAGCGTGGCCCGTGAACGGACGCTGATCGAAGAGGCGGCCAGCGTCGATGTGGAGATCAATGGCCTGAGCAGCTATTGGCTGCCCGACTCGAGCACCGCGCCGGATCGACGCGCCGGGCTGGTGATAGGGTTTGCCGCGGTGCCCGAAAAAGCCATCGAGGCCGCACTGGCACGCCTGCGCACGGCCTGGCGCGTGGGTTGAAGCGGGTCTGCTGACCCGCTAGGTTCATGACCTCAGCGACGCGCTTCCAGTTTGAAGAACAGCGCCGGATCACTGATACGTCGCAGCACATAGTCGATCGGAGCCAGCTCGGTCAGGGCCTGTTGGCGTTCAGTGCTGAACTGCTGCAAATGGACGTCGGCGATTTTCAGGTGCGCTGCGGTGAATGCCTCCAGCGGAGCTTGCATCGAATCGTAGTGAAAATGCGCCAGCCACAAAGGCTGATCGCGGTGGGTGGTATCGAGGATCCGGTATTCCTGAAAGTAGTCCCGGCGTTTCTTGGTCCTGATCCGCCCCTGCGGGTTTTTCTCGATGCGCACCTGATGATTGTCCAGCAGCCATTGCACGTACGCCTGGCGGGGCTGGCGCTCCTTGAGCAGCGCAGCGCGGACACTGATGCCCTCGGCGCGCAAGCGCTCGGCGGCGCTTTGCAGCTCCGCCGGCAGGTTGCCCACCGGGAAGCGTGTGCTGCCGCTTTCGCGCATCCGCGCCAGTGCCTGGCGGACCGCTGTCGCGGACTGTTCCAGGCGCTGCGCCTGTTGATCAAACAGATCCTGCATGTCGGCCGGGATGCGATTGGGGCGGAACGCGTCCTTGCGTGTCTGATCGATGAAACCCTGCACGTTTTCGTTGAGCGTCAGGCCATTGGCGATGGTGTCGGTATCGTCCGGTAGTGGTTCGGCGGCGGGGCGAGGGCGTGCCGGCAGGATGTCGTGGAACGCCGGCTCGGTGGCGGTCGAAGGCTTGGCGGGATTCGGGTCACGGGGCCGGCTCTTGGTGACCTTGGGGGCCGGACGAGACGGGCCGGCAATGGCGGGTTTCGGCGTGACCGGCTTGACCGGCGCAGGCTCTGGGGTCTCGGGCAACAGCAGGCTCAATTGCTCCTGTGCCACCTGCCGGAAATCACCGATCAGTCTGCGGACTCGATTGACCTCGGCCGGTTCGATCTTGCCCGGGTACTCGTCGGGGAGCTCCCTGAAGCGCTGATCGGTATCGGCATAGACGTCGAGCAGTCGGCTGAGGGTGTCGATGCGTCCGGCCACCGGCTCACTGCTGTCTGACCTCTTGAGCTGTGCAGCATGCTGATGGGTGGCGGTCGCTGCTTCGATAATCAACCGACCCACGGCATCGCGCTGGGCGCCACCGGTACTGGCGCCGCCGCGCAGGCACAACTCATGGGACATGCCGATTTCGTTGGCCTTCAAATCCCACTCGGTGAAGGCCGGCAGCATGTCGCGCAGGCGTTTGGCCGCGCTGATGCCGGCGCTGCCGGTGGCTTCCAGATCCTCCAGCGAGGTTCGCGCCAGTTGCAGGCGAGCGACCATGTCCTGACTCAGTGCCAGCGTCTGTTTGACCGTGGCGATGTGCTCCTGCAAACCGGCTTCTGCCTCGATGACACTGTTCCCGCTCAGCTTCTGGTTCAAGGTGGCATAGGCATTGCGCTGCAGGGTGAACCACAGGTTGAGGTTTTTCTGCAGGTGCGTCGTCATGTTCAACAAGTCATAAAAGTAGCCGACGCTACCACCCTTGAGGCGCCATTCCTGAAGGTTTTTCAGTGCCTGCTGGTAATCGGTGATGAGCTTTTCCACTTGGGCGAGGTAGCGCCGGGTCGCCTCTTCGTGAGCCACACCGGTGGTGTTCATGATCTCCGCCTGAGCGGTTCTCAAGGCCTCGTTGCCGATCGATTCCTGACGTTTGAAGGCGTTCAGGGTGGCTTCCAGTTGTTTGCGCTGTTGCTCCTTGACCCAACGCTGCGCGCGCAACTGGCTTTGCAAGCTTTGACCACCGGCTCCCCCGCGCAGGCGCAGGCGAGTATCGACAACCCATTGGCCCTGAGTGTCATGCGCCAATAGCGGGCCGGGCTCTGGCGGGCTGCCCGGAAACTCGATCTGGATTTGTTGCTCGTCGTTTTCGACGACGCCGTACCAGCGCTCGCCGACTTGTGCGTAGAGGCGATCACCGCGGCGATACAGGTGCCCGGTGCCGTATTCGATTTTTTCCAGGGTCGTGTCCGTCAGGTCAAGCGGCGTCACGCTTGCCTTCAGCAGGTAGGCGAGCAATGCGTCGGCCGAGCGGCGCGGAACGGAGCCCCGTGCTTCCAGTGAAGAACAATGGCTCGTCGGCAGTTCACCGGTCAGCGGCGTGGGGATGCGGGTCACCCTGGGCGCTGCCGGTTGAGCGGCGGCGGGCACGGTGGTGGGCACTGCGCTTTCAACCGGGGCGGGTGTGTGGCGTCGGCCGCTTCGCCGGGAAACGGCCGCGCGGTGAGCCAGGAGCAGCCCCAGGCTCAGCAGCATATCGCCGAAGGCATCCCATTCGGCGAGCTTGTCGCCCCGCTGGCGTGCCTGCAGCGCCTGTTCGACTTCACTGATGCTTTGCCAGATCCAGACCGCAGCACCGGCCGGGCCACTGAGAAAATTTGCGGCGACGTTGAACAATGCCCAGCCGCTGTCGCGCAGCAGTGTCCAGCGCCGCTCGGCGTTGGACTGAGATTGCCGGTCGGCGAGTTCGGCCATGGTCTGGGCATGGGTCTTGAACAGGATGCCGAATACGTCGCCGTGCAGCTCTTTTGATGAGAGCTGGACCGGGCCGGTCCAGTCTGTCCCGGTCCACGGCTCGGACAGCAACTGCGCGCCCGTCCACGGGCTGGGCAGACCAACAGGAAACGTATATTGCGCGTATTTGAAACTGGTAGCCGAATCCGGCAGCCACGCCAGCACCGAATCCCGCAACTCCCCGGGCTGATGCAGGGCGTACACAAGATTCTGCGCAGAAGGAAACTGCAACAACGGCTGGTCGAGCAGCGGGCGATACAACAGGCACGGTCCGCTGTCCGCCTGACGTGGGCCGATCAGGAACATGTTGGCCACCGTGTCGCCTTCGGTGTCCCCGGCGCGCAAGAACGTCAGGGGACGAATGACCACCGGCTGCAGATGACCAGGCGTCGGTTTGAGCCACTCGCGAACATACGCGTAGCCCCGCTCATCGATACCGCCAATCCCGCGAATCTTGCATTCCAGGGCAATCAGCGGCAGCAGGGCATGCAGCTGGCGCAGGTAAAAATGTTTCTGCAGGGAGGCTTGCTCGGAATCATTGATCAGTTTGTCCTTGAGCAATTGAGGGTAGGTCTGGCCGATGTCGACTTTTTTCGCCATTTCCGTCAGGTACGCGCTGTCCAGCCAGGCGGGAAGCGGCTGCGGCGGGTTGAAGCGCAGGGTGGCCATATAGGGCGGCGAGTTCTGCAGCGCGAAGTCGCCCAGGTTTTCGCTATAGCTGTCGAGCGGGTTGGGCAGGGTCAAGCCACCGGACTCGAAACTGTTGGTGATGGTGATTTCCAGTGAGTCCAGGGGTAACCCGGCGGCGGTTGGCTGGTCGGCAATGATCGCGTCGCGCATTCGCTGCTGGGCGAAAGCGTCGATCGCCGGCAGATGGAACAGCTTTTTATCGACGTGCTTGTACAGCTTGCCCAGAGCATTGACGGAGCGGCTGTAGTGATCCATGTCGGCAGCGCTGGCGCCGGCCAGCCATTCGGGCATCGCCTCATCAAGCGCCTCCAGCGTGTCTTTTTCATCGTTGCTGGAAGGCGGGAGTGCGGGCGGCAGGCTGTCGGCATTGGTAGCGCTGGCGATGGACTCGCGAGTGAGTTCGGCAATGGCCTCAAGTTGGCCGGCGATCAAGGCCCAGGCCATATGGTCGAAAAAATTGCCTTCGGGTTCGAACAGTCGCCACTTCATGTCACGCCCGTCCAGACGTTCTTCGAGGCGCCCGGGCAATGAAGCGCCCAAGGCGTCCAGCGACTCGAACGATTCATAACCGCTGTCCACGGTGTACATCATCACCAGGTCGCGCTCGCGATAACGTCCTGTCAGCACCGCAACGCCGCCGACCACCAGGTGCCGGGTCTGATCCTTGGCGTCCATAGTGTCGATGTCGATCAGGTGCACCCTGATCGTTGCGAGCGCCGGTTGCCGGCCGTCCCGTTGCTGCTTGTCGGGAAAATGCGAAACGGCCCGGGCGACATGGCACTGGTCGGCATCCCAGCCGTTGACGGTCTGCACATCAAGGGATTTGCGCAGGGCATCGGACAGTTCCTGCCAGCGCGGCACTTTGTGAACGGTGCTGTTCCAGAAGGCCAACTGGCGTTCGCGATAGGCGACGAACAGCAGCGGGTTGTAATCGTTGAGCAGGGTGGCGATGGCTTCGATGCTGATATCCAGATGCACCACGGGAGACGCCTGCGGGTCGGCTGTCAGAAAGTGTTCGCCCTCCAGGTAATTGGCGTCGGTGTCGGTGAAGAACTGGCGCACCAGCGCCTGGGTCAACGATTCGAATACGATCGGCAGCGCGCGGACCTTGCCGTTGGCCCATTGCCAGCGAGGAGTGCCGATCAGGGTGTGATCGGGATCCAGGGACTGATCCGCAAACTGCTTTTTCAAGGCCACGCGCAGCATATGCGCGGCGACCTCATCGATCGTGGGGCCCTGACTGATCTGTTGCAGCACCAGGTTGTTGATCAGTTGGACGGGCACGCGGGTGTTGTCGGTGTGTTCGGTCATCGTCAGCTTCCTTTTTGACGTTTCGGAATTACGAAAAAAACAGTTTGCGGGCCAGTTGCGCGCTGATCTCGCTACGGTAAATGGCGATCACTTGCGTGTTTGTAGTGTCCGCACTGATCTCGAAGGCGCCTGCCAGCAACCGTTGGCCGCTGGTTTTCAAATGGGCGGCGGTGAAGTTTTCCACCGGTCCGTCGGGTGCGGCGTAGTGGAAGTGCGCATACCACAGCGCCTTCTGCGTGCCGTGATCACGGATTTCGTATTCCTTCAGGTAATCCTTGCGCGGCCCTTTGAGCCGGCGCCGTCCGGCAGTGGGCACGATGTCGATTTCGTTCTTGCTCAACAACCATTCGATGCGCGCAGCGGTAGGGGGTTGCTGTTTGATCATTTCGATCCGTATCCGCTGGCCTTCGGCGTTCAGCCGATCCCGGGCCTGATGCAGTTCGGTCTTCAGCTTCGTGGCAACCGGGCGCTGGCTTGCGGTTGTGCCGGGGAGGTTCAAGGCCCTTTCCAGGGCTCTGGCGCTTTGATCGAAGTGTTCGCTTTTCTGGCGAAACAGGTCCTCGATTTCTACCGGGATGCGCCCGGCTTTTTTTGAGCTGGCTTCGGTTTGCCGAATGAAGCCTTCCACACCGTCAAGCAGGCTCTGCCCTTCGGTCAGCTGTGCAGTGAGGGGCACTGGCGCGGCGGGGCGCCGGCGTCTGGCCGGGACGCGTTCGACCCAGACGCCCGGCGTCTTTTCGTGGAAGGTGGCGATGACTCTGCCGGTCATCGGCGCGCGCACCTCCAACAGGACCGGCTCGCCCGGCTGCGCGGGTCGTACTTCACCGACCACCGTGCCTTTGAAGCGTGTCTTGACCACGCGTTTGCGAGGTGCACGCGCAGGTCTTGAGGGCCCGGGGCGAGGTTCCGCGGGGACATGCTCGCGCAACAATTGCGCCAGATGGTCTTCGGTGAGTGTCTGAAACTCGCCGATTCGCTTGCGCATATGCTGGAAGGGCTCATCCAGCACGGCGTCCTTGTGCTCGAGGGCGAAGTCCTCCATCGCTTGATCAATGGCGACAAACTGTTCGAGCAGCCCGTCGAGGGCTTCGTTACGTTCGCTGAGGCTTGCGGGGTTTTCCTCCAGCATCAGTTCCTGTGAGGTCTGGATCACCAGGTTGGTGGTGTCGAGCAGGCGGGAAAAGTCAGCCCGGGCCTCATTCAGTGCGGCGGTATCACCTTCCTTGAGACACACTTCACGGGCCAGCGACACTTGTAGCGACTTGAGGTCATTGAGGCTGAAGGTCGGCAACCGCTGGCGATACTGCACGATCACTTCGGCTGCATCGCGGCCGAGTCGCTCCAGGGCCTGAAACTTTGATCGGGCGAATTCAATTTTGCTGATGACGCCTTCAGTCAGGTCGACCATTTGTTGATAGGTCGCACGGTCACCGGCGGCACCGTTGATTTCTTCGGCCTCCAGCAGGGCCAGAGTATCGCGCAAGGTCTGAACGAAAGCGGGGTTCTTCTGATCAAGCCATGTCTGGTTGAAATGCAGCTGGGTGTCGAGCATCGTGGTCATGGCTTTACGATAGTTGGGCACGGTCTGCAGCAGGCTCAACGCCTTGAGCTGTTCCATCGGCGCCTCGTATTGAAGTGTGCGACGGTCAAGCTGTTCCAGAAACGCTTGTCGTAACCCAGGCAATGTCTGGTCGTTGGCATCCCTCATTTTCTGGTGAGCGGCCAGCAGTTCGGTTTTTGCTTTGGCGCGCTCGTCATCGAAGTCGGAAAGTTGCTGTTTTAGCTCGACGATGCGTTGCCGGTTTTGCTCTTTCACCGCTTTGCGCCTTGCCGACAAGCCACCGCCGCGCAGGCGCAGACGGGTGTCGACGAACCACTGTCCGGCGGCGTTGCCGATCAATGCGGGGCCTCTGCGTGCGGGCTGTTGCCGGGTATCGATCATCGATACCGCACCCGTTTCATCAACGGCCACTTCAAACCAGCGCTCACCGATCGGCGCATAGTAGCGGGCGCCGAGGCGATGAAGGTGGCGGTGAAGACCGCTGCTGCTATCGGGTGGCACCAATAATGAGGGACGGGTGACAGCGAAGCGTTCCAGCGTTTGCGCAAGGCTCAGGGCCGCATCGGTCAGCACGCTGGTGTGATGTTGCGCCGGGGCCGACTCACCCGCGATATCGGGCAAGTGCACAATGCTGATCGGCGCCGGCGGTTTTTCCGCCAGCACGGTTTGCGAGGCATTCGAGTCCATTTTTTCGCTGCCTCGGGCGTTCGACTGACGGGTACTGGCGCGATGGGCGAGGACCATCGCGAGGATCAGCAACAGGTCGGTCATGGCGCTGGCCTGCTGCTGTCGCTCACCTCGTTCGCCAGCGTCGAGGGTCTGCTGGACGTCGTCCAGCACCTGCCAGATCCAGGCAACGGTGCCGACCGTGCGGCCGAGAAAAGGCAGCGCCGCATTGAAGATCATCCATGCATCCTGCTTGAACGTCGCCCAGCGGTTTTGCGCATTGGACACCGATTGTCTGTGCGCCAGCTCGACCAGCGTATCGACGTTGGCCTTGAACAGGAAAACCAGATAATCGGTGGCGATGACGCGCGAGCCAAGGGTCAGCGTGCCGCCCATCTGTAGCGGGGTCAGCGGGTCTGCCAGCAACTGCGCGAGCGACCAGACCGAGGGCAGGCTACCGGTGAACACGTAGTTGGCATAGTTGGCCCGCACCCCGTCGGGCAACCAGGCCAGCACCGATCGACGTAGCGTTGCCGAGTGCTTGATCGCGTAGATCAGGTTGGCGGGTGTCGGATATTGGCTCAGGGGCTGGTCGAGCAAGGGCCGGTAAAGCAGGCAGGGTCCCTTGTCCATGTGCCGGGGGCCGATCACGAACATGTTGGCCACTTCGTCCGCAGCGCCGATCAGGCGCCAGCCGGGGTTGAACGCCAGTGGACGGATGACAATTTCCTGACCGTCGACCCAGCGATTGGCTTCGAGCGCCTGAACCACGGCAGCCACATAGCGATAGCCCAACTCATCGATACCGTCCTGGCCGCGGATCTTCTGCTGCAAGGCCAGCAGCGGCAGTTCGACTTGCAAGTGACGGGTGAACAGATTCTGCCGGCGCAGGCTTTCCACCGGGTCATCGAGCAGCTTGTCCTTGATCAGTGCCGGGTAGGTCTTGCCGATGTCGACGCTTGTGATCAGCGCTTCGAGGTAGGCCAGCGTCATCCACGACGGCAACGTTGCCGCGCTTTTGCTGCGCACGATCTTGTTGCCCAGCGGCACGGCGATCAGGTTTTGCAGCGCCAGGTCGACCAGGCTCAGTGTGGTGCGTTCCGGCTCCGTCAGCGGCACGAAAGTGCCCCAGACTACGACGCTGTCGACCTCGATCTCGATGTCCGCCAGATTCACCGTCGCCGCATCGGCGTGCTCCTTGAGCATGGCTGCGCGCAGGCTATCCAAAGCAAACTCGCGAATCGGCTTGATGCCGTCCTGAAATGACTGGTCGTTTGTCTGGGTGCGAACGGTCGCCAGATCCATCAAGTGCCGGCTGTACGCCGTGAGGTCGGCGGGGGAAGCGTTGATCATCCAGTCCGGCAAATTTTGCTCGACCCGATTGAATTGCGAAGAGGCGTGTTTATCCGTGGGGTCGAGTTCATTGTTGGCGCGGCTGATATGCGGGGCCGGATCGCGTTTCGCGGCATCGCTGTCCTTGGCCAGTGCGCCGATGGCGTCGGCCTGCAGAGCAATCAGGCTGCACGCCAGATGATCAAAGTAATTGCCTTCGGGTTCGATCAAACGCCATTGCAGCGCGTTGTCAGGTTTCTCTCTGTCGGTGTACCTCACCAGGGACTCGCCGAGGGTCTGCAGCGTGTCGTAGCGTTCGAAGCCACCGGTCACGGTGTGCGCGAGGATCAGGCTGCGCGACCCTGCGGTTCCGATCAGTACGGCCATGTCGAGGGTGTTGAAGCGGGGCGCGCCGCCCTTTGTGTGGCCGAAGTCGAGGTCGATCAGGCAGGCGCGTGATTGATAGGGGTCGTTTGCCGTGCGCGCATTTTTCTCCGGGTGGCTGAACAGGTGGCGCGTCATGCTGACTTCGTCTTGGGTCCATTCCGGCCCGGCGTCGACGTTCCAGCAATCGCGCAGAGAGTTGGATAACCGTTTCCAGCGCGGCGTCGAGGGTTGCACGAGCTGATTCCAGTAAGCGATTTGCTGTTCCTGAAAGGCGAAAAACAGCAACGGCGCGAGTTCGTTGATCAGGTGCCCGATGACCTCAATGCTCACGGGCATCTGCACCGGAACCGGCGCAGTGGGGTCCAGAGTGAGGTAGTGCTCACCATCGAAATAAAACACCGGGGTCGACGCTACGCCATGACGTACCAGCGCATCGGTCAGTGATTCGTAGTGTGATTGTCCTGGGCTGATGTGCTGTTCGTGAACACGCCAGGTGGGCGTCACTACCAGCGCCAGACGGGGATCGATGTCGAGTTGCGGATAAAGGGTTTTCAGGGCCGGCAGCAACGCCTGAGTAGCGACTTCGCGGATCGAAGGACCGGTCACCAATTGCGTAACCAGATCGTCCTGATCGTCCTGTTCGTTGGTGAGGCCGAGGTCGGCGGCTGGGCTGGAATCTTCGGTCATGATCACATCCTGTGTGGGGAGGCACCGTCGGGTGTTCGGTGCACATGACGTTCCACGGTAGTGACGCCGGCAGAAGGGCAGGTGGTAGATAAATATTGCGGGTAAAAAAAGACCTGCGTGAACGCAGGTCTTTCGGGTGCGGCGGCCGGCGTCAGGTGCCGGACTTGATCTTGGTCCAGGCCCGGGTCCGCGCCCGCTCGGCATCGCGGGGCAATGGCTGCAGGGTGTACAGCGTATTCATCGCCGCATCGGTCGGGTACAGGTTGGGATTGTTGCGGATCGCCGGATCCACCAGACCGGTGGCGTCCTTGTTCGGGTTCGGATAGCCGACGAAATCGCTGACCGGCGCAATCACCGCCGGTTGCAGCAGGTAGTTGATGAAGGTGTAGGCGTCTTCCGGGTTTTTCGCGCCCTTGGGTATCGCGAGCATGTCGAACCAGATCGGCGCACCTTCCTTGGGCAGGCGCATGTCGACCACCACGCCGTTCTTCGCTTCCTTGGCGCGGTTGGCCGCTTGCGAGAAGCTGCCGGAATAACCGACCGCGACGCAGATGTCGCCGTTGGCGATATCGGCCATGTACTTGGAGGAGTGGAAGTAGGTGATGTACGGGCGGATCTTCATCAGCAGCGCTTCAGCCTTGTCGTAATCCGCAGGCTTCTTGCTGTTGGGATCGAGCCCCAAGTGTTGCAGGGCCAGCGGCAGGATCTCCGACGGCGAGTCGAGTAGGGCCACGCCGCACTGCTTGAGCTTGCTGATGTTCTCTTCCTTGAAGATCAGATCCCAGCTGTCCACCGGCGCGTTATCGCCCAGCGCGGCCTTGACCTTGGCCGGGTTGAAGCCGATCAGGATCGTGCCGTACATGTACGGTACGGCGAACTGGTTGCCCGGGTCGTTGGCCTCGATCAGCTTCATCAGTTTCGGATCGAGGTGATTCCAGTTCGGCAGCTTGCTGCGATCCAGCGGCTGGAACACCCCGGCCTCGATCTGCTTGGCGAGGAACACGTTGGACGGCACCACCACGTCATAACCGGAGTTGCCGGTCAGCAGCTTGGCTTCCAGCGCTTCGTTGGTGTCGAAGATGTCGTAGACCAGTTTGGTCTGGGTGTTCTGTGCCTTGAAGTCTTCCAGCGCCTTGGGCGTGATGTAGTCGAACCAGTTGTAGACGCGCAAGGTGCGTTCTTCGGCGTGCACAGCGCTGCTCAGCAACGCCGCACACAGGGCTGGCGCGATGAGGTGCTTGAAGTGGTTCATTGTTCGAACCCTTCCAGCACGTTCACCGCGTTGATGCCGATTTCCTCCACCGCGTAACCGCCTTCCATGACGAACAATGTCGGCTTGCCGAGGGCGGCGATGCGCTTGCCCATGGCCAGGTAATCCGGGCTGTCGAGTTTGAACTGCGAGATCGGATCGTCCTTGAACGTGTCGACACCCAGCGACACGACAATGATGTCGGCGCCGTAGCGGTCGATCTCGTTGCAGGCCTGTTCCAGCGCCGCGCTCCACACGTCCCAGCCGGAGCCGGCCGGCAGCGGGTAGTTGAAGTTGCAGCCTTCACCGGCGCCTTCGCCGCGCTCATCGTCGTAGCCGAGGAAGAACGGAAACTCGGCTTCCGGATGGCCGTGGATCGAGGTGAACAGCACGTCGCTGCGTGCATAGAAAATCGACTGGGTGCCGTTGCCGTGGTGGTAGTCGACGTCGAGGATCGCGACTTTCTTGTGGCCCTGATCAAGGAACGCCTGGGCGGCGATGGCGGCGTTGTTGAGGTAGCAATAACCGCCCATCAAGTCGCTGGCGGCATGGTGTCCCGGTGGACGGCACAGGGCAAAGGCACTGCGTGCGCCGCGCTGGATTTCCGCCTGGGCAGTCAGCGCCACTTGCGCTGCGCTGTAGGCCGCTTGCCAGGTGCCGGCGGTGATCGGTGCGCCGCCGTCGAAGCTGTAATAGCCGAGCTGGCCGTGCAGGCTGGTCGGTTTGATCTGCCGCAGCGTGCGCGCCGGCCAGGTGTAGGGCAGCAGGTCGCCGTCGGTATTGAATTCGGTCCAGCGCTGCCACGCACCCTTGAAGAAGTCGAGGTAGTCGCGGCTGTGGATCCGCGCGATCGGCTCCAGGCCGAAATCCTTCGGTGCCTCGACCGGGCCCAGGTGCTGGTGTTGGACCCGTTGCAGCACGTGGTCGGCGCGCGAAGGCATCTCGAAGCACGGCTTGAGCTGGCCGTCGATGAGTTCGCAGCGGCCATGGTGCAGGTGGTGATCGTCTGAGTAGATCGTCAGCATTTGTTGTTCTCCGCAGGGCTGATTCGGTTACCCCCAGTGTTGCGGCGCGCGGCGAATCGGAGAACGGCAGGAAAGGCCAAAAGGGGATCGATATGGCCAAAAGATCTGACCGTTATTCGCCCCTTGCTGGCGTAGGTTTGCACCTGCCATGGGCAGGAAATACACAATCCTTGTAGGAGTGAGCCTGCTCGCGATGGCGGTCTGTCGGCCAACATAAGTGTTGAATGCTGGATGGCAATCGCGAGCAGGCTCACTCCTACAGGAGGTTCTCAGTGCGGGCGAAACTGACTCGGCGCAACACCGCTCCAGCGCACGAACGCGTGGCGGAAGCTCGCGGTCTCGCTGAAACCCAGGGTTTCGGCGATGCGGTAGATCGGCAACTGATCCTCACACAGCATCTGCTTGGCGCGTTCGAAACGCAGTTCGTCGAGCAGTTCCTGATAACTGCTGCCCATGTCCTTGAGGTGGCGCCGCAAGGTGCGTGGCGAGCACTTCATCTGCTGGGCCAGGCCTTCGAGCCCCGGCGCGGCATTCAACTGGGCGCTGAGCAACTGGCGGATGCGCCCGAGCCAGGCCTGGCGGCCGGTGAATTCGAGGTTCTGCTTGCGGCAGCGCTCGGCCATCGCCTGATGGGTAATGGCGTCGGCCAGTGGCAGCGGTTGCTCGAGCCAGCGGCGGTCGAAGGCGAAGGCGTTGTCCCGGGCGGCAAAGTGCAGTGGGCTGGCGAAGTGTTCGGCGTAGCTGTCGCGGTAATCCGGCGCGGCGTGCTCGAATCGCGTGGCGAGCAGCGGCAGCGGATGACCCAGCAAGTCATCGCAAATGACTTTGAGCGAAACCAGGCAGAACTCGGCGTTGAACACCGCCATCGCCGGACTCTCGCGGTAATCGGCGGCGACGAACCAGACGCGCTCGCCATCGTCTTCCAGACTCAGTTCGAAAAGTGTTCCCAACAGCGCCGGATAACGGATCGCCAGGCGCAAAGCGTCACCGAAGGTGGCACAGGTCAGCAGCGCGTAACCGAGGATGCCGTAGCAGGACACGTGCATGCGCCGGCCCAGTTCGAGGCCGATGTCGTGCTTGAGCGCGACCGCGTTGGCGCAGACCTGCATTTCCTGATTGGTGGTGATGCGCGTGTCGGTGCGGTTCAGATCCGCGGCGCTGATGCCGCTGCCCGTGAGCAAGGCGTCACTGGACAGGCCTTGATCCTTGAAGGTGTTGAGCACCAGCGAGACGGCGTTGAGGGTGGTGAGGTGGGAGTGCAGCATAAGATCTTCCAGCCTTGGGGGTGGCTGGAGCGCAGCAAGTTGCATGCCGGACGCCGATCAAACTGTGGGAGGGCTATTGTGGCGAGGGAGCTTGCTCCCGCTCGACTGCAAAGCAGTCGCAATATTGTGGAGGCGCTGCGCGCCCCAGCGGGAGCAAGCTCCCTCGCCACAGGGGCTCACTCCTACAGGGGGGGTGCGTGGTGTCAGATCAGCTCGCCACACAGGTCGAGTTCGATCAGTCGGCGCACTTCAGCCGATTCCAGACCCGCGCCCAGCAACGCCTGCAACTTGCCGAACGCCGCTTCGCGGGTCATGCCGCCACCGGACAACACGCCCACGCCACGCAGCCGGCTGCCGGCCTCGTAAACGTCGAGCTCGACTCCGCCTTCATGGCACTGGGTGACCGCGACCACCACCACACCGCTGTCCCGGGCACGGCCGAGGCTGGCGAGGAACTCGGGGTTGTCGCTTGGTCCGGTGCCGCTGCCGTAGCACTCCAGGACCAGGCCCTGGATGCCGCCGTCGAGCAGGCCGTCGACAATCCCGGCGCTGATGCCGGGGAACAGCGGCAGTACGGCGACATTCGCCAGGTGTTTCGGCTGGTTATAGTTCAGCGCTGCCGGGATCGACGTGGCTTTCACCCCGCCACCTTGACGCTCCAGGCGCTTGAACGGATGCCGGCCGAAGCTGCGCACTTTTGCGCAACGGGTCGGGTCCAGCAGCTCGCCGTGGAAGTACAGGTGCACGCCCGGCGCCAGGCCCTGGCCGAGCGCAACCAGTGCGCCGCCGAGGTTTTCCCAGGCATCGCTGTCAGCCACGCCCGCCGGCAGCATGGAACCGGTGAAGCACACACGCGCCTGCAGGCCGAGCAACTGGAAACTCATCGCCGCGGCGCTGTAGGCCAGCGTGTCGGTGCCGTGCAGGATCAGCACGCTGTCGCAGCCTTGCACGTCCACGGCATCGACCACCGCTTCACGCAGTTGCTGCCAATAGGCCGGGGTCATGTTGGCGCTGTCGATCAGCGGCGACATTTCCCGGAAGCGCCACTGCGGCACCACCCGCTCAGGCTGGCTGTGCAGGTAGTCGCGCATACGGGCTTCGAAACCGGATGCCGGGGCCAGCCCGTTGGCACTGGCCTGCATGCCGATGGTGCCACCGGTGTAGAGCACCATGACCTGTTGGGCGGCGGGGAAGGAATTGGCAATCATCTGAAGGTCTCCACAAGAGATGACATTGTAGGAGTGAGCCTGCTCGCGATAGCGGTTCATCATTCAACATTGATGTTGGCTGAAAGACAGCTATCGCGAGCAGGCTCGCGCCTACAGGTAGTGCATCACAATAACTGACGGGCGCAGGGGATGCGCCCGTCATTCACCTGTCAGCGTTGCGCTGCAGGGACGCCTTGCGGCTCGACTTCGCTCTTGCCGGCGGCTGGCGCGTCGGCCGGCCAGGCCTTCAGGTCCAGGTCCAGATCGGCAAACTTGCTGGAGTCGAACACGGGCTGCTTGACGCCGGCGCGGCGCTGCTCGTCGTAGTCGCGCATCACACGCATGCCGACTTTGAACAGCATCGCCAGGGCCATCAGGTTGACGAAGGCCAGGCAGGTCATGGTGATGTCGGCGAAGGCGAACACCGTCGAAAGGTCCTGCATCGAACCCCAGACCACCAGCGCCAGCACCAGGCCGCGGAACGCCATCAGCGCAGCGCGGTTGCGGGTGAGGAATTGCAGGCTGTTCTCGCCCAGGTAGTAGTTGTAGAGGATGCAGGTGAAGACGAACAGCGACAGCGCGACGCTGACGAAGATGCGGCCCCAGTCACCGACCACGGCGGCCAGCGAGTTCTGGGTCAGGACGATGCCGTCACCTTCGAAGCCCGGGGTGTAGAAGCCCGACAACAGGATCAGCAGCGCGGTGCAGGTGCAGATCACGAAGGTGTCGAGGAACACGCTGAAGGCCTGAACCACGCCTTGGGCGCCCGGGTGTTTCACCGAGGCCACGGCGGCGACGTTCGGCGCACTGCCCAGGCCCGCTTCGTTGGCGAACACGCCACGCTTCACGCCCATGACGATGGCGCTGCCGAGCAGGCCGCCGAAGGCCGGGTCGAGACCGAAGGCGCTCTTGAAGATGGTTTCCAGCATGGCTGGCACGTGTTCGATCTGGGTGCCGATCACGTACAGGGTCACGCCGATATAGGCCAGGGTCTTGACCGGTACCAGCAGGTCGGACACCGCCGCGATGCGCTTGATACCACCGATGAAGGTGATGGCCAGCAGCACTGCCAGGACGATCCCGGTGTGACGCGGGTCGAAGGCAAAGGCGTTCTGCAGCGAGTGGGTCACGGTGTAGGACTGCAGGCCGATGAAGGCGAAGCCGTAGGTGACCAGCAGCAGGATGGAGAACACCACCGCCATACCTTTGAGCTTCAGGCCGTGCTGGATGTAGTAGGCCGGGCCGCCACGGTACAGGCCGTCGCCATCGGCGCGCTTGTAGACCTGAGCCAGGGTGCATTCAAAGAAGCTGCTGGACATGCCGACCAGTGCGGTCACCCACATCCAGAACACCGCACCTGGCCCGCCGAGGGTCACGGCGATGCCGACACCGGCGATGTTGCCTGCACCGACACGGCCGGCAAGGCTGAGCATCAGGGCCTGGAACGAGCTGAGTTGCCCGCCGCTGCTTTTCAGGCTGTCGCGGAACACCGCGAACATGTGGAAGAAGTGCCGCAATTGAACGAAACGCGAGCGAATCGTGAAGTAGCTACCGAGCCCGACAATGAGCACGATCAGTACTTTCCCTGAGAGGAAGTCGTTAATGACTTCGAGCATGGATTTTTCCTCGCTGTTTTTTGTGTAAGCAAATGCTGGATGTTCAGAAACATCGCGTTACACCGGTTTGCGCACGGCACAACAGGTGAGGCGAAGGTTTCGTCCCGGATCCATTTCGCGGGTTTGTTATTAGTTCGGGTTTCGCATGGGTTATGGCCTCGTTACCGACGACCGCTCACGCGAAGAGGGGCGGCACTATACCGATCAGTGCGGCGCCCGTCTGCACGCTCGTGGTGCAAGCGACGAAACGAGGGTGCTGCAAGATCAAAAGATCGCAGCCTTCGGCAGCTCCAACAGGGGTACATCGATCATGTAGGAGCTGCCGAAGGCTGCGATCTTGGCGGTATCAGATACACAAAACATTTAACGTCCTGCCCGCAAAGAAGTTAAAAAAAAGGGCTTGGGGACTAAATCCCCAAGCCCTCAAAAGGTGAGAGGTGTCTAGTCCCTCGACCTGGTGAGCGGTGCTACAAGTAATGCGTCGGCTCAGGCTTTGAGCGGAACCAGACGCGGAGCAATCATGTTTTCCGGGCGCAGGATGTCGGCGAGCATGGCTTCGTCGAGCAGACCTTCTTCGCGCACCAGTTCCAGCACGCCGCGGCCGCTTTCAAGGGCGATACGGGCGATGCGGGTGGCGTTTTTGTAGCCGATGTACGGGTTCAGCGCGGTGACCAGACCGATCGAGTGCTCGACCAGTTCGCGGCAGCGTGCTTCGTTGGCGGTGATGCCGACGATGCAGTGCTCGCGCAGCATGTCCATGGCGCGTTGCAGCAGGCGGATCGAGTCGAGGATCTTGAACGCGATCAGCGGCTCCATCACGTTCAGCTGCAGTTGGCCGCCTTCGGCTGCCATGGTCAGCGCCAGATCGTTACCGATGACCTGGAAGGCCACCTGGTTAACGGCTTCCGGAATCACCGGGTTGACCTTGCCGGGCATGATCGAGCTGCCTGGCTGACGCGCCGGCAGGTTGATTTCGTTGATGCCGGTGCGCGGGCCGCTGGACAGCAGGCGCAGGTCGTTGCAGATCTTCGACAGCTTGACCGCGGTGCGCTTGAGCATGCCGGAGAACAGCACGAAGGCGCCCATGTCGGAGGTGGCTTCGATCAGGTCGGCGGCGGGCACCAGCGGTTGACCGCTGATCAGCGCCAGACGCTGAACAGCCAGCGCCTGATAGCGCGGGTCGGCGTTGATGCCGGTGCCGATCGCGGTGCCGCCCAGGTTCACTTCAGTCAGCAGTTCCGGGGCCAGCGTCTTCAGACGGGCCAGGTCTTCGCCCATGGTGGTGGCGAAAGCACGGAACTCTTGACCCAAGGTCATCGGTACGGCGTCTTGCAGTTGGGTACGACCCATCTTCAGGACGTGGTTGAATTCTTCACCCTTGGCTGCGAAGGCCTGAATCAGGCTGTCGAGGCTGGCCAGCAGCGCGTCGTGACCCAGCAGCAGACCCAGGCGGATCGCGGTCGGGTAGGCGTCGTTGGTCGACTGCGCCATGTTGACGTCGTCGTTCGGGTGCAGGTACTGGTACTCGCCTTTCTGGTGACCCATTGCTTCGAGTGCAATGTTGGCGATCACTTCGTTGGCGTTCATGTTGGTGGAGGTACCGGCGCCACCTTGAATCATGTCGACCACGAACTCTTCGTGGAAATCACCGCGGATCAATCGGGCACAGGCTTCGCTGATGGCAGCGTGCTTGGCTTCGCTCAGATGACCCAGCTCACGGTTGGCGTCAGCGGCGGCCTGTTTGACCATCGCCAGACCCACAACCAGTTTCGGGTAATGCGAAATCGGAACACCGGAGAGACGGAAGTTGTTCACCGCTCGCAGGGTCTGGATGCCGTAATACGCTTGAGCCGGTACTTCGAGGGCGCCAAGCAGGTCGTTTTCTGTGCGGAAAGATGCAGCGGAGGACATGATAGAAATCATCTCGATATGGACCCGGTCTGTGCCGGAACGCTGCGAATGCTAGGCTTGTGGGATTTTTTGGGCCAATGCTGTTAAACACTGCCCTATGCACATTCGGCATAATGCCCGTGTGACGCCGCGTGCGCGGCAGACGTGTGACCTGTTTTGGTGCGTTCCCGGGAGGGCGTGATGAATCTGGAAAGCAAATGGCTCGAGGACTTCAGTGCTCTGGCCGCGACCCGCAGCTTCTCGCAGGCCGCCGAACGGCGCTTCGTGACCCAGCCGGCATTCAGTCGGCGGATCCGCAGCCTCGAAGCGGCGCTGGGGCTGACACTGGTCAACCGCTCGCGCACGCCGATCGAGCTGACGGCGGCCGGGCAGCTGTTTCTGGTGACCGCGCGCACCGTGGTCGAACAGCTCGGTGAAGTGCTGCGTCATCTGCATCACCTCGAAGGCGGGCAGGGCGAAGTGATGCAGGTCGCCGCCGCGCACTCGCTGGCGCTGGGCTTTTTCCCGCGCTGGATCGCACAACTGCGCAACGAAGGACTGAACATCGCCACGCGGCTGGTGGCGACCAACGTTGGCGATGCGGTGCACGCGTTGCGCGAAGGTGGCTGTGATCTGATGCTGGCGTTCTACGACCCGGACGCGGCGATGCAGATGGACCCGGAAATCTTCCCGTCGCTGCACCTGGGCCAGACCGAAATGCTCCCGGTGTGCGCTGCGGATGCCGACGGCAAGCCGCTGTTCGATCTCGAAGGGGATGCCAGCGTGCCGTTGCTGGCCTACAGCGCCGGGGCGTTTCTCGGGCGTTCGGTGAACGGCTTGCTGCGTCAGCGGCAGCTGCGTTTCACCACCATCTACGAAACCGCGATGGCCGACAGCCTGAAGAGCATGGCCCTGGAAGGCCTCGGCATTGCCTGGGTGCCACAACTGAGCGTACGTGCCGAACTGGCCCGCGGCGAGCTCGTGGTCTGCGGCGGCCCGCAATGGCACGTGCCGCTGGAGATTCGTCTGTACCGCTGCGCGCTGGTGCGCAAGGCCAATGTGCGCCTGTTGTGGCGCAAGCTGGAAGGCGGTGCCGCCCAAAACTCTTGAATCCGCCCGCAGTCCCTGTGGGAGCGAGCCTGCTCGCGAAAGCGGTGTGCCAGACAACATCAATGTTGACTGACACCCCCTCTTCGCGAGCAGGCTCGCTCCCACAATGGAATTTAGGGCGTGTCTTGGCTGACCTTCAAGTCAATAAAACCGGGCGTTTCGCTCATTTGACAGATGGTCGTTTCGGGGGCTGTTTATTGGCTTCTTTGCGGTATACTGCGCGGCCTTCGGCCGGTACATCCGGCCATTTTTCGTACAATCAAGCCACGCAATCCTGCGTGGCTTGTTGTTTTTGACGCGCCTGCGGGCGCCCAGAGAGAAGAGGCGCGACGATGAGTGCACTGGTTGGCGTGATCATGGGCTCCAAGTCCGATTGGTCCACCCTTAGCCACACCGCCGATATGCTGGAAAAGCTCGGCATCCCGTACGAGGTCAAGGTGGTTTCCGCTCACCGTACCCCGGATCTGCTGTTCCAGTACGCCGAAGAGGCTGAGGGCCGCGGCATCGAGGTGATCATCGCCGGTGCCGGTGGTGCGGCTCACCTGCCAGGCATGTGTGCGGCCAAGACCCACCTGCCGGTGCTGGGCGTTCCGGTGCAGTCGTCGATGCTCTCGGGCGTCGATTCGCTGCTGTCGATCGTGCAGATGCCGGCTGGCATTCCGGTTGCCACCCTGGCCATCGGCAAGGCCGGCGCGATCAACGCCGCGCTGCTCTCGGCGAGCATCCTCGGCGCCAAGCATCCACAGTTCCACGCGGTACTGAAAACCTTCCGTGCCGAGCAGACAGACAGCGTCCTGGACAATCCAGACCCACGTATTGCCTGAGGTTGTTGAGATGAAGATCGGTGTAATCGGTGGCGGCCAGTTGGGCCGCATGTTGGCGCTGGCGGGCACCCCGCTGGGCATGAACTTCGCTTTCCTCGACCCGGCGCCGGACGCTTGCGCCGCTGCACTGGGCGAACACCTGCGGGCCGATTACGGCGATCAGGATCATCTGCGCCAACTGGCTGACGAAGTCGACCTGGTGACGTTCGAGTTCGAAAGCGTCCCGGCCGAAACCGTGGCGTTCCTCTCGCAATTCGTGCCGGTCTACCCGAGTGCCGAAGCCCTGCGCATCGCTCGCGACCGCTGGTTCGAGAAGAGCATGTTCAAGGACCTGGGGATTCCGACCCCGGCCTTCGCCGACATTCAATCGCAAGCCGACCTGGACGCCGCCGTGGCGTCGATCGGTCTGCCGGCCGTGCTGAAAACCCGCACCCTGGGGTATGACGGCAAGGGCCAGAAAGTCCTGCGCAAGCCGGAAGACGTGGTGGGTACGTTCGCCGAGCTGGGCAGCGTGGCCTGCCTGCTGGAAGGCTTCGTGCCGTTCACCGGCGAAGTCTCGCTGATCGCCGTGCGTGCCCGCGACGGTGAAACCAGGTTCTATCCGCTGGTGCACAACACCCACGACAGCGGCATTCTCAAGCTGTCGGTGGCCAGTACCGATCACCCATTGCAGGCGTTGGCTGAAGACTATTCCAGCCGCGTGCTCAAGCAACTGGATTACGTCGGCGTGATGGCGTTCGAGTTCTTTGAAGTCGGCGGTGGCCTCAAGGCCAACGAAATCGCCCCGCGCGTGCACAACTCCGGGCACTGGACCACCGAAGGCGCCGAGTGCAGCCAGTTCGAAAACCATCTGCGCGCCGTTGCCGGCCTGCCGCTGGGTTCGACGGCCAAGGTCGGCGAGAGCGCGATGCTCAACTTCATCGGCGTGGTTCCGCCGGTGGAGAAAGTCATCGCCATCGAAGACTGCCATCTGCACCACTACGGCAAAGCCTTCAAGGCCGGGCGCAAGGTTGGTCACGCCAACCTGCGCTGCGCCGACATGGCCACGCTGCAGGCGCAGATCGTCAAGGTCGAAGCGCTGATCGCCGAGTAACGACAGTTTCATGTGGCCGCGGCGGAACCATTCAGGGGCCGCCGTTCTCTCATTGCAGGATGCCAAAGTCTGACTAGGCTTTGGCATATCTACTATTTAGCGTCAGAGGGAAATGCCATGGGAATTATCGGAACCATCTTTATCGGCTTGATCGTCGGCCTGCTGGCACGCTTCCTGAAACCGGGCGATGACAGCATGGGCTGGATCATGACCATCCTGCTCGGTATCGGCGGTTCGCTGGCGGCCACTTACGGCGGCCAGGCCCTGGGTATCTATCAGGCCGGTCAAGGCGCAGGCTTCATCGGCGCACTGGTCGGTGCGATCGTGCTGCTGGTGATCTACGGCCTGATCAAAAAGAACTGATCCAAGCGACCAAGCCCTCTCTGCCAATGCGGCAGGGAGGGCTAGAATGCTCGGCGATTCAACGTCCTTTCTTATCCGAGCATCTTTTACCGAGCACCTCCATGCGCCGTCTTTTGTTGACTCTCCTTTTGCTGGGCAGCGGTCTCGCCCACGCCGGCGAACTGCCGGAAACCGATTGGCTGGAACTGATGCCCAAGTCGGACCAGAAAGCCCTCGAGGCCATGCCCGAAATCGATCACAACTCTCCGGAGGCCACCGGCACCTTCACCGAGAAGGGCGGGATGAAACAGGCCAAGGGCCTGCCGGCGGTGATGTATTCGACCAAGACCGTGGCGTCGATGAACGACAAACACATCCGCATCGGTGGCTACCCGGTGCCGCTGGAGTCCGACGCCAAGGGCCGCAGCACGCTGTTCTTCCTCGTGCCGTACCCGGGCGCCTGTATCCACGTGCCGCCACCACCACCGAATCAATTGGTGCTGGTGCGTTATCCGAAGGGTTTGAAGCTGGACGATATCTACACGCCGCTGTGGGTAACCGGCACGCTGAAGATCGAGAAGGTCAGCAATGACCTGGCCGATGCGGCGTATGCGCTGGAAGCGGACAAGGTGCGGGTGGTGCAGGAGTCGGATCTCTAAAGCAAAAGATCGCAGCCTTCGGCAGCTCCTACAGGAAAATGCATTCCACTGCAGGAGCTGCCGAAGGCTGCGATCTTTTGATCTTAAAGCGGTTTGCTGCCGATGCTGACACCCATGGTATGGCTCGCGCCCGAGGCCAGGTTCACCACGTCATCCATCACATTCGCCGTCTCGATGCAGAGCATGCGCTGCCAGCCATCGTTGTCCATGTCGCTGAACGCCGCTGCGCGGTCGATCCACGGGTTCCAGATCACCGCAGTGCGTGAACCGCTGGCCTTCAGCACGATGCGCCGTTCCCAGCTCGGGTCGACAATGCTCAGTTGCTGCGGAGCGTCGAGGTAGATGCGGTCGGTTTCCCCGGCAAAGCGCAGTTCGCCTTGCTGGCTGTGGGTGTTCCAGTTGTCCAGGGTCTCGATGTAGTCCAGACCTTCAACACCTTCGACGTGCACGTTGCGCACATCGCTGACCGCAAAGTAACTGTGCAGCGCCTGACTGAGGCTGACCGCCTCGGTGCCCCGGTTATGGCTGGTCAGGCTGATGTGCAGTTGATCGTTCAGGTGCAGGGTCAGTGTCAGGTCGACCTGATGCGGCCAGCCCGGGAAACCACCTTCGGGGTAGGGCAGCTTGAATTCGACCCTGATCCCATCGCCCTCGGCTTCGATGCCGCCCAGTTCCCAATCCATCGCTCGGACAAAACCGTGGGCCGACGCCGGCTCGGCGCTGACGCGCATGGCTTTGACGCTCTGCGGGTTGCGTTCGAAGACGCCGAACCACGGCCAGCACACCGGCACACCGGCACGGATGCTCTTGCCGGTCTTGAACACGGCCTTGTCGTTGAGCCAGATGATGGGCGGCTGGCCGTCGACCTGATAACTGAGGATGTGCGCGCCTTGCTGGGCCACCAGCACTTCAGCCTGACCGTGGCGGATGCGCCAGCAGTTCAGTTCATCCAGTTTCACGGCTTCAACGTTGGGCGTGTTCATGGGACAGCTCTCGATCAGACACTTGGGACGACTATCGACCGCAAAACCGCGGCGAGGTTTAACGCGCGCGGGGCGGTACCGAACGGGTGCGACCGCTGCCGTCGATGGCGACGAAGACGAACACCGCTTCGGTCACTTTACGCCACTCGCTGGACAGCGGATCGTCGCTCCACACCTCGACCATCATCTGGATCGAGCTGCGGCCGATTTCCAGGGTCTGGGTGTAAAAGGACAATTGCGCGCCCACCGCCACCGGCACCAGAAAGGCCATGCGGTCGATGGCCACGGTCGCCACACGGCCACCGGCAACGCGGCTGGCCATTGCGGTGCCTGCCAGGTCCATCTGCGCCACCAGCCAGCCGCCGAAAATATCGCCGAAGCCGTTGGTTTCGCGGGGAAGTGCGGTGATTTGCAGGGCCAGGTCGCCTTGCGGGATCGGATCTTCTTGTTCGAGCTCTATCATGCCGGGGGTGCCTCTGACCCGTGACTCTTCGTTGGTATTGCTGGTGGTAGCCGTCTTCAGGAAAAACGATTGAGCACCGAACATACTGCGTTCGTCACGTTTTCCATAAGGCGCCTGAAGGGAAACTCTGCGAAACCGGCTGCTCCGTTCAAGGGCGGGCCAACGACGTTTTCGCACAGCAACCCCCTACAAACCGGAGCAAGGTTGCGAGTATATCGGTCGGTAGACTCCACGACGACCATCCGGTTCTGATTTTGACCGTCAAATACGCGCCTCTATGTGCTTTTTCGAACAATTTGCTATGGTGCCGAACCTGCCCGAGCCACAGCCAGCGTTGTTGTGGCGGCAGATCCGCCTATAAGAGAAGCCCTTGCCATGACCACAGCGCCTTCGAGCCTCGCGCAGCCCGAGCAACCTGCACGACCCCTGACCCGCAATGACTACAAGACTCTGTCGCTATCGGCCCTGGGCGGTGCGCTGGAGTTCTACGATTTCATCATCTTCGTGTTCTTCGCCACCGTGGTCGGCAAGCTGTTCTTCCCGGCCGACATGCCCGAGTGGCTGCGCCTGATGCAGACCTTCGGCATTTTCGCCGCCGGTTATCTCGCGCGGCCGCTGGGCGGCATCGTCATGGCGCACTTCGGTGACCTGCTGGGGCGCAAGAAGATGTTCACCCTGAGCATTTTCATGATGGCTGTGCCGACCCTGATCATGGGCCTGCTGCCGACGTATGCGCAGATCGGCCTGTGGGCGCCGATCCTTCTTCTATTGATGCGGGTCATTCAGGGCGCGGCGATTGGCGGCGAAGTGCCGGGCGCGTGGGTCTTCGTTTCCGAACACGTGCCGCAAAAACACATCGGCTACGCCTGCGGCACGCTGACCAGCGGCCTGACGGCGGGCATCCTGCTCGGCTCGCTTGTCGCCACCGCGATCAACAGCATTTATACGCCGGTGGAAGTCGCGGATTACGCCTGGCGGATTCCGTTCCTGCTCGGCGGCGTGTTCGGCCTGTTCTCGGTCTACCTGCGTCGCTGGCTGCACGAGACCCCGGTGTTCGCCGAACTGCAACTGCGCAAGGCGCTGGCCGAAGAAGTGCCACTGCGCGCGGTGTTGCGAGACCATCGCGGGGCGATTGCGATCTCGATGCTGCTGACCTGGTTGCTGTCCGCCGGCATCGTCGTGGTGATCCTGATGACCCCGACCGTGCTGCAGACGGTCTATCACTTCTCGCCGACAGTGGCCCTGCAATCCAACAGCCTGGCGATCGTGTTTCTGAGCGTTGGCTGCATCATCTCCGGCGCCCTCGCGGATCGTTTTGGTGCCGGCCGCGTGTTTGTCTTCGGTTGCCTGGGCCTGCTGATCAGCTCCTGGACCTTCTATCACAGCCTCGCCGATCACCCGAACTGGCTGTTCCCGCTGTATGCCCTGACCGGTTTCCTGGTCGGCACCATCGGTGCGGTGCCGTACGTGATGGTCAAGGCGTTCCCGCCGGTGGTGCGCTTCAGCGGGCTATCCTTCTCCTATAACGTTGCCTACGCGATCTTCGGCGGGTTGACGCCGATGGTGGTCAGCCTGCTGCTCAAAGAAAGCGCGATGGGCCCGGCCTATTACGTAGCCGTTCTTTGCACGATGGGGGTTCTGGTGGGGGCGTGGCTCTGGAAGAAGGGCCGCTGATCGGCAATTTCCTTCAGCACTATCGGCCCCTTCGCGAGCAGGCTCGCTCCCACATTTGCAATACATTTCAATTGTAGGAGCGAGCCTGCTCGCGAATCGGGGCGACTCGAATCATCCAGCAAAAACCCGAATGCTGGCCTTTCATCCAATTGTCATATTTCAGCCATAGAGTGTTCACACGGCCTGCTGATACTTGGCCCCGACTTAACACACCCTATCTGCTAGGAGTAAGGCATGAAACTGAAGCGTTTGATGGCGGCAATGACTTTTGTCGCTGCTGGCGTTGCGACTGCCCACGCGGTAGCCGCTGGCGTTGACCCGGCAATTCCGGCTTACACCAAGGTCACCGGTGTATCGGGCAACTTGTCCAGCGTTGGTTCCGATACTCTGGCCAACCTCATGACCCTGTGGGCTGAGAACTACAAAAAAGAATACCCGAACGTAAACATCCAGATTCAGGCCGCTGGCTCCGCCACTGCGCCACCTGCGCTGACTGAAGGCACCTCCAACCTGGGCCCGATGAGCCGCAAGATGAAGGACACCGAACTGGCGGCCTTCGAACAGAAATACGGCTACAAGCCAACCGCTATCCCGGTTGCCGTGGACGCCCTGGCTGTATTCGTACACAAGGACAACCCGATCCAGCACCTGACCATGGAACAGGTTGACGCGATCTTCTCGTCCACCCGTCTGTGCGGCGCCAAAACCGACGTGAAAACCTGGGGCGACCTGGGCGTGACCGGCGACTTGGCCAACAAGCCAGTGCAACTGTTCGGCCGTAACTCGGTATCCGGCACCTATGGCTACTTCAAAGAAGAAGCCCTGTGCAAAGGCGACTACAAACCAAACGTCAACGAACAACCAGGTTCGGCGTCGGTTGTGCAGTCGATCAGCTCCTCGCTGAACGGCATCGGTTACTCGGGCATCGGCTACAAAACCGCCAGCGTGAAGACTGTTGCCCTGTCGAAGAAAGGCAGCACCGAGTTCATCGAAGACACCGAAGAAAACGCCCTGAACGGCAAGTACCCGCTGTCGCGTTTCCTCTACGTGTACGTCAACAAAGCCCCGAACAAGCCTCTGGCCCCGCTGGAAGCCGAGTTCGTGAAACTGGTTCTGTCGAAACAGGGTCAGGAAGTGGTAGTGAAAGACGGCTACATCCCACTGCCAGCCAAGGTTGCTGCAAAAGCACTGGCTGACCTGGGTCTGCAGGAAGGCGGCGCTGAAGTCGCAAAAAAGTAACAAATTGAGTCCAGAGTGAACCCCACCGGACTCTTGTAAAAGGCCGGATCTGCCAGCAGACCGGCCTTTTACACACCTCAAATTTTCGATCCTCTGCCAGTCCCGCTGGCGGTGGATTTGCTGCGTCACTGCACTGTCATCTTTCTGTCATACAGGATCGCTAGGGTGAGCGCATGAATGATCTGGCCAATTCCCCAATGACTACGACTTCCCCTCCCAAGCGCATTGATTTCAATACGCCTGAGCTGCAACGCAAGCGCCGCATTCGCGCGCTCAAGGATCGCTTCACCCGTTGGTACGTCCTCGTGGGCGGGCTGGCGGTGCTGGCAGCCATCACCCTGATCTTCTTCTTCCTCGCCTACGTCGTTGCACCGTTGTTCCAGGGTGCGAGCCTGACCGCGAAAGATGCCATTACCCCGGCCTGGATGCAGGACGCGGGCAAGCCGCTGATGATTTCGCTCGAAGAGCAGAATCAGGTGGCCATGCGCGTTTCCGACAAGGGCCAGGCACTGTTCTTCGATATCGACAGTGGCGCTGAACTGAAGCGCGTCGATCTGCCGGTTCCTGCTGGCGCAACCGTAACCTCCATCGGCGAAGACCAGCCAGGTCATCCGCTGGTGGCCGTGGGCCTGTCCAACGGCCAGGCGCTGGTGTTCCGTCACACCTATAAAGTCAGCTATCCCGATGGCAAGAAAACCATCACCCCGGCCATCGAATACCCGTACGGCAACACGCCGATCGCGGTGAACGAAAGCGGCGGGGCGCTGGAGCACGTGAGCCTCAACGCCACCGATTCGACCCTGATGCTGGTGGGCTCGACCGGTTCGCAGCTCAACGTGTTGGCGCTGACCAGCGAAGAAAACATGATGACCGGCGAAGTCACCAACGAGCAGAAGCGTATCGAGCTGCCGCAGATGACTGAGCCGGTGAAAAACATCTTCGTCGACCCGCGCCAGCAATGGCTGTACGTGGTCAACGGGCGTGCCCAAGCCGACGTGTTCAGCCTGCGCGACAAGAGCCTCAACGGTCGCTACAAACTGCTGGAAAATGCTGACGCCGAAGTCACCGCAAGCACCCAACTGGTGGGCGGTATCTCGCTGATCATCGGTGACTCCAAGGGTGGTCTGGCCCAGTGGTTCATGGCCCGCGACACCGATGGCGAGTTGCGCCTGAAGCAGATCCGCACCTTCCAGATGGGCACCACGCCAATCGTTGAAATCACTGCCGAAGAGCGTCGCAAAGGCTTCGTTGCCCTCGATGCATCCGGCAAGCTCGGCGTGTTCCACAGCACCGCGCACCGCACTTTGCTGGTTGAGCCGGTCGCCGAAGGCCAGGGCATTTTCGGTCTGTCACCGCGCGCCAACCGGGTGATCGTCGAGGCCGGCGGCAAGCTGCAACCGTTGCTGCTCGACAACCCGCACCCGGAAGTGTCGTGGAGCGCGCTGTGGAGCAAGGTCTGGTACGAGAACTACGACGAGCCTAAATACGTCTGGCAATCGACTGCGGCCAACACCGACTTCGAACCGAAACTGAGCCTCTCGCCACTGACCTTCGGCACCCTGAAAGCCGCGTTCTACGCCATGCTGCTGGCGGCACCGCTGGCCGTTGCTGCGGCGATCTACACCGCGTATTTCATGGCCCCGGGCATGCGCCGCAAGGTCAAGCCGGTGATCGAGCTGATGGAAGCGATGCCGACGGTGATCCTCGGTTTCTTCGCCGGTCTGTTCCTCGCACCGTATGTGGAAGGGCACTTGCCGGGCATCTTCAGCCTGCTGATGCTGCTGCCGATCGGCATCCTGGTTGCCGGTTTCACCTTCAGCCGCCTGCCTGAGTCGATCCGCCTGAAAGTCCCGGATGGCTGGGAAAGTGCGCTGCTGATTCCGGTGATCCTGTTTGTGGGCTGGCTGTCGCTGTACATGAGCCCGTTCATGGAGAACTGGTTCTTCGGCGGTGACATGCGCATGTGGATCTCCCACGACCTGGGCATCACCTACGACCAGCGCAACGCTCTGGTGGTCGGTCTGGCCATGGGTTTCGCGGTGATCCCGAACATCTACTCGATCGCCGAAGACGCCGTGTTCAGCGTGCCGCGTGGCCTGACCCTCGGCTCCCTGGCCCTCGGTGCCACACCGTGGCAGACCATGACCCGCGTGGTGATCCTCACCGCCAGCCCGGGCATCTTCTCCGCGCTGATGATCGGCATGGGCCGTGCGGTCGGGGAAACCATGATCGTGCTGATGGCCACGGGTAACACCCCGGTCATGGAAATGAACCTGTTCGAAGGCCTGCGCACCCTGGCCGCCAACGTCGCTGTGGAAATGCCGGAGTCGGAAGTCGGCGGCAGCCACTACCGCGTGCTGTTCCTCTCGGCGCTGGTGCTGCTGTTGTTCACCTTCGTCATGAACACCCTGGCAGAACTGATTCGTCAGCGTCTGCGCAAGAAATACTCGTCGCTTTAAGAAAGGTAGAAGTCTGTGAAACAGAACTCCCTGAATGGATGGTTCAAGAGCGGCGCCCCGGGCGTCTGGATCAGCGGTGGCGCGGTGTCCATCGCGGTCATCATGACCATTGGCCTGCTGGCGGTGATTGCCGTGCGCGGCCTGGGTCACTTCTGGCCGGCGGACCTGATCCACGCCAGCTACGACGTGCCGGGCCAGGCCAATCACCTGGTCATCGGCGAAGTGGTGCAGAAAGAAGAAGTGCCGCGTGCCCGCCTGAAGAGCGCCGGCCTGCCGGTGCCCGATCAGGGCCCGGAATTCATGACCCGCGAGCTGATCAAGGTCGGCAACCGTGACCTGAATGGCAACGACTTCACCTGGGTGGTCGGCGAGTGGTTGACCAACCAGACCACGCCGCCAGAATTGATGGCCATCGAGCGTCGCGAGTGGGGCAACTTCTACGGCTACCTGGTCAACGTCAAACAGGACGGCAAGGTGATCGCCGAGGGCGAGGCTGCATGGCCCGAGCTGCAAGCGCGGATCAACCGTGTGAACGGCCTTGCTGCGCAGCTGAAGTCGCTGGAAAAGACCGATATCGGTGCGATCAACTCAGGACTTGAGCGCATCCGTCTGCACGGCCGCAAACTGGAACTGGAAGGCAAACTCGACGCCACCGCGCAAGCGGACATGGACGCCGAGCGTGCCGAACTCAATGCCCGTTATCAGGACATCGAAGCGCGTCTGAGCGATCTGCATGCGCAGTTCAACCGCGACGCCCTGACTGCCCGCGATGCCAACGGCAAAGAGATCGAAATCAGCCTGGGCAAAGTGGTTCACGCCTATCAGCCGAATGCCATGGGCACGATGACCAAGATCGGTTTCTACTTCAGCAAGGTCTGGGAGTTCCTGTCCGACGACCCGCGTGAAGCGAACACCGAAGGCGGGATCTTCCCGGCGATCTTCGGCACCGTGATGATGACCCTGATCATGGCGATGATCGTGACCCCGTTCGGCGTGCTGGCGGCGGTGTACCTGCGTGAATACGCCAAGCAGAACGCCCTGACCCGGATTATCCGCATTGCGGTGAACAACCTCGCGGGTGTTCCGGCCATCGTTTACGGTGTGTTCGGTCTGGGCTTCTTCGTCTACGTGCTGGGTGGTTCGGTCGACCGTCTGTTCTTCCCCGAAGCATTGCCGGCGCCGACCTTTGGTACGCCGGGCCTGCTTTGGGCCTCGCTGACCCTGGCGCTGCTGGCGGTGCCGGTGGTGATCGTGGCGACCGAGGAAGGTCTGGCGCGTATCCCGCGTACCGTCCGTGAAGGCTCGCTGGCACTGGGCGCGACCAAGGCGGAAACGCTGTGGAAGATTGTCCTGCCGATGGCCAGCCCGGCGATGATGACCGGCATGATCCTCGCCGTGGCCCGCGCCGCCGGTGAAGTGGCGCCGCTGATGCTGGTGGGTGTGGTGAAACTGGCACCGTCGCTGCCGCTGGACGGCAACTACCCGTACCTGCACCTGGACCAGAAGATCATGCACCTGGGCTTCCATATCTACGACGTCGGCTTCCAGAGCCCGAACGTCGAAGCCGCACGGCCACTGGTGTACGCCACGGCGCTGCTGCTGGTGCTGGTGATTGCGACCCTGAACCTGTCGGCAGTGTGGATTCGTAACCACCTGCGCGAGAAGTACAAAGCGCTGGACAGTTAACACAGACCTTGTGGGAGCTGGCTTGCCAGCGATGCAGGCGATGCGGTGTTTCAGTGACACAGCGGTGATGCAATCGCTGGCAAGCCAGCTCCCACAGGAGTCGCGACAGACACAGAATTTGAGTAACCCGCTGGCGTTTTCCAGCGGTTCAACGAACCGAATTTGTTAGCACAGGGAGCCTCCCATGCAGCACGAAACACATACCCACGGCATCAACATGTCTGCCCTGGGCCGCGACAAGCAGAGCCTGAGCCTCGAGCAGGAAACCGTCGCTATCGAAGTCCCGGGCCTGAGCCTGTTCTACGGTGAGAAGCAGGCGCTGTTCGACGTCAGCATGAACATCCCGAAACAGCGTGTGACCGCTTTCATCGGCCCGTCCGGCTGTGGCAAGTCCACGCTGCTGCGTACCTTCAACCGCATGAACGACCTGGTTGATGGCTGCCGTGTCGAAGGCGCGATCAACCTGTACGGCAACAACATCTACCGCAAGGGCGAAGACGTTGCCGAACTGCGTCGCCGCGTCGGCATGGTGTTCCAGAAGCCCAACCCGTTCCCGAAGACCATCTACGAAAACGTGGTTTACGGCCTGCGCATCCAGGGCATCAACAAGAAGCGCATCCTCGACGAAGCAGTCGAGTGGGCGTTGAAAGGCGCGGCACTGTGGGACGAAGTGAAGGATCGCCTGCACGACTCGGCCCTCGGCCTGTCCGGTGGTCAGCAGCAGCGCCTGGTGATTGCCCGCACCATCGCGGTTGAGCCGGAAGTGTTGCTGCTCGACGAACCGTGCTCGGCCCTCGACCCGATCTCGACCCTGAAAGTCGAAGAGCTGATCTACGAGCTGAAGTCCAAGTTCACCATCGTCATCGTCACCCACAACATGCAGCAGGCCGCGCGGGTTTCCGACTACACGGCGTTCATGTACATGGGCAAACTGGTGGAATTCGGCGACACCGACACCCTTTTCACCAATCCGGCGAAGAAGCAGACCGAAGACTACATCACCGGTCGTTACGGCTAGCAGACGCTGGTTGTCGCTCACTGAATTGACTGCGGCCCGCCGCACCTTACCGGACGCTCCAAGGACGCCAACATGATTAGTAAAGAAGGCCTTACCCACCACATTTCCGCGCAGTTCAACGCTGAGCTGGAAGAAGTGCGCAGCCACCTCCTGGCCATGGGCGGGCTGGTCGAGAAGCAGGTCAACGACGCAGTCACCGCGCTGATCGAGGCCGACTCCGGCCTGGCCCAGCAGGTGCGCGAGATCGACGACCAGATCAACCAGATGGAACGCAACATCGACGAAGAATGCCTGCGCATTCTCGCTCGTCGTCAGCCGGCGGCGTCCGACTTGCGCCTGATCATCAGCATCTCCAAGTCGGTGATCGATCTGGAGCGCATCGGTGACGAAGCGACCAAGATCGCCCGTCGCGCCATTCAGCTGTGCGAAGAAGGCGAAGCGCCACGCGGTTACGTCGAAGTGCGGCACATTGGCGACCAGGTGCGCAACATGGTCCGTGATGCGCTGGACGCATTTGCCCGCTTCGACGCCGATCTGGCCCTGTCGGTGGCGCAGTACGACAAAGTCATCGATCGCGAATACAAGACCGCCCTGCGTGAGCTGGCGACCTACATGATGGAAGACCCGCGCTCTATCTCGCGGGTTCTGAGCATCATCTGGGTCCTGCGTTCGCTGGAGCGCATCGGCGACCACGCGCGCAATATCTCGGAACTGGTGATCTACCTGGTGCGCGGCACCGACGTGCGTCACCTGGGCCTCAAGCGCATGAAAGAAGAAGTTGAAGGCACAAGCGGCGAAACCGCTAATGTTCCGGGCAATGCTGACGATAAGTAAGATTGCCTGAGAAAAGCGCCCGGCCCTTTGGCCGGGCGTTTTTGTTTGGGCGCTTGAATCAGGAAACCGAATTAAAAAGCAGCACCCGCGAACGAAAAGTCCCGGCGTGACTGAAGATTGTTGGCAATGTGCCATCAGCAAAGCGGTATGCTTGCCGGGATTTTTATAGGGGTGTTGGATGAGCAAGATCAGTGTGTTGGTCGTGGACGACGCTTCGTTCATTCGCGACCTGGTGAAAAAGTGCCTGCGTAACTACTTCCCGGGGATTCGTACCGAGGACGCCATCAACGGCAAAAAGGCCCAGGCGATGCTGGCCAAAGAAGCGTTCGACCTGGTGCTGTGCGACTGGGAAATGCCGGAAATGTCCGGCCTCGAACTGCTGACCTGGTGCCGCCAGCAGGACAATCTCAAGTCCATGCCCTTCATCATGGTCACCAGCCGTGGCGACAAAGAGAACGTGGTGCAGGCGATCCAGGCCGGCGTTTCCGGCTACGTCAGCAAGCCGTTCACCAACGAGCAACTGCTGACCAAGGTCAAGCAGGCGCTGAACAAGGTCGGCAAGCTCGACACCCTGATGAACAGCGCACCGACCAAGATGAACTCGGCGTTCGGCAACGACTCCCTGAGCGCATTGACCGGTGGCAAGCCTGCCGTGGTGGGTGGCGCGCCGGCAGCCGCTGCAGTCAATCCGTTCGCCAAGCCTGCTGCGGCCGCTCCGGCGCCTGCTGCTGCGCCGTCCCGTGGTTTGCTCAACAGTCCGCCGGTCCAGGCACCGGCAGCCTCGAAGGCCCCGGCTGCAGGTCGTGGCCAAGGCCAGTTGCGCCTGCCGAGCGGCACCCAGCAATGCGTGATCAAGGCCCTGAGCATCAAGGAAGCGCTGTTGGTGGTGAAGCGCACCGAGACCCTGCCGCAGATCCTCGACAGCGCCGTGCTCGATCTGGAGCAGGGCGACAACGCCGAAATCGCCCGTCTCAACGGCTACCTGCACGCCGTCGTCGCCCACGAGCCGAAGCCGGACAGCGAATGGCTGCAACTGACCTTCCGCTTTGTCGACCAGGACGCGCAGAAGCTCGACTACATCTCCCGCCTGATCGCCCGTGGCACGGCGCAGAAGCACTTCGTTCCGGGCGCTTGATCTTCGTCGCCTGACACACCGCTTTCGCGAGCAGGCTCCCACATTGGAATGCATTTCAAAGGTGGCAGCGAGCCTGCTCGCGAAGGGGCCATCACTTGCACCATCAATCTCCCAGACTGCCCAATTTGAAACATCTGTCGACTAGCCTGGTCTGTCTCAGCTGCTAGGCTCATTCCCAGGCCTTACTTCGACAGACTCTTGCCCATGCTCGCGCGCCTGCTGTTTTTCTGTGGTCTTTTCATGGCCTCCACCTCGGCTGTGGCCATGACGATCTACAAATCCACCGATGCCAACGGCGTGGTCTCGTACAGCGACCGGCCGAGCAAAGGCTCGCAGGTGTTCGTGTTTCAGGACCGTATGGTCGAGCACCTGGAGCGTCAGGTGTACCTCGACATCAAGAAGCAGAAGGGCACCGACGTGGTGTTCGTGCGCAACGACCTGTACGCGCCGGTCGAGGTGGCGCTGGCGTTTACCGGGATGAGCAACGTGCGTGGTGCACCGGCGCAGACGATCCGTCGGGTGCTGCCGGCGCGCAGCAACACGCGTCTGGCGCTGTTGACGGCGATTAGCGGCGGCCAGCCGCTGGTGTATACGCCGCAGTTCCAGTATTCCCTGGGCGACCCTGGCGGAGCTGCGCAGAGCTATCGCTATCCGTTGCCGTGGCGGGGTGGGCCGTTTCGTCTCAGTCAGGGTGCCAACGGCCAGTACAGTCACTACGGGCCGAAGAACAAATATGCGATGGACATCGCCATGCCGGTCGGCACCCAGATCATCGCAGCGCGGGCCGGAGTGGTGGTGAAAACCGAAAACGCGCAGAGCGGGCGCGGCAATGATGCCTCGGGCAATTTCGTCCGGGTACTGCACGATGACGGCACGATGGGCGTGTACCTGCACCTCAAGCAAGGTTCGGTGAGCGTGCGCGAAGGGCAGCGGGTGACGGTGGGCAGCCCGCTGGCGCTGTCGGGCAATACCGGCAACAGCAGCGGCCCGCACCTGCACTTTGTGGTGCAGCGCAATACCGGGCAGGGGCTGGTGTCGATTCCGTATCAGTTCAACCAGCCGCTGGGGGCGTTGCCCAACTTTGCGTTGGGCAAGCAGTAGAAGCGGTGGAGATCAACTGTGGCGAGGGAGCTTGCTCCCGCTGGGCTGCGAAGCGGCCCCACAACCCTGCAACCGCGTTCGATCAGAAACACCTTGCACATCGGCTCTGCGACTGCTGCGCAGCCGAGCGGGAGCAAGCTCCCTCGCCACAAAAGCTGTCCTGCAATCGCGATCAATCCAGCATCAACACCTTCGCCAACACAATCTTCGGCCCCTTCATCTTCTTGATGATGATTCGCAGGCCTTCGACTTCCAGCACTTCTTCCTCTTCCGGCACCCGTTTCAGGGTTTCGTAGACCAGCCCGGCGAGGGTTTCGGCTTCGATGTGGTCGAGGTCGATGCCGAGCAGGCGCTCAACCTTGAACAGCGGCGTATCGCCCCGTACCAGCAGCTTGCCCGGCTGATAGGCGAGGATTCCGCGTTCAGCCTTGCGATGTTCGTCCTGGATATCACCGACCAGCACTTCGAGCACGTCTTCCATGGTCAGGTAGCCGATGATGTTGCCGTCGGCTTCCTCGACCACGGCGAAGTGCGAACCGCCCTTGCGGAACTGTTCCAGCAGCTGCGACAGCGGCATGTGCCGCGACACGCGCTCCAGCGGGCGGGTCAGCTCGGCCAGGTTGAACGACTCGGGAATGTGGTCCAGCGCCGCCAGTTCCAGCAGCAAGTCCTTGATGTGCAGCAGGCCGACGAATTCCTGGCGCTCGCTGTCGTACACCGGGTAACGGCTGAACTTGTGACGGCGGAACATCGCGAGGATTTCTTTCAGCGGCGCGTTGAATTCCAGGGTGATCAGGTCTTCGCGGGAGTTGGCCCAGTCGACCACTTCCAGTTCGCCCATTTCCACCGCCGAGGCCAGTACGCGCATGCCCTGATCGCTCGGATCCTGACCACGGCTGGAGTGCAGGATCAGTTTCAGTTCTTCGCGGCTGTAATGGTGTTCGTGGTGCGGGCCGGGCTCGCCCTGGCCGGCGATACGCAGGATCGCGTTGGCGCTGGCGTTGAGCAGGTAGATCGCCGGGTACATCGCCCAGTAGAACAGGTACAGCGGCACCGCCGTCCACAGCGACAACAGCTCGGGTTTGCGGATCGCCCACGACTTGGGCGCCAGCTCACCGACGACGATGTGCAGGTAGGAAATGATGAAGAACGCGGTAAAGAACGAAATGCCCTTGACCACTTCCGGCGACTGCACGCCGACCGCGCTCAGCAGCGGCTCGAGAATGTGCGCGAACGCCGGCTCACCGACCCAGCCCAGGCCCAGGGAGGCGAGGGTGATACCGAGCTGGCACGCCGAGAGGTACGCATCGAGCTGACTGTGCACGGTGCGCAGGATGTGCCCGCGCCAGCCGTTTTTGTCGGCGATGGCCTCGACCCGGGTCGAGCGCAGCTTGACCATGGCGAATTCCGCCGCAACGAAAAAGCCGTTGAGCACAACCAGGATCAGAGCGAAAAGAATCATGCCGAAATCGGCGAATAGTGTTGCGAGGGACAAGCCAGGGGAAGGGTCCATGATGGAGTTTTGCGGGTTCCGTGTGATTCGTAAGAGAGAAAAAGTCGCGCCTGAAAGGCAGACGCAAGTCAGCCAATGTAGCGGCTGACATGGCGATTGCCTAGTGGCGCGTGCTGGCCGGTATCACTCGGCGGCGCTGATGGCCCGTGCATGAGCGACCTGGGCCGGGGCGAAATGGCAGGTGAACGTGCTGCCGTGACCGGGCACGCTGCTGATTTCCATCCGCGCGCGGTGGCGCAGCAGCACGTGTTTGACGATGGCCAGGCCCAGCCCGGTGCCGCCGGTGTTGGAGTTGCGGCTGGAGTCGACGCGGTAGAAGCGTTCGGTCAGGCGCGGCAGGTGTTTGCTGTCGATGCCGATTCCCGAATCCTGCACGCTCAGGTGCGCGCCCTGCTCGTCGCCCCACCAGCGGATGCGGATGTTGCCTTCGGCCGGGGTGTATTTCACGGCGTTGAACACCAGGTTGGAGAACGCGCTGCGCAGTTCCGCCTCGCTGCCCTTGAGCAGGATTTTTCCGTCGGCCTCCAGGGTAATGCGCTGGTTTTTCGAGCCGGATAATTGCTGCGCGTCGCTCTTGATCGACTGCAGCAGGGTGTCGATCTGCACCGGCTGGTTATCCGACGGATAATCGGTGGCTTCGAGTTTCGCCAGCAGCAACAGATCGTTGAGCAGCGTCTGCATGCGCCCGCCCTGTTGCTGCATCTGCTGCAGCGCACGGCTCCAGCGCGGGTTCACTTCCTCGACGTTGTCGAGCAGGGTTTCCAGATAGCCACAGATCACCGTCAGCGGCGTGCGCAGTTCGTGGGAGACGTTGGCGATGAAGTCTTTGCGCATCTGTTCCAGTTGATGGATGCGCGTGACATCGCGCACCAGCATCAGGTGTTCGTTGTTGCCATAGCGGGTCAGGTACAGCTGAATGCGCACGCGATCATTGGTCGGCGACGGGATTTCCAGCGGTTCGGCGTAGCTTTCCTGCTCGAAGTATTCCTTGAAGCGCGGATGCCGCACCAGGTTGGTCACCGGTTGGCCGCTGTCTTGCGGGGTCTTGAGGCCGAGCAGGGTTTCGGCGGCGCGGTTCCACCACTCCAGGTTGCCGTCGCTGTCGAGCATGATCACCGCGTCTTTCAGCGCAGCGGTGGATTCCTGCACCCGGTCGATCACCGCTTGCAGGCGCCCGCGCACCCGTTGGTCGCGGCGTTGCAGGTGGTAGATGCTGTCGAACACCTCACCCCACAGGCCGTAGCCGTCGGGCGGTGCTTCATCGGGTTGGTGCAGGCGCAGCCATTCGTGCAGGCGCAGCAGTTGCTTGAGCGTCCAGGCCAGGTAAAGGCCCAGGCCTGCAGCGAGGCTCCAGCCGTAATAGCCGGTGATCAGGCCGATCACCAGACACGCTGTGACCAGCAACAGCATGTGGCGAATCAGGGTGCCATGCCAGTTTTGATTCACGGAAAATACGGTCCTTGTCAGCGAGTCTGGCGGTCGGGTCAGGCCTTGGTGGAAAACCGGTAGCCAGTGCCGCGCACGGTTTGTACCAGATTTTCGTAAGCATCGCCGAGGGCCTTGCGCAGGCGCCGGATGTGCACGTCGACGGTGCGCTCTTCAACATAGACGTTGCCGCCCCAGACCTGATCCAGCAGCTGCCCGCGCGTGTAGGCGCGTTCTTGGTGGGTCATGAAGAATTGCAGCAGACGGTATTCGGTCGGGCCCATTTCCGCCGGACGGCCGTCGATGGTCACGCGGTGGCTGATCGGGTCAAGCAGCAGGCCGCCAACTTCGATCGGCGCTTCGCCATCGGTCGGGCCGGCGCGGCGCAGCACAGCCTTGAGGCGGGCGACCAGTTCGCGTGGCGAGAACGGCTTGGTGATGTAGTCGTCGGCGCCGACTTCCAGGCCCTGGATCTTGTTGTCCTCTTCGCCCTTGGCAGTGAGCATGATGATCGGGATGTCCCCGGTCAGCTCGTCACGCTTGAGGCGGCGGGCCAGCTCGATGCCGGAAGTGCCGGGCAGCATCCAGTCGAGCAGGATCAGGTCCGGTTTGCGGTCAACGATAATGGCGTGTGCCTGCTGCGAGTTTTCGGCCTCGAGGCAGTCATAGCCGGCCATTTCCAACGCAACGGCGATCATTTCGCGAATGGGCGCTTCGTCGTCGACGATCAGAATGCTCCTGCCAACCATGCCTTAATCCTCTTGTCATTTAACTGTCTTGCGCCGCATTAGATAACGGAATTATTGCAGTCGTGTGACAGTATTTTAGTCGCCCGGCGGATGGCGGGATCCTGGACTAAGCTCTAAGTCCGAATCCTGACAACCACAAAAGAAGGTTTCCATGACTCAAATGACTGTTTCTTTCAAAGCCCTGCTGCTTGCCGCTGCCGTAGCATTACCGTCGATGGCATTCGCCGCTGAGCCGGTCATGATGAAAGACGGCATGATGACCGACCACAAAGGCATGACCGTGTACACCTTCGACAAGGACACGGGCGGTAAATCGATGTGCAACGGCGATTGCGCGAAGAACTGGCCGCCGATGATGGCGCCGGCGGGTGCCAAGGCTGAAGGCAAATTCACCCCCATCAAGCGTGATGACGGCATGATGCAATGGGCATATGACGGCAAGCCGCTTTACACCTTCAAAATGGATGAAAAACCAGGTGACATGAAGGGGGAAGGCTTCAAGGACATGTGGCACATGCCTAAACACTGAGTCCTGCAGCAACTGCGCCCCTGTAGGAGTGAGCCTGCTCGCGATGACGGTGTATCAGTTAACAGCAATGTGGCAGATACACCGTCATCGCGAGCAGGCTCACTCCTACAGGCTTGTGTTCAGCGCAATGCGTAATCCAGCACGATCCCGACAAAAATCGCCAGCCCGGCCCAATGGTTGTGCAAGAACGCCTGGAAGCAGCGCATCCGGTCCTTGCTGCGGGTGTACCAGAACTCCCACGCATAACACCCGGCAGCCACCAGCAAGCCAAGATGGAACCAGATTCCCAGTTCAAACTTGGATCCCGCCAGCATCAGGCAACCCAGCGACAGCGCCTGCAAGCTCAGGATGATCACCCGATCCGCATCGCCGAACAGAATCGCCGTCGACTTCACGCCAATCTTCAAATCGTCATCGCGATCAGTCATCGCGTAATAGGTGTCGTAACCCACCGTCCACAGCAGATTGGCGATCCACAGCAGCCACGCCGCCGCCGGCAACTCGCCGGTTTCGGCGGTGAATGCCATCGGCATGCCCCACGAGAACGCTGCGCCCAATACCACTTGCGGGTAATAGGTGTAGCGCTTCATGAACGGGTAGGTGAATGCCAGCGCCAGGCCGCCCAGCGACAGCCAGATGGTCGGCGCATTGGTGCACAGCACCAGCAGGAAGCTCACGCCCATCAGCAGCGCGAAGAACACCAGCGCCTCTTTCGAACTGATCTTGCCGCTGGCCAGCGGCCGTTGTGCGGTGCGTTTGACGTGGCCGTCGACCTTGCGGTCGGCCCAGTCGTTGATCACGCAGCCGCCGGCGCGGGTCAGCACCACACCGAGGACGAAAATCACGATGTTGGCCAACGATGGCGAGCCCTTGCCGGCAATCCACAACGCCCACAGCGTCGGCCACAGCAGCAGGTAAATGCCGATCGGCTTATCCATGCGCGTCAGCTGAATGAAATCCCAGGCCCGTGGATTCAAACGGTTCAGGGACTTGAGCAGGCTCTGGTACATCAGCAGTTCTCCGGATGGGCGCGGGCGGCGGTCCACAGGCTCGGCAGGAAAATTTCCGCGACCAGTACGCTCAGCGCGCCACGGTCGAAGCGCGAACGGCGGCCCCACAGTTCAGGTGCTTTTGCGGCACGTGGCAGCCAGTGTTCAGGGTAGTGGCAAACTTCAATGGCACGGCGCTGGAACGCCTGATCGCAAAACAGCAGCTCGCCCAGCGAACGGCTGCCCAGTTCGTCCATGTGCAAGCCGTCGTCTTGCAACGCCGCACGCGACGCTACGCTGCGGGCGAATACCCAGGCCTCGCCGTGACCGCGCAGATAGACCTCGCGCACCCAGCCCTCGCTGCCTTCGGCCAGATCCAGCGCCACGCATTCGTCGTCGCGCAGGGTGTCCCAGCCTTCGAACAACGGCGTGACGCTGAAGCCGTCACTGGACAGCCGCGTCAGGCGGCGGGTCAGCGAGCCTTCGTCGAACAGCCAGTCGAGGGTCAACGAATCGGGAAGGGGCGTCAGTCGGCTTTGAGTCAGCCAGAGCGGGGCCGGGCAGGCATTTGAATGTTGCACAATGAGTCATTATTGGCCGCAAATGAGGCGGCGAGCTTAACATGGCGTGCTGCGATTTTGATTGATCCGGGTCGCCGTTGCGCCGAACAGGCTTGCATCTGCCCGGCACCATCAGTACAAAACGCCCTGAGCCGGATGGCAGCGCAACACCCATCGACCGTCCGTGCCGGCACACCGCCTGAACCCTGAGGAAGTACCTGAATGAAAAAGTGGCAATGCATCGTCTGTGGCCTGATCTACAACGAAGCCGACGGTTGGCCGGATGACGGTATCGCGCCGGGTACCGCCTGGCAAGACGTGCCGGAAGACTGGCTGTGCCCCGACTGCGGCGTCGGCAAGATGGACTTCGAAATGATCGAAATCAACTAAGCAAAACTGAAGGAGTAAGGCATGAGCGCACCTGTCGTAATCGTCGGCACCGGGCTTGCGGGCTACAACCTGGCCCGGGAGTTTCGCAAACTCGACAGCGAAACCCCGCTGCTGCTGATTACCGCCGATGACGGGCGCTCTTACTCCAAGCCGATGCTCTCCACCGGTTTCGGCAAGAACAAGGACGCCGATGGCCTGAGCATGGCCGAACCCGGCGCCATGGCCGAGCAGTTGAAGGCCGAGGTGCGCACCCACACGCGCATCAGCGGCATCGACGCCGGCCACAAACGCCTGTGGATCGGCGAAGAAGCAGTGTATTACCGCGACCTGATCCTCGCCTGGGGTGCAGAAACCGTGCGGGTGCCGATCGAGGGCGATGGCGCCGATCTGGTATTCCCGATCAACGATCTCGAAGACTACGCACGTTTCCGCGCGGCCGCCGAGGGCAAGCGTCGCGTATTGTTGCTCGGCGCCGGCCTGATCGGCTGCGAATTCGCCAACGACCTGATCCTCGGTGGTTACGAGGTGCAACTGGTGGCGCCGTGCGAGCAAGTCATGCCGATGCTGCTGCACCCGGCCGCTGCGGCGGCGGTGCAGGCCGGGCTGGAAAGCCTCGGTGCGCGCTTCCACCTCGGCCCGGTGCTGACCCGTCTGCAAAAAGTCGCGGATGGGCTGGAGGCGCATCTGTCCGACGGTCAGGTCATTGCCTGCGATCTGGTGGTGTCGGCCATTGGCCTGCGCCCGCGCATCGATCTGGCGGCGGCTGCCGGCGTGCAGGTCAACCGCGGCGTTGTCGTCGACCGCCACCTGAAGACCTCCCACGCCAATATCTACGCCCTGGGCGACTGCGCCGAGGTCGATGGGCTGAATCTGTTGTACGTGATGCCCCTCATGAGCTGTGCGCGAGCGCTGGCACAAACCTTGGCGGGCAACCCGACGGCGGTGAGCTACGGCCCGATGCCGATCACTGTGAAAACGCCGGTGTGTCCGCTGGTCGTTTCGCCTCCGCCCCGGGGCAGCGAGGGCGTGTGGACGGTCGAAGGGCAGGGCGCCGACATCAAGGCCCTGTGCCACAGCGCCGACGGCCAGTTGCTCGGTTACGCGCTGACTGGCGCGGCGGTGATGGAAAAACTCGCCCTGAACAAACAGCTTCCGGCCCTGCTGGCGTAAATACCGGTCGTTCTGTCGGAATCACCCCGCTTTTGCCCCTACAAAGGTCGCGGGGAGACTGGCGCAGCCGGTATCCGCGTGCCATTCTCACTCCCGTCTGCCGCAGAGTAGAGCCTGCGGCGCCTTGGGCGCTGTTCCAACGAGAACAGCACGGACATAACAACAAAAAACCGTCAAAGGGGCTTCACTAATGCGTAAACCAGAACTCGCCGCTGCAATCGCTGAAAAAGCGGACCTGACCAAAGAACAGGCCAACCGCGTTCTCAACGCCGTCCTCGAAGAAATCACCGGCGCTCTGCACCGCAAGGACAGCGTCACGCTGGTGGGCTTCGGCACCTTCCTGCAACGCCACCGCGGCGCTCGCACCGGCAAAAACCCGCAAACCGGCGAGCCGGTCAAAATCAAGGCCAGCAACACCGTGGCGTTCAAGCCAGGCAAGTCGTTGAAAGACAGCGTCAATCCATAATTGCGCCGAACTCCCTGAATCACGGGGAGCAGCGCAATAAAAAATGGGCACACCGATTGCGGTCGGGTGCCCATTTTTTGTGGCGGTAGATCGGGTTACTGACGTCGGAAGCAGGCTTTGCCGTTGCCAAAGTCTACGGCCAGGCAGTTTGGCTCGATCGCCAGTTGCAGATCCTGAAACAGGGCCGACAAATCGCCGTTCGACGCCGGTTTGGTTTCGCTCTTCAGCGTCACGGTGTTGTTTTCCACCTGCCAGGTACCCTTGGCAAAACCGTCTGCGCTGCCATACGCCACGCCGGCGTCAAACGTGCCGTCCTTGCGCAGCAGCAACTCGGCGCCCATTTCCATTGCGCCGTTTAAATAGTAATGACCGTCCAGTGGCGGGGTGTCTGCAGAGGCTTGAGTAACGGGAAGCCAGATCAATGCTGCGAACAGCAGGGGTTTCAATTCCATGAGGTAGTGCTCCTTACCAGCTCCCGAAGGGGATGCCGAATTTTTCGATGTAGGCTTTTGATTCCGGTGATAGAGGCAGGGCGTACCGTCCCTCGTTTTTTCCTTGATACGGGCCTTGCTTCACTACACTCCCTTCGACCCGGGCAATCTCTACAGACTTGAGGCAAGGCCCTCCAAGCCAGACCTTCACTATGCCGCCGGGAGCCAAGCCGATTCCAACGTCGTCGCGGTAGTCAGTGATCCATTTCCCATCAAGCCTGCAGAAAGCTTTCTCGGGTTTGCGCATGATTTCCCGAGCTAACTCGGGAATGAGGATATAGGCCTCATAAGTCTGAGGTTCGGCCAGTGATTGCCAGCGTACGTAGATCAAGCGGGGCAGGTCGGCGCCGGTGATATCCCGCCCTGCGCCACTTCCGGGGTTTTCTGGCCACCCTGCGGGCGTGCCTTTGTTATCAGCGGGAGCTCTTACCGAAGCAATCCCGGCTCCGGCACGTCGGAATACTCGCTCTCGAATATCCACCACATCGGCGGTTTCAATCCAGACCTCCATATAGTCTGGTGCTCCAAAACCAAGAAACCATGGCTTTTTATCCGCTGATTGAGCATAGGCTTGCGTGCAACCCGCAAGCAGTAATCCCAACAGCAAAACTGCGATCGTTTGGGTGCGGTCTCGCGGAATGCTCGGTGTGTTAGCCGCATTGTAGTTACCACGAGCCATAGGGAATTCCGAATTTTTCGATATAGGCTTTGGACTCAGGTGAAAGAGGTAGTGCATAGCGGCCCTGACTTTTTCCTTGATCCGGGCCCTGCTTGTTGACGGTCCCTTCAACCCGGGCAATCTCAACTGCCTTCAGGCAAGTCCCTCCAAGCCAGACCTTCACTATGCCCCCCGGCGCAAGTCCAATACCCATATTGTCGCGGGATTCGGTGATCCACTCCCCACCAAACCTGCAGAAAGCTTTTTCGGACTTGCGCATGATTTCCCGGGCGGATTCCGGAATGACGATGTAAGCCTCATAGGTTTGAGATTCGGCAAGTGATTGCCATCGCACGTAGATCAGGCGTGGCAAATCGGCGCCGGTTACATATCTGCCTTTGCCTCTGCCGGGGTTTTCTAGCCAACCAGCGGGCTTTCCTTTGAGGCCAACGGGCGTTTGTACCGACGCAATACCAGCTCCAGCACGCCGGAACACTCGTTCCCGAACATCCACGACATCGGCGGTTTCAATCCAGACCTCCATGTAGCTGGGTGCTCCAAAGCCAAGGAACCAGGATGTTTTTTCCGACGCTTGGGAGATATTTTGTATGCAGCCAGCCAGTACAAATCCTAAGAAAAGCCACGCACCTTTGATGATGGGTCGATTGAAGTCATTCATCCAGGTGCACCACCCGTTGGTTTTTTTTAGCCGGTCGATTTATGAACACAATGCTCATATCACTGCTGTTCAGATTTTTGGCCGCGTTCCAATGAGCGGAAAGATGTATATATCGGCTCCGTAGCAAAGCTCTTTCTTCAATAGTCAGTCCTTCAACGGAGGACTCACCTAAGGCGTAAGCCTGGAGTTTCTTATGGATGAGTACCAACTCTTCGGGCAGAGTAAGAGCGGATGTCTCAGGGATAACTTTCAATGGCACACCGTTTCTGAGCGCAAGTTCACGCATGATGCGCAGATACACCAGCGACAGCTCACCATGAACGGGACGCTCAATGCGGGCTGCCGCGTAAACCTGCTTCTGGGGATCCGGGTTGGTTCTTCCCTTTTCTGTTGTTTGCGCAACAGGTCTTTCCCACACAGCCACCTGTAACTGGTTACCCGAACCGTCATCATCGATAACACCCTTTGCATACCATGAAAACGCTTCCTTCTCAGCTGCGATATAGGCCCCACTACGGGTCGCTTCTTTGCCTTGACTGATGGTGCTGGTGATTGGGTCGCTCAGCAGAAGTTTTTCCTTGGCTCTGGGTAAGTATCCACCGCCGAGATCGGAGTGTGAGCCGGGCAATAACAGATCAATTTCGCCCAAGCTGTTAAGCGCGAAATTCTCACGGTATTCATCACGCGCCACTAGATGCACCACCTTGTTGGCTAAACCTTCCGGCAGCCTTAATTCGAGCCCGGGGTTCCGACTGTTAGCGCCGGTAAAATCCAGCAGCCATGGGTTGGCGATTGCTGCGACGGTGTCGAACAGCCCGATGAAGTTGATCTGCGTGTCGATTTTCGGACGCCAGCTAAAGCCGTTTACCAAACCTTCGATGCCATTTGGAAACGATTTGGCAAGAAGCCCCCCACTACCTTTGAACACCTCATTGGCAAAGTGCCTTGCCGCTGCAGCTCCTCGACTGAAACCAAAAATATCGAATTCGATCTGTTGAATTACTAACTGCGGATTTCGTTCCATAAGCAGGCTTATCTGCTCCTTGATAACCGCTGGGCATTGTTCGACGCGTGCTACTACTCCTGTCTCGCCTCGACCTGTTGCTTGTGAGTAGAGAGAGTCGGTGCCATTGCTTTTGGTACCAATGCCTTCGATGTAAACCGCTATCGATGCGTTTTTAGTGGTATCCGGTAAAGCTTCGTACGTATGGTCGGTATACAACTCATACAACCGCACAATATTGCTCACATCATTTCCATAACTGTTATCCGGCGAGTTTCCATCCCCGTCGTAACCGTAAGCAGCGCAGTGTTTCTGTATCTCTTCGGCCGCCTCCGCGAGATTGGCATCCGGCGCGTAACAAGCGGCGACTGTTTCGCTGTTGGCCTTATTGTTCCCTGTCCCATCGAAAAACACTCCGATACGCAAAGTAATTCCCCCTGGCGTCTCATCGTCCAGCTCGACTTCTTCCTCCTCTTCTTCGAGTTCGTCGTCTGCGCGTGCGTGCACCGCTGGCGCAACGGGTAATGCGCCATCCAGTCCAGGCAGCAGCAGGTGGGGGACTTCACTGTCGTGTGGCTTGCGTCCCGTTTCAATTTCCGTGCTGCTGAAAATGCCGCCCGCGTCGATTACGAGGTGATGACCGCCGGCTTTCAGCGTGATGCTGGCGCCGGCATCCAGCACCACACTGGCGCCGGCCTTCAGATGCATTTGCTGGCCGGCCTCCATGTCGAGAGACCCTCCAGCGTGGGTGTAACTGTTGCCGCTGATGGTTTCGCGGCGCTCGTTGCCCACTTCGAGTTGAAGGCTGTTGCCGACTTTCTGCGCCATGTCACGTTGCGCACGCAGGTAGATCAGTTCCTGCCCCGCGCGATCTTCAATCGACAGTTCGTTGTAGCCGCCATTGCGCGGCGAGCTTTCACTGCGCAAGACGGTTCTGGTCTTGTGGTCGGGTAAAGAGTAGGGCGGCGCGGTCACCCTGTTGGCCACACAACCGGTGATCAGCGGCTTGTCCGGATCGCCCTCCAAAAAGGACACCACGACTTCCATGCCGACCCGCGGAATGGTCACGGCTCCAAAATGATCGCCGGCCCAACTGCTCGCTACGCGTACCCAACAACTGCTGCGCTCACTGTTGAGTTCGGCGCGATCCCAGGGGAGTTCTATTTTCACGCGACCGAATTCATCGCAGTAAATCTCTTCGTCTTCGGGGCCGGTAACCCGTGCGGTCTGAGTCACCAGCGGACGGCGTGGTGCAGGCAGCGGAGGCCGAAAAACCACCTCGGCGGGAATCACGCTAAAGCGATTTCGGTAGCCCTGGGTAAAACCATCGGCGGTTTTGACGTCGCTGGGGCCGGACTCCTCGAGCACTTGTGGCTGTCGGCCTTCATGGGCAACGCTGAGCAGAAGCCACAGGTCGTTGCACTTTTTACGCGGGTGTCCGGTCAGCTCAAACAGGTGACCGCAACGCAGATTCGTCTGATCGCTTTCGCCGTCGCCCAGTTCGTAGTCGCTACGGTGGCGCTCCAGTGCCTGCCGGGCAATTTGCTTGCCGCGCCTTTCGTTCTCGATCAGCAGTGGATAGCGGTAATCTTCGAGCGTTGGCGTGAACCCGGCGGTGAGGCGGCTTTCGAGCAACAGACTCGGGCGCTTCAGGTCGTAGTCACGGCGGGTGACGGAGCTGGTGCGCGTACTGTTACGCGTACTGTTACGCACACCAAATCGGCTGATCACCTGATGCTCGGCCACCATGCCGGATTCCTGCTTATACGGTGTCGCAGCCAATCTGGGGAGAAACACCTGGTCATCGGTGAACACCAGCCAATGGCCGTCGATCGAATGCTGGTGATGCCAGGCGATACCGTCCTCGGCGCACAGCCGCTGGATAAATTCAAAATCGCTTTCCGCGTATTGAGTGCAATAGTCGCGAGGCGGGTTCGGGGTGACATGAAAGGTGAACGCATCACCTTGAATACCGTGCCCCTTGAGCACCTGCGCGATGATCTGCGGCACCGTGCGCTGCTGAAAAATCCGTTGGTCATGGCTGAACTGCAAGTAGTACAACGCCGGCACCAGCGTCAGTTGGTAATCGGTAAGGCGATTTCCGCTTTCACCCATCCGCACATCTTCAATGCGTCCGTGAATACCTTCTTGGTTAAACCCGAATTGCAGAAACGCCGGCTGACTGAGCAGGCCCTCCAGATCGATATCCGCTCGTTCGCTGACCAGCTCGATGCGGATGGCGTACAGGCAGCTGATGGCTTCATCACCCTCAAATGCGAGCACCTTGAAGTCGTGGCGAACGCCGGGAATTTGCAGGTTAAAAGGCGCGCAATTGCCCGTACTGAACATACGCTTGTCCGTAAGCAAGGTGAGTCGATGCGCGGTGTTCGATCGTCCCTGATCGCCACGCGAAAAGAATCTGCCAAGGCAAGCTAGCAACGCGGGAAATAAATTGATGTAAGAAGTATCTCTGACATTTGTCAGAGTATTCCGGGGGTGAAAGTGTTGTGCAGATTGAAGGAAATGACTGTAGGACGTCACTTCGATAATTATTGAGTTGGTACTGAAGTACACCATTCACGAGGTGAATAAAGTTTCAAAAGAATGAATTGCCATCAAATTGATGGCACTTTTGTTGTTGAACGTTGTCACCGGCCAATTGTTTGTAAAATTCGGCAAGTTTTCAGAAGAATCCTACTTCTATTTTTTTCAAGAGTTGTCATGCTTGCCGCCGTGTAATGGGGCGAACGCTCGAGGCTAAACGCTTCGTTCGGACCGGGGCGCTCTGGATCAAGGGTTCTGAGGGGGTTGGGCAAATGCGTGCAATATAAATCGCCATCAGGGATTCCCCTGTCACATATAGGGCGATCTCCTACACGGCCCAATGAACACTTCGTCTTGTTGTTTAATCAGATGCTTGCTAGTGGCCATCATAGTGATTACGATGCGCCCACTTGAAAGAGCACATCTCAATTGGATGAGTCGCTTTACTGCTCTTCGATACTGTCCCGCGCCGTGGCAACTCCAATAGGCGCATGACTGTAATCCTAAATAAAGGCCATGGATGTCCTACTCAAGCAAACTTTCCGCCCATTACCTCGAACTCGCAAAAGTCTCTGTTTCCAAAGAGAATTTCGCGGGCGAAGACGTTCGTTTCTCGAGCGAATTCGAGGCGCTGGAAAGCGAGCTGGCCAAAGCTTCGTCGATGCACGAAAGCGGGCAGATCGACTGGCTGAAAATCCGTGAAAACAGCGAAAACCTGCTGCGTACCCAATCCAAGGATTTGCGGGTCGGCGCTTGGCTGACCTGGTCGTTGTACCAGCGCGAATCCTTCCCCGGGCTGCTGGCCGGCCTCGGCTTGCTGCACCATCTGTCGGAAAACCACTGGGCCGACGTTCACCCGCTCAAACCTCGCACCCGTGCCGCCGCCATCGGCTGGCTGGTACCGCGCCTGGAGCAGGTGCTCACCGAAAACATTGCGATCAAGGAACAGCTGCCGATGTTCCGGCAGTTGTCCGAGCATCTGGCCGGCCTCGATGCCGCGTGCACCGAGCACCTGGGCGACGACGCGCCGCTGCTGCTGCCGCTGTCCCGTCGCCTGAAAACCATGATCCAGCGTGCGGCCGATAACCAGCCCGCTCCCGGCGTGGTCGGCGCGGCGGTGGCGCAGGTCAAGCAGGCCGCGAGCCAGTTGCTCACCCCCGGCGCACCGATCGACAACGAAAAAGACGCCTACAAGGCCTTGCGCGCCCAGCAGGAAAGCGCGCGCCCGTTGTGTGCCTGGTGGCTCAAGCAGAAAGCCACTGACCTGCGCGCCCTGCGCCTGAACCGCACCTTGCTCTGGCTGCCGATCGACGCGGTGCCCGAGCGCAACGCCGAGCAGATCACCGTGCTGCGCGGCCTGCCTGTCGACAAACTCAAGCAGTACCAGGATCGCTTCGATCAAGGCAAATACGCCGACCTGCTGGTGGAACTGGAGGCGAGCCTGGCGAAGGCGCCGTTCTGGTTCGATGGCCAGAGGATGGTCTGGGAATGTCTCCAGAACCTCAACGCCGAGATGGCAATGCGCGAAGTGGAAATCCACTTCGCGCTTTTGGTTCAGCGCCTGCCCGGCATCATCGAATGTCGTTTCCATGACGGCGCACCGTTTGCCGATCCGTCCACCCGGGCGTGGATCGCCGGCAACGTCATGCCGCACCTGCAAAGCGCCAGCGCGCCGCGCAAGGTCGAAACCGATGACGTCGAAACCCAGCCCGCCTGGGAAAAGGCCCTGCAGGAAGTGCTGCCGCTGCTGCGCAAGGAAGGCCTCAAGCCTGCCGTGCAGATTCTCAAGCAGGGGCTGCAATCGGCCCATGGTGGCCGCGAGCGGTTTTTCTGGCAGTTCGCCCTCGCGCGGCTGTGCTTCATGGCCAAGAAGTACGAACTGGCCAAGAACCAGCTGGAAACCCTCGATCAGACATTACAGGACTCAGGCCTGCACGCCTGGGAGCCCGATCTTGCATTGGAAGTGCTGCACCTGCTGCACAGTTGCTGCGAGTTGTTGCCGCAGAACCATGCAGTGCGTGAACGCAAGGAAGAGATTTATCGCAGGCTGTGCCACCTCGACCTCGAAGTGGTACTCGAATAGGCCCCAGGGCCACAACCGCAAGGAGAAAAGCCATGGCCAAAGAAGGCTCGGTAGCCCCCAAGGAACGCATCAACGTCACCTTCAAACCCGCCACCGGCGGTGCTCAGGAAGAGATTGAACTGCCGCTGAAGCTGCTGGCAATCGGTGACTACACCCACCGCAAGGACGATCGCAAAATCGAAGATCGCAAGCCGATCAGCATCGACAAGATGACCTTCGACGAAGTGTTGGCCAAGCAAGAACTGGGTCTGACGCTGAGCGTGCCGAACCGTCTGCAGGAAGATGGCGAGGCCGACGAGCTGGCTGTGCAACTGCGCGTCAATTCGATGAAGGACTTCAACCCGGCCAGCCTGGTCGAGCAAGTGCCTGAGCTGAAAAAACTGATGGAACTGCGCGATGCGCTGGTGGCCCTCAAAGGCCCGCTGGGTAACGCACCTGCGTTCCGTAAAGCGATCGAAGGCGTGCTCGCCGACGACGAATCCCGCGGTCGCGTACTCGGTGAGCTGGGCCTGAACGCCGCAGCCCCGGACGCCTGAGACTCCAGCCAAGGAAGCCAACACAATGAGCACTAGCGCAGCACAAGAGAAGAGCGCCGCCAGCGGCGAGTACAGCATTCTCGACAGCATCATCGCCGAAACCCGTCTGACTCCGGACGACGAAGCCTACGACATCGCCAAGCGTGGCGTGTCGGCGTTCATCGAAGAACTGCTCAAGCCGCAGAACAACGGTGAGCCGGTCAAGAAGGCCATGGTTGACCGCATGATCGCCGAGATCGATGCCAAGCTCAGCCGTCAGATGGACGAAATCCTGCACCACCCGGACTTCCAGGCCCTGGAATCGTCGTGGCGCGGCCTGCAGTTGCTGGTCGATCGCACCAACTTCCGCGAAAACATCAAGATCGAAATCCTCAACGTCTCCAAAGAAGACCTGCTGGACGATTTCGAAGACTCGCCGGAAGTCATGCAGTCGGGCCTGTACAAGCACATCTACACCGCTGAATACGGCCAGTTCGGTGGTCAGCCGGTGGGCGCGATCATCGCCAACTACTACATGTCCCCAAGTTCGCCGGACGTGAAACTGATGCAGTACGTGGCCAGCGTATCCTGCATGTCCCACGCGCCGTTCATCGCCGCGGCCGGCCCGAAATTCTTCGGTCTGGAAAGCTTCACCGGCCTGCCGGATCTGAAAGATCTGAAAGACCACTTCGAAGGCCCGCAATTCGCCAAATGGCAGAGCTTCCGTACTTCGGAAGACTCCCGCTACGTTGGCCTGACCGTGCCGCGTTTCCTGCTGCGTAACCCGTACGACCCGGAAGAAAACCCGGTCAAGTCGTTCGTGTACAAGGAAACCGTTGCCAACAGCCACGAGCACTACCTGTGGGGCAACACCGCTTTCGCGTTCGGCACCAAGCTGACCGACAGCTTCGCCAAATTCCGCTGGTGCCCGAACATCATCGGCCCGCAGAGCGGTGGCGCGGTTGAAGACCTGCCGCTGCACCACTTCGAAAGCATGGGCGAAATCGAAACCAAGATCCCTACCGAGGTTCTGGTTTCCGACCGTCGTGAATACGAATTGGCCGAGGAAGGCTTCATCTCCCTGACCATGCGTAAAGGCTCCGACAACGCGGCGTTCTTCTCCGCCAGCTCGGTGCAGAAGCCGAAGTTCTTCGGCATCAGCGCAGAAGGCAAGGCGGCAGAGCTGAACTACAAGCTCGGTACCCAACTGCCGTACATGATGATCGTCAACCGCCTGGCTCACTACTTGAAAGTGCTGCAGCGCGAGCAACTCGGTTCGTGGAAAGAGCGTACCGACCTCGAGCTGGAACTGAACAAGTGGATCCGCCAGTACGTGGCCGACCAGGAAAACCCGAGCGCCGAAGTGCGTGGCCGTCGTCCGCTGCGCGCTGCGCAAGTGATCGTCAGCGACGTTGAAGGCGAGCCGGGCTGGTACCGCGTCAGCTTGAACGTGCGTCCGCACTTCAAGTACATGGGTGCCGATTTCACCCTGTCGCTGGTTGGCAAGCTGGACAAAGAGTAAGAGCGACTCATGGACGGATACGGCAGCCTGTTCGAACGCCTCAACGGCGACGCGCAACAACGCAAGGGCAACAGCCTTGAGGCTTGTGCCATGGCGTCGGTGGCTGCCCATCTGGCCAAAATGCTCAGCACCCGGGCCGGCAGCGTGCAAACGCTGTCCGACTACGGGTTGCCCGATCTCAATGACATGCGCCTGAGCCTGCACGACTCCCTGAGTCAGGCCCGCCTGGCCATCGAAAGCTTCATCGAAGCCTACGAGCCGCGTCTGAGCAACGTGCGTGTCATTTCCCTGCCGCGTGACCACGACCAGCTGCGGCTGGCCTTCAGCATCGAAGGCCTGCTGGAAGTCGAGGGTTTCAAGCGTCAGGTCAGTTTTTCCGCGCGCCTGGATGGCAGCGGTCAAGTGAAGGTCAACTAAGGAGAATCCCGATGTCTGGCAAACCAGCAGCACGCGTATCCGACCCCACCGCTTGCCCACTTCCAGGCCACGGCACCAACCCGATCGCCGCCGGTTCCGGCGACGTGTTCTTCGACGGCCTCGCGGCCGCCCGTGAAGGCGATGCCTCTGCGTGTGGTGGTGCGATGGTCGGCGGTTTGGCCACGACGGTGAAAATCAACGGCAAGTCTGCTGCCACTGTTGATTCCGTGGGCTCCCACGGCAACAAGGTTACGGCTGGGTCTTCGACGGTGATTATCGGGAACTCGCATACTCCGGCGCCGTTTGTGCCGCCGTTGCCATTAATGCTTTTCTCCCACACGCAGCATGTAGTAATGGAAGATCAGGATGGAAATCCTCTTCAAGATATTCCCTATCAAATTACGACAGCTAAAGGGAAAGTTATTACTGGGCAGAGCGACGCAATGGGTAGAACCCAGTTGGTCGGAGGAGAGGCAGGAGAAACCTTCGACTTTCATGCGGCTACTGATGGGGCAGTGGTATGAGTGCAGAAGTGTTGTCGACGTTAATGGCTCGTTCAGTTGCATTAACGCCTAAGGCGGATAAAACTCCAAAAAAAGTGACATACAAGGTTTTTTGGAAAACAACAGCTTTTTGGACGGAAGCGCATATTGCGGATTACCACAAAGAAGCCCCTGAAATTGCAGAGCGCTTAATCGTCGAGAAGTACTGGGCGAAGGATGGAGATATTAAAGGAAACAAATTCACCTGTGAGGACTTTGCTATAAGGTTGCTCTGTGAATTTGCTTCTAAGCGAGGGTTACCGGTTAAGCTTAAAACTGGGGTGAGAACATACCGGAATATGGAGAACTATACCGCTGCGGAGCATGATCGCTACGTTTCGCATATGTATGGTTTTTGCGAGATGGTTATGTTGACTTATGGTGCACCAGATATGCAGCGTGTCGGCGTTAACACAACGTCGATCGAAACGGCTGAAGCTTTGCTGCCTGGAGACATCCTCGCACAAGCCTTAGATCGCCCAAAAGACATAGCGCACCATATTCAAATTGCCATAGCTGTCAGCGATTCGAAAATCGAAATCAGACAGGGGAACACTGGTGGCATAAGCGTTCGTCCTTTCACCACGGTTCAAAAGTGGTTTGGGTCGAATATGGCTGACCCTCAAAACTCTGGTTACGCAGGGATGCCTATAGAAAAGGGCAACTACACAAAGTCAGGTATAGGGTGGACGTACCGAAATGAAAGTACAGGCTCAATGGCGGAAGACTTCTTGAAAAAATTCCTGTTCTATCGCTGGAATTTTTTGGAGTTTAATAAATGACTATCCAAGACTATTTCGCAAGTGTCGCTGATAGTGATCTATTTGGTCTTCTGGCAATCGTTTGCCTGTTGGTTGCCTTCCTTGGTTGCTTTTCAAAGTTTCGGCAGTCACGTTTTCATAAGATCATGATGTATGTTTGTGTGTTGATAGTACCTGTTATGCATTTGTTGGGTACTTATTTTTTGAATCAAACACCGGCATGAGCAAGCTTAGCCTTAGCTTTGGTCGGAATTGCGGCGTTGGAAGTTTCGCTCGCTTGGCTATTGGTCAGTTGATCATCAGTCGTAGTTGTTCACGTACTGCGGCAAATACACTTTAAATTCATGATCAGGCAGTTAGTCCATGTCCTTTAACCACTACTACCAAAGCGAACTCACCGCACTGCGCCAACTGGGCCGCCGTTTCGCCGAGCGTAGTCCGGCGTTGGCGCCGTTCCTGGGCCAGGCCGGGCGGGATCCGGATGTGGAGCGGTTGCTGGAAGGTTTTGCGTTCCTTACCGGGCGGCTGCGGCAGAAGCTCGATGACGAGCTGCCAGAGCTCAGCCACTCGCTGATGCAGCTGCTGTGGCCGAACTACATGCGCCCGCTGCCGGCGTTCAGCATTCTGCAGTTCGATCCGTTGAAGCGTTCGGGCCCGGCGCTGGTGGTCGAGCGCGATACGCCAGTTGAAAGCAAACCGATCGAAGACGTGCGCTGCCGTTTCCGCACCTGCTACCCGACTGAAGTGTTGCCGCTGGATCTGGCTGCGCTGAATTACTCGGTGAAGGGCGATGGTTCGCTGCTCAGCCTGCGTCTGGAGATGAGCGCCGACGGCCACCTCGGTGAGCTGGAACTGAGCAAGCTGCGCCTACACTTTGCCGGTGAGCGCTACATCAGCCAGATGCTCTACCTGAGCCTGCTGCGCAACCTGGAAGGCATCGAACTGATCCCGCTCGACGGTGCCGGCAAGCCAATCGATGGCGTGGCCGGCAAACCGATGGCGTTCAAGATTCCGGGTGACCGGGTCAAGCCAGTGGGCTTTGCCGAAGAGGAAGCGTTGATCCCGTATCCGCTGAACACCTTCCGTGGCTATCGCTACCTGCAGGAATACTTCGCCTTCCAGGACAAGTTCCTGTTCGTCGACGTCAACGGTCTGGACATCCTCAAGGCGCTGCCGGAAGACACCCTCAAGCAAATGCGCGGCCTGGAGTTGCGTTTCGATATCCGCAAGAGCGGCATCATGCGCATGCGTCCGACCCTGGATAACGTGAAGCTGTTCTGCACGCCGATTGCCAACCTGTTCGCGCACGACGCCCTGCCGATCCGCCTCGACGGCAAGCAGGATGAATACCTGCTGCTGCCGGCGGAATACGATCTGGAAAACTGCGGCGTGTTCTCGGTGGAAACCGTCACCGGCTGGAAGCCTGGCGGCCTCGGTTATCAGGAATACGTGCCGTTCGAATCGTTCGAGCACGACCCGAGTTTTGACGTGCCCAACAGCCGTCCGCATTACAGCATCCGCCAGCGTTCGTCGCTGCTGCACGACGGCCTCGACACCTACCTGAGCTTCGGCATCCGCCACACCGAAGCCCACGAAACCCTGTCGATCGAGCTGATGTGCACCAACCAGAACCTGCCGCGCAAGCTCAAGCTTGGCGACATCTGCATGGCCTGCGAAGACACCCCGGAGTTCCTCTGTTTCCGCAACATCACCCCGGCTACGTCGAGCTTCGCGCCGCCGCTGAACCGTGACTTCCTGTGGAAGCTGATCAGCAACATGTCGCTCAACTATCTGTCGCTGGCCGACGTCAATGCGTTGAAGGTGATTCTCGAAACCTACGACCTGCCGCGCTACTACGACCAGCACGCGGAGAAGGTCAGCAAGCGCCTGCTCGGCGGCCTCAAGCACATCAAGCACCACCACGTTGACCGGCTGCATCGGGGTTTGCCGGTGCGCGGTCTGCGCACCGAACTGACCATCGATCCGGAAGGGTATATCGGCGAGGGCGACCTGTTCGTGTTCGCCTCGGTTCTTAACGAGTTTTTCGCGCTTTACGCCAGTCTCAATTCGTATCACGAGCTGCGGGTAAAAAGCACACAGGGAGAGGTGTACCAATGGACACCACGTATGGGCCTGCAGCCCCTGCTTTAAGCGGGCTGACGAAGGTAATACGCGAGTACTCGCTGTTTCAGGCCGTGCTGCTGGTGATCGATCGGCTGCGCGATGCTCACCCGTACCTGAGCGAAGACGATTTGTACGATCAGGTCGAGTTCCAGGCCAACCCGAGCCTGGGCTTTCCGCGCAGCGACGTCGATCGTGTGGAGTTTTTCGAAGAGCACGGGCAGATGCGTGCGCGCATCCGTTTCAACCTGATCGGTCTGGTCGGTTCCGGTTCGCCGCTGCCGGCGTTCTATGGCGAACAGGCGTTGGGCGACAGCGAGGATGGCAACCCGACGCGCAACTTCCTCGACCTGTTCCACCATCGCCTGCAACGGTTGATGCTGCCGATCTGGCGCAAGTATCGCTATCGCGCCAGCTTCCAGAGCGGCGCGATCGACCCGTTCTCCTCGCAGTTGTTCGCCCTGATCGGTCTGGGCGGCGACGAGATCCGCAAGGCCAAGGAGCTGAACTGGAAACGCCTGCTGCCGTACCTCGGCTTGCTCAGCTTGCGGGCGCACTCCGCGGCGCTGATCGAAGCCGTGCTGCGTTACTACTTCAAGCACGAAGACCTGGTCATCGAGCAGTGCATCGAGCGTCGCGTGGAGATCCTCGACGAGCAGCGCAACCGTCTCGGTCGCGCCAACAGCCTGCTCGGTGAAGACCTGGTCCTGGGCGAGCGAGTGCGCGACCGCAGCGGCAAATTCCGCATTCACATCACCGAACTCGACTGGGAGCGATTCCACGAATTCCTGCCCATCGGTTTCGGTTACCAGCCGCTCTGTGCGCTGGTGCGGTTCACCTTGCGTGACCCGCTCGATTACGACATTCGCCTGGTGCTGCGCCCGGAAGAAATCCGCGAACTGCGCATTGGTGAGAAGAACGACTGTCGCCTGGGTTGGACCAGTTGGCTGGGCTGCGAGAAAGCAGACGGCGTGGTGACCCTGGGCAGCAAAATTCATTAAGGACGTGAGCCATGATCAACGTAGACCTGCAACAACTCATCCAGGCGCTGGACGCCGAAACCCGTCGTGACCTGGAGCGTTCGGCCGAACGTTGCGTGGCCCGTGGCGGCAGCAAGATCCTCGTCGAAGACCTGCTGCTGGGTCTGCTGGAACGTCCGAACGGCTTGCTGTCGCGCGCGCTGCAGGATGCAGACGTCGACGCCGGTGAACTGAGCGCCGCGCTGCAATCTCGCGTTGAACACAGCGCCTCGCGCAACCCGGTGTTCGCCCCGGAGCTGGTGCAGTGGCTGCAAGACGCGCTGCTGGTGGCCAACCTTGAACTGGGCCAGACCCAGGTCGAAGACGCCGCGCTGATCCTCGCCTTGCTGCGCAACCCGATGCGCTACGCCGGCAGCCGTTATCAGCCGCTGCTCGCCAAGTTGAACATCGATCGCCTGAAAGAATTTGCCCTGTCGCAACAGGAGCAACCGGCGGCCAATGGCAAGCCGGCAGCCCAGGGCGAATCGCTGCTGCAGCGCTTCACCCACAACCTGACCCAGCAGGCCCGCGACGGCAAACTCGACCCGGTGCTGTGCCGCGATGGCGCAATCCGCCAGATGGTCGACATCCTCGCCCGCCGCCGCAAGAACAACCCGATCGTGGTCGGTGAGGCCGGCGTCGGTAAAACCGCCATTGTCGAAGGCCTGGCCTCGCGCATCGCTGCCGGTGAAGTGCCGCAGGTGCTCAAGGGTGTTGAACTGCTGTCGCTGGACATGGGCCTGCTGCAGGCGGGTGCCAGCGTCAAAGGTGAATTCGAGCGTCGTCTCAAAGGCGTGATCGACGAAGTCAAAGCCTCGCCGAAACCGATCATTCTGTTCATCGACGAAGCCCACACCTTGATCGGCGCTGGCGGCAATGCCGGCGGTTCCGACGCAGCCAACCTGTTGAAGCCGGCACTGGCGCGTGGCGAACTGCGCACCATCGCCGCCACCACTTGGGCCGAGTACAAGAAATACTTCGAGAAAGACCCGGCACTGGCCCGTCGTTTCCAGCCGGTGCAACTGCACGAACCGACCGTCAGCGAAGCGGTGACCATCCTCCGGGGTCTGGCCCAGGTTTACGAAAAAAGCCACGGCATCTACCTGCGTGATGACGCGGTGGTCTCGGCGGCCGAATTGTCCGCGCGTTATCTGGCCGGTCGGCAACTGCCGGACAAAGCCGTCGACGTCCTCGATACCGCGTGCGCCCGCGTGCGCATCAGCCTCGCCGCCGCGCCGGAAAGCCTTGAGCGTCTGCGTGGCGAACTGGCCGAAGGTGGCCGTCAGCGTCAGGCCCTGCGCCGCGACGCTGAAGCCGGTCTGTTGATCGACCACGAAGCGCTGGAAGCACTGGAAGCGCGGCTGGACGAAGCCGAAAACGAACGGGTCGCGCTGGAAAGCCTGTGGACCGAACAGAAGCAACTGGCCGAGCGCCTGCTGGAACTGCGTCAGCAACTGGCCAAGGCCCGCGAAGCCGCCGCCGTCGAGCCGACCGTCAGTGTTGAAGAAGACGCCGAAGGCACGGTGATCGAAACTCTCGTTGCCGAGGTCGAGGAAGGCCAGAGCGTCGAAGCGCTGGAGGCCGAGCTGAACAAGACCCACAGCGAGCTGACGGCCGCGCAGGTCAAAGAGCGTCTGGTCAGCTTCGAAGTCTGCCCGCGTCTGGTGGCTGAAGTGATCAGCGCCTGGACCGGCGTGCCACTGGCGCAACTGGCCCGCGAGCACAACGCCAAGGTCGCCAGCTTCGCCACCGACCTGCGCACGCGGATCCGCGGTCAAGAGCAAGCCGTGCACGCACTGGACCGCTCGATGCGCGCCACCGCCGCCGGCCTGAACAAGCCTGATGCACCGGTCGGCGTGTTTCTGCTGGTCGGCCCGAGCGGCGTCGGCAAGACCGAAACCGCGCTGGCCCTCGCTGACCTGCTGTACGGCGGCGACCGTTTCATCACCACCATCAACATGTCCGAGTTCCAGGAGAAGCATACCGTTTCGCGTCTGATCGGTGCGCCACCGGGCTACGTCGGTTACGGCGAGGGCGGCATGCTCACCGAAGCGGTGCGCCAGAAGCCGTACTCGGTGGTGTTGCTCGATGAAGTCGAAAAGGCCGATCCGGACGTGCTCAACCTGTTCTACCAGATCTTCGACAAGGGGGTGGCCAACGACGGCGAAGGTCGCGAAATCGACTTCCGCAACACCTTGATCCTGATGACCTCGAACCTGGGCAGCGACAAGATCAGCGACCTCTGCGAAGACGGCGCCCGTCCGACCGCCGAGCTGCTCGAAGAGACCATTCGCCCGGTGCTGAGCAAACACTTCAAACCGGCGCTGCTGGCGCGGATGAAAGTGGTGCCGTATTACCCGGTCGGCGGCCCAGTGCTGCGCGAGCTGATCGAGATCAAACTCGGTCGTCTTGGCGAGCGCCTCAACCGTCGTCAGCTGGATTTCAGCTGGTGCCAGAACCTCGTCGATCACCTGTCCGAGCGCTGCACGCAAAGCGAGAGCGGCGCACGCCTGATCGACCATCTGCTCGACCAGCATGTGCTGCCGCTGGTGGCCGACCGCTTGCTCGATGCGATGGCTACCGGTGAAAGCCTCAAGCGTGTGCATGCCACGCTCGACGGCAACGCCAGCGTGACGTGCGAGTTCGCCTGAGGTGGGTGTGATGTTCACTCAAGTGCCGCAGCCACTGGTCTATGCCGAAGCCTTGCTGGCGCAGTTCGCCAGCCTGTCGCGCGCGGCGGACGGGGCTGCGCTGCTGGGTGACTTCGTGCGTGGACTGGCCGAGCTGAGCGGTTGCGAATTGACCCAGCTGTACCTGCTCGACGCCACCCACACCTGCCTGGGGATGAACGCCGAATGCCTGGACGGCGCGCTGCAACCGCGCGCCGCCACCAGCCTGCCGGCGGACTACAACGGTGAGCAACTGCTGCAGTTTGCCCTGTGCCAGAACCGCGTGGTCTGCCTCGACGATCTGGGCGCCAGCCTGCACGAAACCAGTTTTCTGCCGGCCACTGCTGGTGCCTGGCAATCGCTGCTGTGCGTGCCGCTGGTCAATCAGCACAAAGCGGTCGAAGGCTTGTTGCTGTGTGCCAGTCGTCGTCGCGTGGATCTGCAAGGCTTTGCCGATTCGCTCGGTCAGCTGGGTTCGTTCGTGCTTGGGCAACTGCACTTGCTGCAGCGTCTGCGCCAGCCGCTGGCGGAATCGGCCACGGTGGCGCGCAGTGTGCCGAGCATCAACGGCTATGGCCTGATCGGCAAAAGCGCGGCGATGCGCCAGACCCATTCGTTGATCAGCAAAGTCCTGCATAGCCCTTACACCGTGCTGTTGCGCGGCGAAACCGGCACCGGCAAAGAAGTGGTCGCGCGGGCGATTCACGATTGCGGCCCGCGTCGCTCTCAGGCGTTCATCGTGCAGAACTGCGCAGCAGTCCCGGAAAACCTGCTGGAAAGCGAACTGTTCGGCTATCGCAAAGGTGCTTTCACCGGTGCCGACCGTGACCGTGCGGGTCTGTTCGATGCGGCCAACGGTGGCACGCTGTTGCTCGACGAGATCGGCGACATGCCGCTGTCGTTGCAAGCGAAGATATTGCGTGTGTTGCAGGAAGGCGAGATTCGCCCGCTGGGTTCCAACGACACCCACAAGATCGACGTGCGCATCATCGCCGCGACGCACCGCGATCTGTCGACGCTGGTCAGCGAAGGCAAATTCCGCGAGGACCTTTACTACCGCCTCGCGCAGTTCCCGATCGAACTGCCGGCCCTGCGTCAGCGTGAGGGCGACATCCTCGAACTGGCCCACCACTTCGCCGAGAAGACCTGCGCGTATTTGCAGCGTGATCCGGTGCGCTGGTCGAGCGCGGCGCTGGAACATCTGTCCGGGTACAACTTCCCCGGCAACGTGCGTGAACTCAAGGCCCTGGTCGAGCGCGCCGTGCTGTTGTGCGAGGGCGGTGAGTTGCTGGCCGAGCATTTCTCTCTGCGTATGGAGCCGATGCCCGAAGACCACAGCGGCCTGAATCTGCGCGAACGCCTGGAAAAGGTCGAACGCACGCTGTTGCTCGACTGCCTGCGCAAGAACGACGGCAACCAGACCCTCGCCGCCCGCGAACTGGGCTTGCCACGACGCACGCTGCTGTACCGCCTCGGGCGCCTGAATATCAATTTGGGTGACTTCGATGGTTGATCTGCAGAAGTGTCCTGAATCGGAATATTCCTCTGTGGCGAGGGAGCTTGCTCCCGCTCGGCTACGCAGCAGTCGCAACCCGATGAACTCGGTTTCCCTGAGGCATCGCAGTGTCTGGTTTTGGGGCTGCTGCGCACCCCGGCGGGAGCAAGCTCCCTCGCCACAAATTGCTCACTTGCCACAAGAGGTACTTGTACCTCGATGGTCTGGCTCAAGGCCCCGATGTAGAGCCTTCGAGACCACCCAAAGAATTAATTTCAGCGCCGCCCGCAAGGGTCGGCGCTTTGTGCTTTGTCTACCCCTGGAGACCCTCTGATGTCTGTTCGTCACTGGCACGCTGTCCTGCTGACCCTCGTCGTTCTATGCGGCCTTGGCGGCTGTAGCGGCAATTACAAATTCAACGACAACGACTATCGCCCGTTGGGTGATCCGCAAGCGGTCAATCGCGGCAAGTGACCGCAAGGAGCATCAAACATGGAACTGGTTTTCGAAATGCTGAACACCAAGCAGTTCGTGCCCACCGAGCTGTGCCAGAAGACCTTCAAACAGGCCGGCGGCGTGATCGGGCGGGGCGAGGACTGCGACTGGATCATTCCTGACCGCAAGCGTCATCTGTCCAATCACCACGCGATCGTCAGCTACCGCGAAGGTACGTTTTTCCTGACCGACACCAGCAGCAACGGTGTCCAGGACGGTGACAGCGGCGCGCGCCTGCACAAGGGTGAACCGGTGCGCATCGAGCACGGCAGCACCTACGTGCTCGGCGACTTCGAGATCCGTGCACGGCTGGTGCGTGACCCGGCGACCTTCGACGGTGAAGTCGGCCGTCCGCGTGCCGCCGGCAGCATCATTCCGGACGACGCGTTTCTCGACCTCGATCCGCTCAACGCCCTCGAACAGCAAGAGCGCGTGTACTCGGAAATCGACGAGCTGCTGGCACCGAACACCAAGCCGGAAGACACCCGCCAGCGCGCCGACTACGCGCGCATCGACATGGAAAGCCTGATGGTGCCGGAGCTGATTGCCCCGGTTGAACCCGAGCCAGCTCCGGCCCCGAAAGCCGTCGAGCGTCAGAGCGAAGGGTTCTGGGAGCATTTCGGCGCGGCGCTGGGTGTGGATGTCAAAAGCCTCGATCACGACGCCCGCGAAGCCTTGGCGCTGAACGCCGCGCGTCTGCTGCGCCAGAGCATCGGCGGTTTGCAGCAGAGCCTGCGCACTCGTTCGGAGCTGAAAAACGAACTGCGTCTGGCCCAGACCACCGTGCAAGGCACCAACAAGAACCCGCTGAAATTCGCCGTCGATCCGAGCGAAGCGCTGGAGATTCTGTTGCAGCCGCACAAGCCCGGTCATCTGCCGGCCGAACAGGCGATCTCTCGGGCGTTCCGCGATCTGCAGGCGCATCAGGTGGCTTTGCTCACCGCCAGCCGGGCCGCCGTACGCGGCACTCTGGAGCACTTCTCGCCAGAGCAACTGACCCTGCGTTTCGAGCGCGACAACAAGCCGTTGATCGCCACCTCGGGCGGACGCTGGAGAGCGTTCGGCCGTTACCACCAGGCACTGCGTCAGGACGATGACTGGAGCGAGCGTCTGCTGGCCCGCGACTTCGCCCAGGCCTACGAAGAACAGATCCGCCTGATCTCCACCCTCCACACCGACCACCAAGGATGATGCGCATGTCTCGCCGCTCGACCGCTTTTTTCAAGACGCTGACTGCGCTCACCGTGCTGGTGCTGCTGGCCGGATGCTCGTCGCTGTCGCCGTACTCGAAAGTGACCAAGATCAACCTGAAGCTGACCGGCAGCGATCAGCTCAACCCGGACCTCAACGGTCGCCCGTCGCCGATCGTCGTGCGCCTGTTCGAGCTCAAGCACCCGGTGACCTTCGAGAACGCTGATTTCTTCAGCCTTTACGAGCGTGCCAAGGAATCCCTCAACCCGGATCTGGTGGCCAGCGAAGAACTCGAACTGCGCCCGGGTGAAACCGTGGAAATGAAGCTCAGCGTGGAGGAGGGCAGCCGCTACGTCGGCGTTCTCGCCGCCTACCGCGATCTGCCGGAAACCAAGTGGCGCTATACCGTGCAGGTCACGCCGCTGGAGCTGACCGAAGCTGATCTGACCCTGGATCAGGCGGGTATCCGCAACACCCATGAAGCGCTCGCCAAGGCGGATGACTGAACATGAATACCCATAAAGTCATTTGGCAGGAAGGCATGCTGCTGCGGCCGCAGCACTTTCAGCACAACGATCGCTATTACGATCACCAGATGAAAACCCGCACCCAATTGCTGGGTGGCTACACCTGGGGTTTCCTCAATCTGGAGATCGACCTGCAGTTCCTCAACATGGGCAAACTGGTGATCAGTGCCGCGTCGGGGATCCTGCCGGACGGCAGCCTGTTCGAACTCGGCGGCAACACCGAACCGCTGGCGCTGGATGTGCCGCCGAACACCGGCAACACCCCGATCTACCTGGCGCTGCCGTTGGTTACCGGTAACCACATCGAAGCGCGCCGTCCGGAGCAATCCGACGTGCTGGCGCGTTACACCGCGTATGACGCCGAAGTGGCCGACTCCAACGCCGGCGACGACTCCGCCAGCCAGGTCAGCTGTGGCCGCCCGGACTTCAAACTGCTGCTCGGCGAGCAGCAGAGCGATCAGGCCTACGTGAAGCTGAAGATCTGCGACGTGCTCGACACCACGCCCGACGGCGTGATCAGCCTCGATCCGGACTTCGTGCCGACCTACATTCAGGCCCACGCGTCCAGCTATCTGCTGTCGTGCCTGAAAGAAGTCATCAGCATGCTCAACCATCGGGGCGACACGATTGCCGAGCGGATTCGCTCCAACGGCAAGGTTGGCGGCGCGGAAGTCGGTGACTTCATGATGCTGCAACTGATCAACCGCACCGAACTGCTGCTGCGCCATTACCTGGGTCTGGAGCAGGTGCATCCGGAAGAGTTGTACCGCACGCTGCTGACCATGCTCGGCGATCTGGCGACCTTCTCCAGCGACAGCAAGCGTCCGCGTCTGGACAGCCGTTATTCCCACGCCGATCAGGGCGCGAGCTTCCGCAAACTGATGGAAGCGATTCGTCAGGTGCTGTCGATGGTGCTGGAACAGCACGCCATCGAGCTGATCCTGCAAGCGCGCCAGTACGGCATCATCGTTTCGCCGTTGCACGACCACAAACTGCTGGGCTCGGCTTCGTTCGTGCTGGCGGCGAGTGCCAACTGCGACTCCGAAGAACTGCGCCACCGCTTGCCGGCGCACCTCAAGGTCGGCCCGGTGGAGCGCATCCGCCAACTGGTCAACCTGCACTTGCCGGGGATCAAGGTCAAACCGTTGCCGGTGGCCCCGCGGCAGATCGCGTTCCACTCGAACAAAACCTACTTCATCCTCGAACTCAGTTCCGAAGACCTGGCGCAACTCGAGCGCTCCGGCGGCTTCGCGTTCCACGTGTCCGGCGAATTTGCCGAGCTTGAACTGAAATTCTGGGCCATCAGGAACTGACCGACATGATCAAGGAAACGGATTACAACCAGGACGACAAAACCGTCCTGCTCGATCGTCAGGGCCACGGACCGGCAGCGAGTCCGCTGACCGACTTCGCCGCGCCACCGCGCTTCGAGCAACTGGAAGAACGGATGATCTACGCCGCGCGCCTGCGCCCGGCGGAGGCCTTCAACATCAGCCTCAATTCGCTGGTGGCGGCGTCGTCCGAACTGCTCTCGGAAGTGGTGCGCCTCAAGCACAGCGAAACCCGCGAAGACCTCTACGCGCTCAACGAGCGTCTGACCGTCGGGCTCAAGCTGTTTGAAGTGCGCGCCCTGCACAACGGCGCCGAAAGCAGCCAGGTGATGGCCGCCCGTTACGTGCTCTGCACCGTGGTCGACGAAGCGGTCGTGACCACGCCGTGGGGCAACGAAAGCGAGTGGTCGCAGATGAGCCTGCTCAGCAGCTTCCACAACGAGACCTTTGGTGGCGAGAAGTTCTTCCAGCTGCTCGATCGCCTGTCGAAGAACCCGGTCAAACACCTGCCGATGCTCGAGCTGATGTACCTGTGCCTGTCCCTCGGTTTCGAGGGCAAGTACCGCGTGCAGGCGCGTGGCATGCTCGAACTTGAAGGCATCCGCGACGCCCTGTACCGGCAGATCCGTCAGTTGCGTGGCGACGTGCCGCGCGAGTTGTCGCCGCACTGGGAAGGCCTCAACGATCAGCGCCGCAACCTGGTGCGCATCGTGCCGGCGTGGATGGTGGTGCTGTTCACGTTGGTCTGCCTGGTGGTGATGTATTCGGGCTTCGCCTGGGTCCTGGGCGAGCAGCGCGACACCGTTCTGCAACCTTATCAGCCGCTTGATCCGGCCGCGGTTCAACCGCAGTCGCAGCCGTAACAGGGACGTGTGATGAAAAAGTTTTTCAAGAAAGTCGGCGCCTTCCTGCGCCAGACCTGGGTCTGGACCCTGCTGCTGGTGCTGTTCGTGGCGCTGCTGGTGTGGTTCGTCGGCCCGTTGTTGGCAGTGGATGACTACAAGTTCTGGGAGAGCGCGACCTCGCGTCTGCTGACCATCAGCGTGCTGTTCCTGATCTGGGGCCTGACCATGGTCTTCGTCAGCTGGCGCGCGGGTATCCGCAAGAAAGCCGTCGAAGAAACCGAAGACGGCCAGGATCGCATTCGTCGTGACGAGCTGATCGAAGAAGAGCAGAAAGAGTTGAAGGCGCGCTTCAAGGACGCGCTGAAAACCCTGAAGACTTCGAGCCTGTATCGCGGCCGCAGCGAACGCTGGCGCAACGACTTGCCGTGGTACCTGCTGATCGGTCCGCAGGCTTCCGGCAAGACCAGCCTGCTGGACTTCTCCGGGCTGGAATTCCCGATCAACAAGATCGACCGCAAGCTGACCCGCGACACCCTCGGCACCCGTCATTGCGACTGGTACTTCGCCGACCACGGTGTGCTGATCGACACCGCCGGGCGCTACACCACCCAGCCGGACGCGGAAGTCGACGGCAGTGCCTGGACTACCTTGCTCGAGTTGCTGCGCAAGCGCCGTCGCGGGCGTCCGTTGAACGGTGTGCTGGTGACCATTCCGGTGGAATCCCTGATCGGTGGCAGCGAGCAGGACATCGATACCCTGGCGCGCCAGGTGCGTGGTCGTCTGCAAGACGTCTATCAGAAACTGCACGTCGATGTGCCGGTGTATCTGGTGCTGAGCAAGGCTGACAAGCTGCTCGGTTTCGACGAGTTCTTCGATCAACTGACCCGCGAAGAAAGCGATCAGGTGTTGGGCACCAGTTTCCGCAAGGATCAGATTGGCACCGACGTCGCTGTACTGCGCGGCGAGTTCGAAGAGCTGCTGCGGCGCCTGAACAATCAGGTGATCATGCGCATGCACTCCGAGCGCGATACCCAGCGCCGTGGCCGCATCCTCGACTTCCCGCATCAACTGGGGCAGATCGGCGAGCGTTTGTGCCTGTTCGTGGATATGGCGTTCACCGGCAACCGTTACCAGCGCGCCTCGCTGCTGCGTGGTTTCTACCTGACCAGTGCCCCGCACCTGACTCAGGAAATGGACGCGACCACCGCCGGCATCGGCGCCAATCTGGGCATGAATGCCGGCGTGCTGCCGACCCTGCGCAGTGGCCGTTCACGTTTCATCCATCATCTGTTCAGCCGGGTGATTTTCCCGGAGTCGGATCTGGCCGGCCTCGACAAGCGCGAGCGCAGCCGCATTCATTGGGGCCAGCGTGCGCTGTACGTCGGCGCACTGGCGGCACTGGCGCTGTTCGGCATGCTCTGGGCCGGTGGGTTCTCGGCCAACTACGAACGTCTGGAAAACCTGCGCACACTGGCGCAGAACTGGACTCAGCAGCGTTCGGCGCTGACCCCGCGTGATGATGCGATGGGCGTGCTGAAAACCCTCGACACCAGCTACGCCGCAACTCAAGTGTTCCCGAAGAAGGGTGACGTCTCGTACCACGAGCGTGGCGGTCTGTATCAGGGCGAAGACGTCAATCCGGTGGTCAAGCAAGCCTACGAGCACGAGCTCGAAGCGCAGCTGCTGCCACGGGTCGCGACCACGCTCGAAGGGCAGATCCGCGCCAACATGAAGGACCGCGAAAAGCTGCTCAACAGCCTGCGTGCGTACCTGATGCTGAACATGAAAGACCGTCGTGACGCCGCGTGGCTCAAGGACTGGGTTGCCACTGACTGGTCGCAGCGCTACACCGGCAACACCGCGGTGCAGAACGGCCTGAACACCCACCTTGAGCGCCTGCTGAAGCAGCCGTTCATCTACCCGCTGAACGATCAGCTGGTGACACAGGCACGTCAGGTCCTGCGCGCCGAATCGCTGGCCACCGTGGTCTACCGCATGCTCCGCGAGCAAGCGCGCAACCTGCCGGAATACCGTTTCAGTCAACACCTCGGCCCGCAGGGCTCGCTGTTCATCGGCACCGAATACGTGATCCCGGGGTTCTACACCCAGCAGGGTTATCAGCAGTATTTCTCGGTGCAGGGTTCGGCGCTGGTCACCGACATTCTGCGTGATAACTGGGTGCTGGGCGAAGGCGCGGGCATCAGCGACATGGACTTGCGTCGCCTGATGGTCGAGCTGGAGCAACTGTACTTCCGCGACTACGCCAACTACTGGAGTGAAGCCGTTGGCCAGGTGGCCTTGCCGCCGATCAGCGACGCCGGTGAAGGCGCCGAGCAACTGGCGGGCCTGACTTCGGCCAACTCGCCGGTGCTGGCATTGCTCACTGAAGTACGCGAGAACACGCGCTTCCCGGCCGCTGCCGATCCGGTGGATGAAGCCGGTGATGCTGCTGATGCGCTCGCTGGGCAGAAAGGCAAACTGGGCAAGGTCGGCAAACTGGCCTCGGCTGTCGCCGACAAGGCTTCGGCGATGGCCGTGGCGAAAAGCCTGCCGGACACCGCGAAGAAGTCGCTGCAACGCCGCTTCGAGCCGCTGCATCGTTTGCTCGATGACAACAACGGCCCGGCCGCTGACCTGACCCCGGCCCTCAGCGCGCTCAACGACCTGCAACTGCAACTGTCCGGTCTGGCCCGCTCCAGTACACCGGAACAAGCCGCGTTCGAACTGGCGAAAACCCGCATGAGCGGCCAGCGTGATGCGCTGACCAATCTGCGTGCCGCCTCGGGTCGCCTGCCGCGTCCGCTGAGCGTGTGGTTCAACGTGCTGGCCGAGGACTCGTGGCGCCTGGTGCTCAACGATGCCTACCAATACCTGAACGGCCGTTATCAGAACGAGCTGTACAGCGTGTATGGCAAAACCATCAGCAAGCGTTATCCGTTCAGCGCCAGCAGCACCAGCGACGTGGCGATCAGCGACTTCCGCGAGTTCTTCCGGGCTCAAGGCACCGTCGACCGCTTCTTCGACAGCTACATGCGTCCGTTCGTCAGCGGTGATCCGGGCAACTACAGGATGCGCAGCGTCGACGGTCACAGCCTGCCGGTGTCGAAGATGTATCTCGACCAGATGGCGGCAGCCCTGACCATTCGCCAGAGCTTCTTCTCGATCAACCCGGCCGAGCCGACCGTGCAGTTCAAACTGGAACCGTACACCCTCGACCCGGCGGTGAGCCGTTCCGAGTTCAAGTTCGGCGACAAGACCATCGAATACCGTCACGGCCCGATTGTGCCGGTATCGTTCAAGTGGCCGACCGATGCTGAAGACGGTCGCACCAGCCTGGTGATGGACAAGATGGCCGGGCGTCCGATCGGTATCGAGAAGAACTCCGGCCCATGGTCGCTGTTCCGTCTGTTCGACCTGATGCAGACCGAGTACCTGAGCGGTCGCGACGTGCTGGTGCTGAAAGCCGACGTGGGTGGCCTGCGCGCCAACTACTTGCTGACCAGCCAGCGCACGCCGAATCCGTTCGACATGGGCGTGCTGCGCACCTTCCGTATGCCGGTGCAGCTCTGATGCTGGTGGCCAGTCCCTGGCGTAGCGCGGCGCGTACCGACCCGGGCAAGGTGCGGGCGCGCAACGAAGATGCCTTCCTCGACTCGCCGCAGCAGGGGCTGTGGGTGGTCGCGGACGGCATGGGCGGTCATCAGGGGGGCGACATTGCCAGCCAGTTGATCGTCGCCAGCCTGGCTGAACTGCCGCAACACGAGGACTTCGACGAACGCCTCAAAGCCATCCGCCAGTGCCTGCACTGGCTGAACCGGCGCCTGGGGCAAGAGTTGACGGTCACCGCCGGACGCCACGACAGCATCATGGGCAGCACCGTCGTGGCGCTGTTGGTGGAAGGCAATCGCGCGGCCTGCATCTGGGCCGGCGACAGCCGTTGCTACATGTGGCGCGGGCAGCGGCTGTATCAGCTGTCCAAGGACCATTCGCTGCAACAGCAACTGATCGACGAACAGCAAATGAGCGTTGAACAGGCGGCGGCGCACCCGGCAGCTCAGGCCTTGACCCGAGCCGTCGGCGCCGCTGAGCAGCTGACCCTGGATGTCCTCGAACTCGAGGTCTATCCGGGCGATGCGTTCTTGTTGTGCAGCGATGGTTTGTATCAGGGCCTGAGCAGCGATGCCCTTGGCAACGCGCTCAGCCTGAGTGCGCCGCACGTGGCGCTGGAACGTCTGTTCGACGGTGCCCTGCGGGGCGCCGCCCGGGACAACCTGACTGCCGTGGTGATCCGCCAATGACCAATATCGAATCGCCAATCGATGACGTGCTGATGAGCGAAGAGCAGGCCAACAACCTGACCTACTTCGCCTTCGCCAAGGCAAACAACGCCGAGCCGTTGCTGGCGCCAACCAAGGCCAGCATCGGTGCACTGCCGGACGTACTCGCCGGCCGCTACCACCTCGAGCGTCTGCTCGGGGCGGGCGGCATGGGTGCGGTCTATCGGGCGCGGGACCTGCTGCACGAGCAGTTCGGCGATCCCGACCCTTACATTGCGCTGAAAATCCTCAGCGAAGAATTTGCCGAGTCGCCGGACGCCAGTGCCTTGCTCTACAGCGAGTTCGCCCTGACCCGACGCCTGCGCCACGACAACGTCGTGCGTGCACACACTTTTGAAGTCGACACCGACTGCCAGCGGGCCTTCATCACCATGGAATACATGCGTGGTCTGACCCTGGACAAATTGCTCTGCGAGCGGCCCCTGGGCCTGCCGTGGAAAGAAACGCGCGACATCGCGCTGCCGCTGCTCGATACGCTGGCCTACGCCCACCGTCGCGGCGTGCTGCACGGTGACATGAAACCTAGCAACGTCATGCTCAGCGAAGACGGCCTGCGCCTTTTTGACTTCGGCTTGGGCCAAGCAGAAGAGGGCACCTTGCCCGGCCTGCCGCACCTGAGCCGCGAGCGTTTCAATGCCTGGACCCCGGGCTACGCCGCCCCCGAACTGCTTGAGGGCCAACCGTTGTCGGCCAGCGCGGACGTGTACGGCGTGGCCTGCGTGATCTATGAACTGGCGAGCGGCAAACACCCGTTCCGCCGCTTGCCCTCGACCCAGGCTCGCGACGAGCACCTGGAGCGCGAGCTGCAAGCCCCGGCGAACTTACCGAAACACGGCTGGCCAGCGCTGCGAACCGCGCTGAGCTTCAATGCGGCAGAACGCACCATCACTGCCGAACAATTGCGTGACGCCTTGGGCGCCACTTCGTCCTGGCTGCAACGGTTGCGACTTCGGGCGTAACGGACGACATTCGAACAGGGAGCACTTTATGTTCAACCCAGCTAACGAAACCCACTTCAGCCTCAAGGTCGAAGACTACGTGGGCGACCTGCAAGTGCTGTCGTTCACCGGCACTGAAGGCATCAGCCAGCCGTTTCGTTTCGACCTCGAACTGGTCAGCGAAAACCCCGATCTGGACCTGGAAAAACTCCTGCACAAGCAGGCGTTTCTCGCATTCGATCCGCAGGGCTCGGGCATTCACGGCCAGATCTACCGCGTCGCCCAGGGCGATGCCGGCAAGCGCCTGACCCGCTACAAGGTCTCGCTGGTGCCGCAACTGCAATACCTGCATCACCGCACCAACCAGCGCATCTACCAGCAGATGTCGGCGCCGAAAATCATCGCGCTGATCCTCGACGAACACGGGATCAAGGGCAACGCCTACAGCTTCCAGCTGAGCCAGCCGTGCCCGGATCGCGACTACTGCGTGCAGTACGACGAAACCGATCTGCACTTCGTCCAGCGCCTGTGCGAAGAGGAGGGTATTCACTACCACTTTCAGCACAGCGAAAAAGCCCATCTGTTGGTGTTCGGCGACGACCAGACCGTGTTCCCCGACCTCGGCCAGCCGACTGCCTACATACAGGGCAGCGGCATGGTCGCCGAAGAACCGGTGATCAAGGGCTTCAAACTGCGCCTGGAAACCCGCACCAGCCGCACCACGCGTCGCGATTACGACTTCGAAAAACCGCGCCTGCAAATGGAAGCGGCGTACAAGCCGGATGGCGAGAGCACTGAACCGGATCTCGAAGACTACGACTACCCGGGCCGCTTCATCGACCGCGCGCGCGGCAAGTTCCTCAGCCAGCGCGCCCTCGAACGCCACCGCGCCGACTACCGCCAGGCCGAAGGTCGCGGCGACCAGACCAAACTGGTCAGCGGCCACTTCATGGCCATGTCCGATCACCCGCGCAGCGAGTGGAACGACCTGTGGCTGCTCACCGAAATCTTCCACGAAGGCAAACAGCCGCAAGTCCTCGAAGAAGGCGTGACCAGCGACACCACCGACAACAAGGACGACTTCCACCAGGGCTACCGCAACACGTTCCTCGCCACCCCGTGGGACGTGTTCTACCGCCCGGCCCTCGAACACCCGAAACCACGCGTGCTCGGCAGCCAGACCGCCATGGTCACCGGCCCCAAAGGCGAAGAAATCCACTGCGACCAATACGGCCGCATCAAAGTCCAGTTCCACTGGGACCGCGAAGGCCTCGCCGACGACAAAACCAGCTGCTGGCTACGCGTCTCCAGCTCCTGGGCCGGCGACCGCTACGGCGCCATCTCCATCCCGCGCGTCGGCATGGAAGTCCTCGTCACCTTCCTCGAAGGCGACCCCGACCAACCCCTCGTCACCGGCTGCCTGTACCACAAGGAAAACCCGGTGCCGTACGCCCTGCCGGCCAACAAAACCCGCAGCGTCTTCAAAACCCTCAGCTCCCCGGGTGGCGGCGGCTACAACGAATTGCGCATCGAAGACAAAAAAGGCGCCGAGCAGATCTACATCCACGCCCAGCGCGACTGGGACGAAAACATCGAGCACGACCAGAAAATCCGCGTCGGCAACGAACGCCACGACACCGTGGTGAAGAACACCTACACCGAACTCAAGGCCGAAGAACACCGCACCACGATCTCCGACCGCAAGGTTGAAGCGAAGCTGGATGATCACCTGACGGTGGGGCAGAACCAGCATGTGAAGCTGGGGACTGCGCAGCTCACCAGTGTGGGGAAAGAGATACATCTCAAGGCTGGGGACAAGATTGTTATCGAGGCGGGGACGGAGCTGACCATTCTTGGGGGTGGGAGCTTTATCAAGCTGGATGGCGGTGGGGTTACGGTGGTTGGGCCGGTGATCAAGATCAATGCTGGCGGCTCGGCTGGTTCCGGCACGGGGATCGGGATTAAACCGCCGGTGCTGCCGGGGGCGGCGGATAAGGATAAGGCGGGGAGTTTGATGGATCAGGCGTTGGGGAATGCGCCTGAAGAACAGGTCAAACGCAAACCGAAACGAATGCTCAACTTTTCCGGGTAAGACATTGACGGCAATCCAAGCCACCAGGGATCAGAATTCAGGTAATTGGTAATGACAGAGACAACCAAGAAAGTAGAAAAATGGTCGTATCCATTAAAAGTTGGAGCGGCAGGGGCGACTGATCCGCAGCAGTTTTACAAGGCTTTAGCCAAGGCCAAAGATGGTTTCTACCCGTTGGGTGCTAATGGCCTTTGGCATGGTGGTGTTCATTTCGATGAAGCCTCGGGTCTAGTGCCGGACTTGGCAGAAGTTAAATGCATCGCTGACGGTGAAGTAGTCGCTTATCGCATTGATAGCACGTACCCGAAATCCGCCTACGGTACGGCTGAGGCTGAGTTTTCGACTGGTTTTGTATTGGTTAAGCATCGTTTGGAAGTGCCGGTACAACCCGCAACCCCAGCTCCTGCAGGATCGTCTGCTTCGCCGTCAGCACCTGGTCCAAGCCTGATTTTTTTCAGTCTTTATATGCATTTGTTGCAGTGGAAGAACTATGAGGAAACTGCAGCATTGTCGCGGCCGCCCTTTTGGGGAGGTGGTACGTTGCAAGTCAAAGCAACGGCCGACGACGAAATCCTCGGTTTGCGCGTTCGTCAGGAACCGCGTGGTAAGCCAGGGTACGCAACCGTGCTAACGGTTTTGAGCCGCGGTACGGTCGTCGAGACGGGGGAAGAGCAAAATGGTTGGCTCAAGGTGGTCAGCGTCACGCCGGCTAATACCGATCTCCAACCCGGAGCAGGCTGGGTTTTCAAGAGAGAAATGACGGCGGGCCCGACACCCAACACTTACGTCATTGGCGCCGCTGCAAAAGACCCGATGAACCCACCTCAGAAAGGTTTGGTCGTTCGCGCTTCTGCAAGCCGATCTGGCGCTGAAAAAGCCATTTTGCCCCACGGCACGCAAGTCAGAATCGGGAGCGACGGGACGCGTGGCAAGTACCAAAAACTTCTGGAGATCGTCAGCGGGAATGCTATTCCTCCGCTGGCATCTGCTGAGGTGCTCGGGTATGTCTGGGAGGGGAACCTTGAAGCTAAAAGTGAGCCAGCCGAGAAGGACTCGGTACATGTTTTGGCGACCCCATTCCCGATTACGGCTGGGAGTCTGATCGGTCACGTGGGCAAATATCAAAACCATTCGGATTCGGCGCCAAAGAATCTGCTGCACGTTGAGGTATTTAGCTGCGAAGACGTAAAGGCATTCACCGAACTGAGTAAAGAGAAAGCTGCGGGGATGCCCGCCGCTGGAAAAACGCTCGTAAAAATTCCAAAAGACAGCGTGTTGGTCACTCACACGCAAGGAATGAGCGCAACAAATCCTCCGAGAGTGACCGATCCCCACAAAAAGGTTGGCTATGACTTCTTTATCCCTGTCGGGGTATTGGAAGCGCTACCCGCGGAAAAAAAGATAAAGGTTCCTGTTGTCATGGGTGGAACCACTACCTATACGCTTTGGTGGCGTCTGGACGGGTTGCTGGGGGATGCCGAAGGGAATGAAATCAGCGGTTGGTTTGCAGAGCCGGATACTGCGTTGTCACGCCATTCACCATTTGAGTGGGAGGGTTTCAGCTTTATAGATGAGGCTGGAAGTAACGTGGATCATTTGGCCGCGTTTCTTCATGCACAGGAAGGTCTTAGTGAGGAAGAGCAAGCTAACTACCAGCCTAATATCGGCAACGCCGAAGAGGGATCTACAAAGCAAAATCTTTACAAAATTCTAGACAGAAACGGCGATAAAAAACTCACGCCTTCGGAAATAAAAGAGGCTTTGAGTAAACCTTGGTTCGCACAGCCGATTTCTCAGATGGTTACACGCTATGAAAATGAGTGGCAATTCAAACAAGAAAAATGGGATTCTCTGGATGAATTGATGGGCCATAGTGAATCAGAGCCACATGGTGAATGGATTGAAGAAAAGGCAAGAATTAAGAAATTGAGCTGGTGGGACAAGCTTGTCGGGCAGCATGGAATTACCAGTGATACTAATGTTCGGCATATTCACCCTATTGCGCTTATCGGGAATTTTACTGCGCCACGTGATCTTATTACCTTAGAGATGCTTCGGGCTGCTAATCCAGCAGGGGCGGAAGCACATCACTCGAATATTTTGCCGTATCTTAATAAGTATGCTGCGGCGTATAAGCTTGAGCAACCTAAAGCTATTGCACATTTTCTCTCCCAAGTTGGCCACGAAAGTCAATTCAGGATTATTGAAGAAGGCCTGAATTACAGTGCCCGACAAATGAAGAAAACCTATGGGTGCAGACGGCATAACAATGTGAATGGCTATAATGAGCAAACGGATAGTTGCGATTTTGGTGTGTTGAGAAGCAAGCTTTGGTCGGAAACAAGTCATTACGCGATGAACGCTGAAAATCTTGCCAGTTATGTTTACGCGGATCGAATGGGTAATGGCAATGAGGCTAGTCGAGACGGTTATCGATATCGTGGCCGTGGAATGCTACAGGTAACCGGAAAGTCCGAGTATCAACGGTTTACTAATGTGCATAATCAGCGAAATCCTTCAGATATTCAGGATTTCGTGGCCAATCCAGATCTCTTGATTTCCTCAACCGAATACGGTGTTGAGTCCGCCTTCGTCTTCTGGTTTACCAAAACTGGTCAGGGAGGCACAAAATTGTGCGAAGTTGCAAAGACGGGTAGCGTGGTCGATGTAACGCAAATGGTGAATGGCGGCCAAAACGGGTATACGGACAGGAACAACAGATACCAAGCCCTTGCTGCACTAATGAATATAAACTAAGAGGTCATTTACTATGCTCCGTTTTTTCATGTTTGCTTTCGTTTTTCTTATAGCAAACTCCAGCAATGCGCAAGATGTAGATTACCTTCAGGGACGAGTGATTCAGGGCCCGTTTAAAACTAATGTTGTAAAGGGAGGGGAGCTTTCCTTTTTGCAGACAGGGAGCGCGGAGTTTCCGGTTTCCTTGGTTTTGGATGTTGTTGATACCGATAATAAAAAAAATAGAAGTCTTGTCGATAAATACGATGTAGCTGGGTCAGATCCAAAAATTGAGTCGATTTTCTTCTATCCGGTAAAGGGTAAAAAAAATGTGCTTGTTTTGGTTTCTTGGGAAATTACGAGCAGAGGAATCGGGACGTACGGAACCCTTTATCAAGTTTATGGGTATGAAAAGAGTGCGGACAATAAACTGGTTGTGAATAAGCTTGTCAGGTTTGATAAGAACTTGAGTGGGATGGAAGGGTATCAGGAAGGTGAGGAGCAACATTTTCCTTATGTTAATGCAGGGTTGATAAAATCTTATATAAAGAAAATAAATGGTGCTAAATAGCGATGGCTGCCAATGCTTTGCGTTTAATAGGGCAGGCCACGCTTTATTATGCGTGAACGTGGTTTGGCCCCGGTTCGCCAAGCGCAAAACCTGAATGACTCAAGGATGAACACAGTGAACCGTTTCGTTTTTACCCTTCTGGCCGTTCTGCTGCCTGTTTCTGCGGTCTATGCGCAGGACGACTGCAGCCATGTCTCCTCAAGCCTGGAAATGGTGCCCTGCTCGGAGGCGGCGAAGAAGGCTGCCGATACGCAGTTGAATGTCAGCTACAAGCAGCTGATGACGCGACTTGAGTCTGACTATCGAGCAGATCCGGCATTGGGCGCGGAGTACGCCGCGAAGGTCAAAGAGTCGCAGCGTGCGTGGTTGAAGTTGCGCGATGCTAACTGCCCTTTGGAAGCATTCGAGATCGAGGCGGGGATGCCGGCGCATGTGTTCGCGGTCAACTCGTGTATCGCCAGAATGAGCCGCGAGCGCTCGGCGTATCTGGACAAGATCGTCCCTGCGCTTGCATCCGATAAGAGCGCTTCGACGGCTCCCACCAGCGACGCTTGCCCCTCGGAGGAGTTCGCCCCTTTCCTGACTGCGTTTTCCGCCAACAGCGAATCACAACGCCGGCTCACTGCGATGACGGTCAAGTCGCTGGTGTTGAAACCGGTAGCGGGAAAGGAGCGAAGTACTTTTGAGCCTTCGACCTCGGGTGTCAGTGGAGCTACTTTCACCTATCCGCTGATGGCTGCAATCACACCCGGCAAGACACCAGGGGTCGAGATCGAAGAGGTCGACGACAGTCACGTCAATGTGGTGGATAAACGGGCGGGCAACAGCAATATCAAGATCTTCAACTTCTCTCGTCAGGCGTGCTGGGTGCTTGAGGGGATTGAGGATTGGTCGATCAGTGAGAAGGATCTTGTCGCAACAGAGAACCCGGGAATGAGCCGCGCCGAGAACTTCTGTTATCAGCGTGCCGAAGCGTTGGGTGGGCTGGGGTTTCTTGAACAATACCCGCTGACGGTGGAGTTGATTGAAGCGTCGCTGGAAAATTTCGTGTGTGCTGCAGAGTCGGGTGACGCGCAGGCGAGCCTGTCGGCGGCACGCTTGAGTCTTTCGCAGATGGCCTCTCAGCTGGAAACCAGCAAGGTTGAGGCGCTGTTCAAAGCGGCCTCGAAAATACCAAGTGGCGCGCTGGGCTATGCCACGTTTCTTTGTTCAGGAAACTCCACCGACTATAACGGCCCTTGCCTCCATCCCAAGCAGGCAGAAGAGCAGGTCATTCGGGCGATCACCATGGGTTCCACAGACGCGATGAATTATCTGGCTTCTACCTTTGAGGGTGGTGAGTTGGGAACGAAGGATATGTCTCGGGCGTTAGCCTGTTATCAGATGGCGGCTGACAAAGGTGATGAGTCGAGCATCAACAGTTTGAAGCGATTGGGGTCGCAGCCGATCAAGGCCAGTCACTGCATTTGAAGTTCGGGGTGATGTTTGATGCGCTTCCGCAAATGTTAAGTCTGAGTCCGTCACGCTTAAACGTTTAATACTTGAGCATCTGACGACAGCGATTTTCCTTTAAGCTCCCCACCCCCCCCCCAAGGAATGCGCTC